>OY760427.1:5502500-5919514 GCA_963663495.1 Rhodothermales bacterium
CGAGTGATCCGTGGCTAAGGAACTAGGCAAAATCGCTCCGTAACTTCGGGAGAAGGAGCGCCTTCCCTTATTAAAAGCGAGGGAAGGCCGCAGTGAAAAGACCCAAGCGACTGTTTAACAAAAACACAGCTCTCTGCTAAATCGCAAGATGATGTATAGGGAGTGACACCTGCCCGGTGCCGGAAGGTTAAGGAAGGGGGTTAGCTGCTTCGGCAGCGAAGCTCACGACTGAAGCCCCGGTAAACGGCGGCCGTAACTATAACGGTCCTAAGGTAGCGAAATTCCTTGTCGGGTAAGTTCCGACCTGCACGAATGGTGCAACGACTTGGGTACTGTCTCGGCCACGGGCTCGGTGAAATTGTGGTGCCGGTGAAGACGCCGGCTACCCGCGGTGGGACGGAAAGACCCCGTGCACCTTTACTGCAGCTTGGCATTGACATTGGTTAAGGTATGTGTAGGATAGGCGGGAGGCTATGAATCCGGGGCGCCAGCTTCGGTGGAGCCACCCTTGAAATACCGCCCTTGCTTTAGCTGGTGTCTAACCCGCGACCGTGAATCCGGTCGGGGAACAGTGCCAGGTGGGTAGTTTGACTGGGGCGGTCGCCTCCTAAAGAGTAACGGAGGCTCTCAAAGGTACCCTCAGCATGGTCGGTAATCATGCGCAGAGTGTAAAGGCACAAGGGTGCTTGACTGCGAGACATACAGGTCGAGCAGGTGCGAAAGCAGGACTTAGTGATCCGGCGGTTCCTAATGGATGGGCCGTCGCTCAAAGGATAAAAGGTACGCCGGGGATAACAGGCTAATCTCCCCCAAGAGTTCATATCGACGGGGAGGTTTGGCACCTCGATGTCGGCTCGTCGCATCCTGGGGCTGGAGAAGGTCCCAAGGGTTGGGCTGTTCGCCCATTAAAGCGGCACGCGAGCTGGGTTCAGAACGTCGTGAGACAGTTCGGTCCCTATCTACCGTGGGCGTTGGAGACTTGAGCGGATCTGCTCCTAGTACGAGAGGACCGGAGTGGACGAACCGCTAGTGTACCTGTTGTGGCGCCAGCTGCATCGCAGGGTAGCTATGTTCGGAAGGGATAAGCGCTGAAAGCATCTAAGCACGAAGCCCACCGCAAGATGAGGTCTCCCCTATGGGCCGTTCGAGACTAGGACGTTGATAGGCGGCAGGTGTAAGCGTGGCAACATGTTCAGCCGAGCCGTACTAATTGCCCATTAGGCTTAAACTTTTGGTTTTTACAAAAGTCAGGTGCCCATTGCGCGGCGCGCCTGCATGCGGCGAATCATTGTGTCAGGACATAGGCCTGTCCTCGGACGGGCCTTGACTATCCTGGTGCCTATAGCGCGGGGGCCACACCTCTTCTCATTCCGAACAGAGCCGTTAAGCCCCGCAGCGCCGATGGTACTGCCCTTCGTGGTGGGAGAGTAGGACGGTGCCAGGACCCTTCAAGGAAAGGAGGCTTCGTCGCAGGGCGGGGCCTCCTTTTTGTGTTTGCGAAAGCGAGGAGCTAAACACAGGTGACCGCATTTCGTGGGCAGAGCGAGGCGTACAGGAAAGCGAAAGAGGCTGGAGAGAAGCCGCCCTCGGTAAGCTTCTTCTCGCTGGGGAAGCGGTTCACGGCACTGCGCCGTACGGTCGAGTGACTACCTGAATACTCCTTTGGTGTCGTTAGATACACATTGAAATATCAGGCGGATGCATGGAAGGCATTCTTAAGGGGGGGTAAGAGAAGACCGAGATTCCATTCCAGACGTGGTAGTACGCCTTCGTTCACGATCCCGGATAACGTAGGGGTTCGGGATGGCAAGCTGTATATCCCGAAAGTGGGATATATGGCGCTCCGCAGGCGGGGAGGCAACCCGTACCCTGATGGTATACCCGTCAAAGCTACTGTAAAGAAGAACGCCGGCAAAGGGTATGCTGTCATCTGCTACAAGATGGAGGCACCTGTAATAGAGGATACCGGCGGTGCTGTAGGCATTGACCGTAATTGCGGGCAGGTTGCTATGGTCTCCACAGAGGGCGATACAAGCATTATCAGACAACCGGATACCAAGCGTCTTGATGCCAAGTTGAAGCGGCATCAGCGAAGACTGGCGAGACAGAAGAAAGGCTCCAACCGTCGTAACAGGCGGAAGCATAGAATCGCCCGCATACAGCGCAAGCGTGCTAACGTCCTCAAGAATGCGAACCACCAGGTAAGTCGCAGTATTGCCAATTGCTCCTCAACGGTGATACTGGAGGACCTGAAGATCAAAGCGATGACACGTTCAGCTAAGGGGACGATGGAGAGCTTTGGCACAAACGTCAGACAGAAGTCTGGCCTCAACCGTGAGATACTGCGAACAGGTTGGGGCCAGCTGGATCAGATGCTGGGCTATAAGTGCCGCAAGGTGATAAAGGTTACCGCTGCCTATAGCAGTCAGCGGTGTTCTGTGTGTGGGCACACAGAAGCGAGTAATCGTAAGACACGGAGCAAATTCACGTGTATGTCCTGTGGCCATGCGGATCATGCAGACCTGAATGCGGCTGCAAACATACTGGCCTCCGGGATTGGGGCTTCTGCACGGCGAGGGGCGTTCGGGTTACCGACCCCTATGACCCGTGAAATTGATACTAGTGCCTCACTGTGTACAGTTGGTCTCTCACGGATATAATTCCCAATAATTTACAAATAGTCTTCAGAGAGAGACTCCGCGCGTATCGTGATGTCCGGTTGATCAGCAACGCATGGAGTCGGTCGGCACGTCAGTAGACGCATGTGCCGCTGGGAAGCATCCGAACATTGCCGTGTGGGGGGTGACAAGTCTGACTGTATCCGTCCGGTGAAGTACATTATAAACGAGGGCACTTACTCTCTCAATTAGAGTAAGTTAGACCGCGGCCCGAAGGTTAATAGGTTGGCGTCGGTTGGGTGTGCATGCGTCAAGTACTTGGCAGCGTGTTCGCAGACTAGTACACGGGTCTATCCGATGACCCGGGCGCGCCTGTTTAGGGGCTCCTATGCCGCTTTCTTGACGGTAGCTTGCTGCAAGTCCATCCTGGCTTTCCAATGATGGGGCAAGAGTTTAGCCATGCGTTCGGCAGGATATGTCGGAAGACTGCGTAGCACATCGGTAAGCCATTCAATCGGATTTACCTCTCGCAGCTTGAATGTAGCAAGAAGAGCGTACAATACTACGGACCGCTGCGCTGCCGCATACAATCCCGCAAACAGATGGTTCTTCCGACCCAGTGCTGTGGTACTTCCACGCCGGTGCACTTCAAACCTGCGGTGCCGCCCTACGGCTCAAGGTAGATCACATCTCTGGGCAGATGGTCTGGAATCGGCTCGCGCACCGGCTTCTTCTTCCCAGACCGCTTGCGCTTTACCGGGATATACTCGTCCGGCCCCTCCTCGGGCTCAACAGCTACCGGTTCCTTTTCAACCAACCAACCAACCGTGCAGTGCATTGAGTGCCAACGTGTAACGCTCACTCTAATTGCCAGAGAGTAGGCGATACGCTCGTTCCAATGTATTTTTTCAGACGGCCAACCTTCCCATCCTGATCCACAATTACTGCATCCTTATCGGCGTTCCCTTGGATAGACGATCGGCGTTTTTCTCCAAGCGACGGAACTGTTTTCGCGGTCCTTGACCTCAGCCTCATAGTTTTTTTCAGCCACTGAAAGGGGGCTTCTCCTGTAGGAGAAGAGGGGGTGTGCCAGGCTAACTGGCAAGGTATAGCGGGTGAAAGTCCCGTAATATGAAGCTACAACCAAGTACATATTTCCGCGAGCCGTGCGTGGCTACTCGTGAGGGTAGACGCGAAGCGTCGGTAGCGGTGCGTGTGGCCAGGGACATGGAGCGTCGGTACGCCAGGCTAACTGGCAAGGATATAGCGGGTGGAAGTCCCGTAATATGAAGCAAGAACCAAGCACATATTTCCGCGAGCCGTGCGCGGTCACTCGTGAGGGTGGACGTGAAGTGTCGGTAGCGGCGCATATGGCCAGGGATATTGAGCAACGAAAGATGTGTCGTTCGGGTCGCCGAGATTATCG
Organism: Rhodothermales bacterium; assembly: GCA_963663495.1. Taxonomy (GTDB): domain Bacteria; phylum Bacteroidota; class Rhodothermia; order Rhodothermales; family Bin80. Next base: position 5,506,545 of record OY760427.1, read on the forward strand.
GTGCGGTTGAAGGCAATATGTTCGTCATCGTTATGGTGAGAGGGCGGACAGGCCCGCGGTGTCTAAGACCCCATGGACGTATGTACATATCCTGCCGGGACCTGGGAGATCTTTTCAACGCCCAGCGCCAAGGGCGGGGCCGCCGAAGCGTAGGCGAAATGCTGATCGGAGGATGTACGTTGAAGAGAGGTCCGATGCGATGATAGTAGCGATGAAGCTGGCGAACAAAGCATGGAAGACCATGTGGCGGAGTTGGTGGAGCGAAGCGTCGCACCCGAGGGGAAACCGTAGTTCCCGGCATGCACTGGGCAGAACCAGGTTCGTATGCCAGGGGAAGGTGCGGTTACGGCAGCGGACCGGGTCGCTGGTCTGTTAACGTCATGCGCGGTGGCGCGACCCAAGGGAAGAGCCGGATGCGTTAGCGCGCACGTCTGGATCTGTGCGGGGCATCCTGGGAAACCCGGGGGCTACCGCGAGGTACGCCAGGCAGACCAAGCCTGCTTTACCGTGTACTTCACCGCGCGCATACGGTGCCTTCACTCCAAGCGCAGCACGGGTTTTCTTCCTGTGACCGCCTTTACGTCTCTGAGCAGCGATCCGAACTTTCCGTAGTTGACCTTTACCCCATCGTCGAGGTCAAGCCGGATCCGGTCAAATGTGAAGAGTCGGAGCTGGTCATCGAACGTATTCAACTCTTCCACATCCTTGGTCAGCCGCTGGTGCTCCTTTTCGAGGCGCCGTCGCCGGGCGGGTGTCGTCGCATCGGCGATATCCCGCTCTTTCTGGGCCTTCCTGGCCTGCAGGCGTTCTTGCAGCGGGTCCACATAGCGCACCCGCATGCGTGCAAGCGTGCTCTCCGTATAGCGGTGCAGGTATACTAGGGAGCCTTTTGCAAAACCCTTGAATCGGGGTGTTTTTGTCTGAAGATGCGAGTTCCTAAGATAGAGGGCTGGTCAGGTAGATTTGACTGCTCGGCGGGTGCAGATGGAGGATTCTACAGGCCATGAAAATGTGTGCTAGCAAGCACACTTGAGGGACTGGAACCTCCGTGTTAGGTATCTTTGGAGGAGAAACCAAACTCGCAATAAACGAAGGTTCTCATGTCTCTCAATTCTAAGTTAAGCGGATTCTGGATCAACTGCCAACGGGAGCTTTTTCCCTGGGTGGAGGAAACGATTGGCCCCTTGGAGGGGCGCCATAAGAAGCTGCTCTCGGTACTGGAGATGGTGCGAGTTGAGCGCTTTCTGCCCAGTGCTCAGGACGGTATACCCGGGCGTCCGTTGAAGAGCCGTGCTGCCCTTGCGCGGGCGTTCCTGGCGAAGATGGTGTTCAATATGGATACGACCAGAGCGTTGGTGGAGCGGTTGCGTTCGGATCCGACGCTGCGGCGTTTGTGTGGTTGGCATCGGTTGGAGGATGTGCCGAGTGAGGCGACCTTTTCACGTGCGTTCAGGGAATTTTCAGAGGCGGAATTGCCGACGCGTGTACATGAGGCTCTGATAAAGGAGGGGTATTCGGAGCAGTTGGTGGGGCACCTATCGCGTGATTCGACCGCAATAGCAGCGCGAGAGAAGCCGGTACTGAAAAAGGAGTCGGAGCGTCCAGAGTGCAAACCAGCGAGTCCTTCCAAGGATGAAGAGCGTTCAAAGAAGCCGAAGCGGCTCGTGGGCCAGCTGGCAATAGAGATGGAGGAGGAATTACCGGAGGTGGGCCATCCATCGCAGGATTCGACCGCGATAGTGGCGCAAGAGGACCCGGTACCCCAGAAAAAGGAGTTAGAGCGTCCAGAAGAGTGCAAATCATCGCATCCTACCAAGGATGAAAAGCCTCCGAAGGAGTTGCCGCGGCTGGTGCGCCAGCGTACCATGGGGACAGAGGAGATGTTGGAGGAGTTACCGAAGCGATGTACGGTAGGCGTTAAGCGCAATGCGAAGGGACATACGCAGAAATGGACGGGGTACAAGTTGCACATGGATGTGGCCGACGGAGGCGTACCGATCAGCGGTTTTGTTTCCTCTGCATCATTGCATGATAGCCAGGCGGCGATTCCGTTGGCTACGATATCTCAACTGCGGGTACGCAATTTGTATGATCTGATGGACAGTGCATACGACGCGAAGCAGATTCACGAGCACAGTAAAGGCTTGGGGCACGTGCCGATTATCGACCATAATCCGCGACGCAAAGGTAAGGCGGCGCTTATCCGCGAGAAAACGGCCCAGCGAGCAGCCGGATTGGTACTGCCTGAGGATGTTCGTTACAGGGAGCGCTCAACGGTTGAGCGAGCCTTCGGGCGGCTCAAGGATGAGTTTGGTGGTCGTAATGTCCGCGTGCGTGGGCACAAGAAGGTGACATGCCACTTGATGTTCGGCGTGCTGGTACTGACGGTAGATCAGCTGTTGCGTATGGTGCAATAGAGACAGGAATCCAGACGTAAATTGCGCTAATCGGGTTTTGTGCGAAGCAGGAGCCAGGCATAGGTGTGCCCGCAAAGCACGGATTCTGCCTCGAATTCACCCCCCGGGAAGCCTTCATCGCCTATGGACCGCCTATACATCTGGATCCAAAGGCAACACATGCCAATGCTCCCGGCGTAATGTCGAAAAACCCGAAAATTTGGGCATTTTGGGCGCCACCATCGCCGAATACACCGGGGTTTTGCAAAAGGCTCTAGGCATTGGAACGTACGCCTCCTGCCGCTAGTGAACAGCCAGTACACCGGGCGTTTCTGGTAGGCCTTGAGGTGATCCTTATAGAAGTCTCTTGCCAAGTATCGCTGCAGCGCATCGCGTGTTGAGGGGCCGGTGGCCAGTGCACTTGCAACAAAGCGGAGATTTGCTTGCAGGTGCTCCTTCCCCCATACGGTAGCAATGAATGCTTCCAGCCTCCGCGTGGCATCGTCTGGAAAATCAAAGTCCCCCGTCATTGGTACAATGGCGTCATCGTCCGCCGTGAAGGTGGTGTACTTGTGGCTGTCAAAGTCTTCGCCTTCCGTTCCGGCATACATCAGTCCGGGCATGTCCAGGCTGTAGCGTCCCATCATGCATCCAATGGCGTAGGATACCAGCGCTGCCATATCATCGCGTAGCATGCGCGGTTCGTATTCTTCTGGAGAAACTTTCCTGCCATACCGGTAGGCGGGGTTGCTCGTGAGGGTAATGCCATGTGTGTGTGATGTGTTCGGGGGGGCAATGTAAGGGAAGAGCTCGTCTTCAAGTTTGCAGGCTTGGATAACCATGCGGTTGTTTTCCTGTTCGAGCTGTTGGCAGCGGAGCACCTGCTGCCGGCAGGTCCTTCGCCAACTGCTGTGGCTTGCTTCTACGGTACCGGCACCAAGGGGTGATGGGAGGAATGGCAGGCTGCGGAACTCCCAAGAGCGTTCGTAGGCATCCCAGTCAGCACGGGTTGCGGTTACAAGTTCGTTGGCGATGTGTAATCCGTGGGACTTAAGGTGGCTGGCTGCCTGCGGATGTAACGGCACCTTCTGAAAGTCACCTACCTGAAAATGGACAGTCGAGTTGATCAGTTGTGCCAGCCCGTGACAAACAGGTGTGTTACAGTATGCAGTCACCAAGGCCAATTGAGAATGATCCTCATGAAATGCACAGTGCCCCACGTTATTGAAGATTTTCCCACTCTCTCCCAGTCGGAACGATAAGGGTCCAGAGGTAATGTCCGACCAATTCAGCGCCGGCCGGAAGTAGTAGTCGGGGTTCCTGATAACGGATCGTTGCCTTCCCCCGTCCTCCGTGCCGAACGCCCTCATCGCCTCCCCATCATTTTCCCAGTTGACAACATATTCGTGGTTGCCGTACCACTTTCGGAAAGAGCCTCCCTTGTTGCACGGGAACCACTTCCTGCCGGACTCCCGCGCCTCCTTGCGGTTCTTCATCCCGAACCCGATACGCCCTATGTCTACCTCCCACCAGCGACGAAGGAAAAGATCGTTGTTACCTGTTGACAATCCCACCTTAGCTTCCACCAGCTCTCCCAGCGGCGTGCCATCCCTGAACAGCCGCCGCATGCCTTCGCTCACCCAGTACACCACCGGACTGCCCGGAATCAGCCGGAAGTCGTCCTGTGGGATGTGATCAAAGCGATTCCTCCCTTCCCGTAACGCCCGCTCCTTGTTCTGCTCCTTTCCCTCCACAAGCCTGTGGACCACCGGCTTGTGGCCAGCCTTGTACCAGTTCTCCAACACAAATGCAGTGGTCTGCACTACCTCCCCACTAATGGCACCAAATGCTCTGGCACCCAAGTGCGCCATGGTCTTGAGACTCGTCTCCTGAAGTAGCTTCACCCGAAGCCTTTGGTACGACGACAGGAACATCCAGCTGTGCATGGTGACCAGGGCCGCACAGCCATCATCCTTGGCCAGCTCAAGCGCTCGCACAATGAAACACGCAAACAAATCGCGCTTGGCCGCCGGATATTCCTTCCGCGCAAATGCCTTGACAGACCCATGCATCAGGTTGCTAACCATATACGGTGGGTTCGTAGCCACCGCATCGTACCTTCGTGACAGCATTGAAGCCTGATCTGCAAGACGCACCAATAGCTCCTGTCCACCGTGCATGTCCTTCCACTGGTCTCCCATCTGCCTAAGCCTCGGTAAACACTCCTGCACCCGCTTCGGTACCCGGATCAGCGATCCACGCCCCGATGCCTCTGCAAATAGCTCCTTCAATGCCTCCAAGTCGCTACGCTCCAAACCATACTCCGCAAGCGGAATGGCCGCGGCCAACTGCTGCGTGTCCAGTTCCGCGCTGCGAGTAATGCACGCCAGCTTCAGCCGGACAGGCCTCGTCAGCAGCTCCCTGTCATCCCTGCGCCCCTTCATCATGAGCGCAAAGCTGGCCAGCTGTACCGCCCGCGGATCTATGTCCAAACCGAACAGATTGTCCTCCAGGATCCGGCGGACAGCCTCCTCCTTCCGGTACCCCCGCTGTAAATACACCCCCATCAGCGCATCATAGGCCTCCACCAGAAAGTGTCCCGAACCCACCGCAGGATCCAAAAACGTGAACCGCGCAGGGTCAAAGGAAAAAGAGGCCGGTACAACGCTGTACTCTCCCTCCACCCCCAAAGCGTTCTGTACCAGGTAACGTACAATCCAGCGAGGGGTGAACAGCTGCGTGGCTGCCGGCAGGTCCTCTACAGGCACCACCTTGCCGATCACCTCCTCCTTCCGCTCCGAAATATAGAACTGGTACAGCCATCCCACGATTTCTATATGCTGCCAGTCCTCCTCTTCTATCGCACGTACCAGCTCTCGCATGATGGAGTCCGGGCGCAGCAGCCGCGATGGCAGAAGCAGCTCCGTCTCGCTGCCGATGCTGTCAAAAAGGAGCGGCATGGATGTGTGCAGCGCCCTGCACTGTGCCAGAAACAGCATCCGAAAAAGCTCGTCATCCCGGTTGCCATCCATCTTGAGCGATAGCACATAGGCTGCATCCAGTCCGGGAAGGGCTACTTCATGCGCTCTGCGCAGCATCTCCGGCTGGTCAATGTCGCTGAGAAGCTGCATGCCTCCCTGCAGGTAGCCATGCAGCTCCATATAGCGGATGGCCGCAAAGCGGTTGAACCATGTGTAGGCCATCTCGTCCATCACAGGGTCAAAACCTTCGCGCAGAATGCGACGCTCAAGTGTTCGGCGCTGTTCTCCGTCTTTCAGCGAGACGGTCCGTGGCCCGATGCGTACAACGTTTCCGTCGGTACGCGCGGGTTCAATGCAATCTGGATGCACGCCCAGTTCGGCAGCGCGCATTACTACCGCCGCACGAAACGTATGGCGCGCCTCCCGTGCGTAGTTCTTGAGTGCGGCGAGATCCAACGAAATACCAGGCAGTGTGGAGACAACAGTGGGCAAACTTAGCGCAATTGCACCTGAGGACCCAACCGTATACCACTCCGGCCCAACACCGAATCGAACGCGCCGTCAACATCGGAAGCAATGGCTACTACATTCGAGGCGAGCGTTGAGGAGTGGAGTGATTTCCGAACTGTTTGGGAAAACTGACTCGCCAAGGGCTTTGGTATACTTTACCGGCGGGCACATTGTCTTTGTCAATCCCTGTTCTTTGTTGATCCAGAGGATGTTCTGTCCAGAAGCGACAACGCCCTGATTTTACCGGCGGACTCTCGGCGCGCTACTTGGAAACGCACCGGGACCGCGGCTTCGGGTCGGAGTCTTACCTATTGGTTGTAAGAGTGCAATCCAGTGCTGGCAAATCTGGCGAACAACCAGCTTGTCAACATTCGCAGTTGCGCCTCTATATTCTGCAACGTACCTTCGCTTAGCGTTCTGTGGCAGACATAGTTAGGGGTGTTCGGCGACGCGCCGGACTGAGATCAGACCCTTGGAACCTGATCCGGGTAGCACCGGCGTAGGAAAACAATCTGGCCTTCGTGGCTTCATGCCGCTCCTGACGCAGTGTCTCGGAGCGACATGTGACAAACGGCCGGATCCTATGCGCAATCTTCCCCTCCTTCTTGCCGCAGCCATGTGTGCAGGATCAAATATCTGCCACGCCACCGGTGATGTGGCCGGGCAAGTCTTAAACCACCGGTTGGAACCCTTACATGCGGCCTCCGTGTTGCTGACGGATGCCGCATCCGAGGAGCAACGCTTCGGTGCTGCTACCGGAACCGATGGGCGGTTTGTGTTCCTGGAGGTGCCAGAGGGTACGTATAACCTGGTTGTGCGTTATCTGGGTTTCGAAGAGCACTTCCAACGTCTTGAGCTGACCGATGGAGAAAACCGAGACCTGGAGATCGTCCTGGTTCCACAAGTGGCCCAGCAATCCGAGGTGGTCATCACGGCAGGCCGGGCGCTCCCTCGGCTGACACCTATAACGTTCAGCCGCCTTTCCGCTCGGGAACTGGCTCAGATGTCCAATATGCGGGACTTGCCGGCCCACTTGTCAACGCTGCCGTCAACTACCTACTATTCGGAGAACGGCAACGACATGGGGTATACGCATCTGCGGATACGGGGGTTCGGCCAGCGCAGGCTGGCAGTAGCGATCAATGGTATCCCGCAGAACGACCCGGAGGAGCACAATGTCTTCTGGATCAATTTTTTTGACCTGCAGGGTAGCATTAAGGATATCCAAGTACAACGGGGAGCCGGGTCTGCTTTCTATGGATCAACGGGTATTGGCGGAGCAGTCAATATCGTTGCCGACCCGTATAAGCATGCTCCCTACGCCGCGGCTGAAGTGGGCTACGGCACGCTGAATACGCAGCGGTACACGGTCGAATTCAATTCCGGCTTGCTTGGCAGCCGATACGTGGCCTTCGGACGCTTTAGTCATTTGCGGACGGATGGGTACAGGGACTGGTCGTGGAGCGAGTTCTGGCGCTTCTTTGCGGGCGTAACACGGTATGGAGACCGGCATTCGGTCACGTTGCAGACGTATGGTGGCCCGCAGGAGGATGGTCTCGCCTATTCCGGAATTCCCAAAGCTGCGAACAAGACGACGCAATTTGACCCGTTCGGCAACCCAATCACACGCAAAACCAATTTCAGCAGCCTAACACGCGATGCCGAGCGGTTCCGTCAGCCGCATGTAGAATTGCATCACCGGGGACAGCTGAGCGACGCATGGACGATGCGGCAGTCCATCTTTTGGATTCGTGGCAACGGATACTTTGACTTTGATGGCTCCTTTCGGTCGGCTGACTATTTGCGGCTGCCGGAAGATTGGCGGGAATCGGACCTTCAGCTGCGGTCGCTACCCCTATATATCTCCGCCCCTGGCACACGCGTTCAATTTCGGGCCGCGCTGGACCAGTGGCAGGCAGGGTGGATGCCGCGATTTACCCGGACACACGCGCTCGGAGAAGCAACGATCGGCGCCGAAGCACGGCTGCATCGTTCGCTGCGCTGGGGAAGAATCCAGGAATCAAATAGGCTCCCTGAACGAGTCGTAGGCAGTGACAATGACGTTCGCGTCTACAGCATACGCGGCGAAAAGACAGTGATGTCGCTGTTTGCAAGTCAGATGTATCGGCCTCGCCAGCGCGTAGCCCTACAGGCCGATATGCAGATTACCTGGCGCCAATACCGTGTGTACGATGAAGCCTTCTTCCGCAACCAGTTCTCTGCGCCGTATTTCTTTGTGAATCCGCGTATCGGCGTGACAATTAACCCGGAGAGGTCGGTGAATGCGTACGCCAGCGTGGCGCTTGCCAGCCGGGAGCCGCGCATGAAATCGCTCTATGATGGCGAAGAGGCAGGGGCGGGGGCAATCCCGCAGTTTGAATTGGGCGTGCGTAATGAGTACGACTACAACGCCCCTTTTGTGAGACCGGAGCAGCTGTTGGATCTGGAGCTGGGCGTTCGCCTCAACCAGAGTCGCGCTACGGGATTTATTGGCGTCTACTGGATGGCGTTCACAGACGAAATAATTCCCAGTGGGGGCGTGGATCAGTTCGGTGTGCCGAGGACAGGCAACGCGGATAAGACGCGACATGCGGGGTTGGAGGTGGAAACGACATTGCAGGTCGCCGGAGCGCTGAGCTTATACGGCAACGCAACCATCAGCCGGAACAGGTTCGTGAAGTTCGAAGAACACATCACACTCCCGGATGGGTCGGCTGCAAGCATTGATCAGGCAGGCAACAGAATCCCGGGTTTTCCTGACGAAATCGTAAATCTCGGCGCACGGCTGGATATTCGCGGAATGACGCTCCGCAGCGATATCGCCATGGTGGGGGAGCAATACATCGGGAACTCCAACGGGAAGGACATGAACGGCGTTTCTCGGGATGATTTACGGATCAATCCTTATACACTCGTTAATGCGACGGTCCGCTATGCTTTTCCCGACGCCAGTACATTAGCCGGTATGACTCTCACGGCAGATGTTACAAATGTCCTCAACAGCCATGTTCTGCTGTCCGGCAATGAAGGGTTTGGGGCGCCGCAGTTCTTTCCGGCCTCCGAAGCCACAGTCTTTGTAGGAGTCCGGTACACGGTTCGGTAGACTACAACAGGAAGCGTACATGTCCAGTTTCAAGGTCGAGTACTGCTGTTTCCACCCGAACAGTGCCCTGTCGCACGTGCGCACCAATGAGTGCAGACTTAGCTACAAGATCTTGCGCAACCTTGAGGGAATTTGCTGTGACCGCGCGGTCAACGAACTGGTCGGCCGGACAACCTGAATCAAGGAGGGGACCTAGAACGGGTTGGATGGCCCGGATAATGGTATTTAGGCCCGAGGAAGGAGCCGCCTCACCGGTGGTCCAGGATGCCACTGCCTCCTGGACAGCGCCGCAGTCTCTGTGGCCAAGCACCACGACCAGCGGGACGCCAAGTTCGGCGATGGCATACTCCACACTTCCGATTACACTGCCCGAAGCGATGCCGCCCGCCACGCGGATTACGAATATATCTCCTTGGCCGAGTCCAAAAATGAGTTCCGGGCACACGCGGGAATCAGCGCACCCGACAATCGCGGCGAAGGGCCTCTGGAATCGTATCGGCATGTGGACCGGCATATCTCCACCTGCATAGCGATCGTTGCCGCGTTGCAGTCGGTCTAATCCGATTGCTGCTTCCGTCATCCCGCATATAGTCTTTTGCAACGCTCAAACCCGCAATGGACACGGGGTTCCGGACATGCCTTACTTGGTTGCAGGCTCCCGTAACTTGGGGGATTCATGTCGGAGAATGAAACGGGAGCACGAGTTTGCCTGCGGATAATCCAAATTGTTTCAGGGACCGGTCCTTCATGGCGAAGGGGGCGGTGGCCCCTTCGCCAAGCGTCTCAGCGGGAGGCTCTTGCCCGCAGTAGGCTGGCTGGGCTTGGTGCGGTGTTATGCCGATGGCTAACTACGCGGATAGGGCGTGGCATCTATTGCCGGAGGGCGGACTATTGATCCGTGTGGAGCGGCACGCCACCCTGGTTCCGCGGACTGCATGCGTTGCATTGTCTAAAACGTGATATCATACGGCATCAGGAATCGTTTTTCATGCAGGTAAATACGTCCCTGAATTTAGGCTTCCATTAACCGGTTACAACCGATGGTATCGGACCAGCAGAATCCAGAGGAGCTAGCGCTAGCACATGGTCTTACCCGGGAGGAGTATTCATGGATCGTAGAGCGGCTAGGCAGGATTCCCACAGTCACGGAAATTGGCATCTATTCCGTTATGTGGAGCGAACATTGTTCCTACAAGAACTCAATTGCTGTGCTCAAGACGTTGCCCCGCACGGGTGCGGCGCTTCTCGTAGAGGCGGGAGATGAGAACGCGGGGCTTGTTGATATTGGCGGTGGGCTAGCGGCGGCCTTCAAGATTGAGAGTCATAACCATCCGTCAGCGGTGGAGCCATACCAGGGAGCGGCAACCGGGGTTGGAGGGATCCACCGCGATATCTTTACGATGGGGGCAAGGCCGGTATGTGCGTTGAACTCACTGCGCTTTGGCTCGCTTGACAACGCACGTGTACGGTACCTTCTTGATGGCGTCGTGCGCGGGATTGGTGACTACGGAAATGCCTTTGGTGTGCCGACGGTGGCGGGAGAGGTGTACTTTGATGCATCATACGAAGGTAATCCCCTGGTCAACGCCATGAGTGTGGGAATTGTCAGGATAGGAATGACCGCCTCGGCGATTGCGGAGGGTGAAGGCAATTGCGTCTATATCGTGGGATCGGCTACGGGGCGCGATGGAATCCACGGAGCAACATTTGCGTCGGAGGAGATTTCCGAGGCCAGCGAGGCAAAGCGTCCGAGTGTACAGGTGGGTGATCCTTTTACCGAAAAGCTGCTGTTGGAGGCGACCCTGGAGGCTCTGCGCGAGGGGATTGTGGTTGGTATTCAGGACATGGGGGCTGCGGGAATTACCTGTTCTTCTTGCGAAATGAGTGCCAAGGGGGGTGTGGGAATGCGCTTGGACCTGGACAAGGTCCCCGTGCGCGAACCCGACATGTCTGCATACGAAATCATGCTCTCGGAAAGCCAGGAACGCATGCTGGTAGTGTGCGAGCCGGATGCGGGGAGCGCACTTGAGCGGGTGTTTGCCAAGTGGGACCTGCATGCCGTCCAGATAGGGGAGGTAACCGCAAGCGGCTTGGTGGAAGTGTGGTATCGTGGTGCGCTAATGGCTTCGGTGCAGGCCGAGCATCTGGTCCTTGGCGGCGGTGCCCCGGTGTATACCAGGGAGACTCGGCCTCCGGCCTATATCAAAAGCGTGCGCACGAAGCCGGATCTCCCCGACCTTTCCACGACAGAGGCGCAGGCTGTATTGGAAGAATTGTTGGGATCCCCCAATATTGCCTCCAAGCGATGGGTCTATGAGCAGTATGACACAATGGTGAGGACGGACACCGTGATGGGGCCCGGAACGGCTGATGCCGCAGTGGTACGTGTAAAGGGTACTAGCAGGGGGCTCGCGGTTTCAACAGATTGCAACGGCCGCTATGTGTATCTGAATCCACGGGTGGGCGGGCAGATTGCCGTGGCGGAGGCCGCACGTAATGTGGTCTGCGCCGGGGGCAGGCCGCTCGCCATCACGAACTGCCTGAACTTCGGGAATCCGTACAAGCCAGAGGTGTACTGGGTCTTCAAGGAGGCCGTCCGCGGAATGGGAGAAGCGTGCAGTGCGCTCGGCACGCCAGTGACTGGTGGCAACGTGTCCTTCTACAATGAAAACCCTCTTGGGGCAGTATTCCCTACCCCGACCATCGGCATGCTTGGACTGGTCGAAGACTTGAACGCGCACAGGACTGGAGCAGCCTTTGTTGCGGAAGGAGATGCCGTCTTTCTGCTGACGCCTCAAGAATGGACGCACCGCACGCACGCGGACGATATAGGCGGTTCGCAATACCTTGCGGATCGTCTGCAGAAAGCGCACGGCGATGCCCCGCACCTTGATCTTAGCCAGGAGTCGGCAGTCCAGGCGGCCATGCTCACCCTGATTCGGAAGGACTTGGTCCAGAGTGCGCATGACGTGTCAGATGGCGGGCTTGCCGTCTGCGTGGCCGAATGTGCGCTCCTTTCCGGAACCATAGGAGCGGATGTAGACTTGGAGCTTGCGGACGGGGGGCGACTGGACGCTCTGTTGTTTTCTGAATCGCAATCCAGGATAATCTTTACGACATCCCAACCGGCCGGCATGCTGCAGAGTGCATTGCCTGCGGACGCGTCTGTATCGCTCACGCGTATTGGTACCACGCGGGGGGACGTCCTTCGAATCACTGTGGGCGGGGTGCTGGTGGTGAAGTGCGCGGTTGATCACCTCTCGTTCATCCACGACCAAGCACTTCCATCCATGCTGGCGGCGGCGGGGTGAAACCCGCCGTGTTGCCTACCGTAGGAGATCCGTCCATTAACGACGCTATGCACAATGGCCTCCAAGTACATAAGCCTTACTGATGCCACCTTCAAAAAGGAAGTCCTGGAATCGGATGTTCCTGTTTTGGTAGACTTCTGGGCTCCTTGGTGTGGACCGTGCCGTGCAATGACTCCTGTCATTGAAAAGCTCGCAGAGGAGTTCGCGGGACGGGCCAAGATTGCCAAGATGAACGTTGACGACAACCAGCACGTGCCCATGCAGTATGGCATCCGCTCGATTCCTACCCTGCTGTTCTTTAACGAGGGGCAGGTGGTGGATCAACGTGTCGGGGTGGTGCAAAAGGGGAAGATCGCGAAAAAGCTGAATTCGCTGGCGGGGCAGGACGCCTAGCGGCAACTGCGGATCATGGCGGACACGCACCCAGCGCGGCACAACGTTGTTATCATTGGCTCGGGGCCGGCGGGTTATACGGCTGCACTGTACGCGGCTCGTGCGGGGTTGGAACCGGTAGTATTTGCGGGAATGGAGCCGGGGGGGCAGCTAACTACCACGACGGATGTGGAGAACTATCCTGGATATGCTGAAGGGATTCTCGGGCCGGAGATGATGGAAGACTTTCGCCGCCAGGCGGAACGGTTTGGTGCCAACGTGCAGTACGGCACGGTTACCAGTGTGAACCTCTCAGACAGACCGTTTCAGATGGTGGTAGATGAAGAGGAGACGGTAACGGCAGATGCGTTGATCGTGGCTACCGGAGCGTCGGCGCGGTACCTGGGGCTTGAGAATGAACTTCGATTGCTTGGTCATGGTGTCTCTGCGTGTGCCACATGCGATGGCCCTTTCTTCCGCGGCGCTGAGGTGGCCGTCGTAGGCGGTGGCGATTCCGCCATGGAGGAATCACTGTTCCTGACCCGGTTTTGCCCGCGGGTGTACATCGTGCACCGCAGGGATTCCTTTAGGGCATCCAAGATCATGCAGGCTCGCGTTTTGGCCAACGATCGCATCCAGGTCATATGGAACTCGGTGGTCGTCAATGTCTTGGGCGATTCGGAGGTTAGCGGGGTGCAGATTGAGAATGTGCGGACAAAAGAACTGCGTGCGCTTCGGGTGGGCGGACTATTTGTTGCTATCGGGCACAAGCCCAACACGGCGCTATTCGACTCATGGCTGGATATGAACGGGCTAGGGTACATCCAGACGCAATCGCATTCCACGCGCACCAACATCGCGGGCGTGTTTGCCTGTGGCGATGCACAAGACCATGTCTACCGGCAGGCTGTTACTGCAGCGGGAACGGGTTGTATGGCAGCTATTGATGCGGAACGGTTCCTGGCGACGCAGGGAGCCTAACGACGCAGGGCGTTTCGGAAGAGAAACAATATGTTTTCTTTCCTTTCGCGAAGGCGCCGGAAGTAGTAGGGAAACCATTGATCCCCATAGGGAACATACACGCGCACTCCATAGCCTGCCTCCACCAGTCGAACCTGAGTTTGCGGACGTATACGGTACAGCATTTGGAACTCGAACGCCTTCGGAGGGACGCCTTTCTCCAGCGCGAACGCTTTGGTCTCTGACAGCAATAGGTCGTCGTGCGTAGCAATGGCAGGAAAGGTACCGGAAGTTAGCAGCACACGCATACACGCCGTGAAGTTGGCGCGTATCCGGTCCATCCGCTGAAACGCGATGGACTTAGGCTCTTTATAGGCTCCCTTGACCAATCGTACCCGTGCTTTGAGGCTGCACATGCGTGCAACATCATCTGGCGTACGGTGGAGATAAGCCTGTAGCACCACGCCCAGATGGCGTCTGTATTCCGGCAGGGCGGCTTCAAATATGCGTAACGTAGGGGCCAACAGTTCGGAGCCCTCCATGTCCAAGCGTACAAAGGCATTCAGCTTACGGGCCGTTTCCAGGATCGGATACAGGTTGTGCGCGCAAGTGGATTCACTGATTGCGAGCCCGATCATAGACAACTTGATGGAGATGTTGTTATCTACGCCGGTAGTGGAGCCTAGTGTCTCCAGCAGACGGACGTAGGTATCCCGTGCTGTAACTGTGCGTTCGTGCGTTGCCATATGCTCACCGAGCACATCTACGGTGGTGTGGAGGCCCTGTCTATAGAGGCGCTGCAGTACCGGCAGAGCGCCCTCCATGGTCTCTGCGGCAACAAACGCGCGGGCAAGAATGAATGGCAACTTGACTCGGCTGGCCATTCGGCTGAAAGACTGGTTCCTTACGAGGCAGGCGGCAATCCCAGTAGCGATGGCAATGCATTCGCATTGGCGACCACTGCATGCGCTCCGCGAGATTCCAGGAGTCCGCGGTGTGCTTCCGTCTCCACATACGGAGGCGTGACACCGACGGCCCACATATTGGCTGCCCGTGCGGCTTGCATATCGTCTACCGTATCTCCTACATACATGGCCTGGTCGGGCCGCATGGACAGTCCTGCCGCGTGCAGCACGCCTAGGGCATGTTGCAGCGGAAACGGGTCGGGTTTGCCCCGGTGTTCATGTTTCTCGCGGGCCACCAACAGCGGAAAATATTTCTTCCAGCCCAGACGGTCACGTGTCCAAGCGGCCTCTAACTCAGGGCGCCCGGTCACAATGCCCATGATCAGTCGCGCTTCGGCCAGGTGATCTAGAGTTTGCGTGCGCACGAGCGGTGACTCCTGGGCAATGAACCCGTTCCAGCAGTCTCCCCGGTATCGGCGCTGAAACTCGGCTACAACGCGATGCCTTGACACCTCCATGCCACTGTCGGCGATGATGGCGTGTGTTAGGGTCCAGTCGTCATTAAAGCCGCCCCGGTTTTTGTACCTCTGCACGGTACTGTTGGTGATGGTGCGCCCGGTGAAATGAAATACTGTTTCCTCAATTGCACGCCGGTAGGAGCCGGATACGTCCACCAACACCCCGTCCATGTCGAAGAGTACGACTTTGACATTCTCAAACGGGGCCATTGCAGGTAGCTGTCGGATTAGTAGGCGGGTCTGCCGGTCAGTGGGCACCCACTATTTGTAGCCATCAGCATTCAAGGGCATATCGTGCCGCTAGGAATTCATGGTGACCAGGAATTCGTCGTTACTCTTTGTTCCGCGCATTCGATCCAGCAGGAAGGACATGGCTTGGATGGGCTCCATTTCGGCAAGGAGTTTCCGCAGGATCCAGATCCGCATCAGGCGTGCTTCACGTATTAATAGCTCTTCTCTGCGCGTTCCAGACATGACGACATTGATGGCGGGGAAGATACGACGGTCGGCCATTTCACGATTCAACACTAGTTCCATATTGCCGGTCCCTTTGAATTCCTCAAAGATAACATCGTCCATGCGGCTTCCGGTATCCACAAGCGCTGTCCCGATGATGGTGAGGGAGCCTCCTTCTTCCACGTTGCGTGCAGCACCGAAGAATCGTTTCGGACCGCGCAATGCGCCCGCATCAATACCGCCAGAAAGGGTGCGACCGGAATCGGGCGCCACGGAATTGTGCGCGCGAGCCAAGCGTGTGATTGAGTCGAGGAGAATGACCACATCGTTCTTTGCTTCTACGAGGCGCTTGGCCTTTTCCAGCACAATGTTGGCTACCTCCACATGACGCTGCGGTTCCTGATCGAACGTTGAGGCGACTACTTCACCCTTAACATTGCGCTGCATATCGGTCACCTCTTCCGGGCGCTCATCCACCAGAAGAATCATGACGGTGACTTCGGGATGATTGGCGGCGATGGCGTTGGCAATCTTCTGCAGAAGTATGGTCTTGCCCGTTTTGGGTTGTGCCACGATTAGGCCGCGCTGGCCTTTGCCGATGGGAGAAAACAGATCCAGAACACGCATACTGATGCCGTGCGGGCGCGTTTCGAGGCGAAGCTGCGACTCCGGGTACAAAGGAGTCAAGTACTCAAAGGTAGGCCTCTGTGCCAAGTCACCTGGGGGATGGCCGTTTACTTTATTGACTTGGATCATCGCAAAGAAGCGTTCGCGTTCCTTGGGCGGCCGTACATCGCCTACGACGGTGTCACCCAAGCGTAGGCTAAACCGTTTAATCTGGCTTGGCGACACATAGATATCCTCCCTGCCGGGGAGGTAGTTGTATTCGGGGGAGCGCAAGAAACCGTAGCCATCGGGCAACACTTCAAGCACACCCTTTTTCTGTACGACTACATCGGAGTCAGATCGGACATATTCCTGCTGGGGCAGGTGTTCCGGCCTGGGTTCATAGTAGGGTTGCACTCGACGATCGTCACGTCCGCCATGGCGGTTATCCCTGCGCCCGCGCCCGCGGGCGGATCCATGCCTCCGACGCCCGGAGCTGCGATCTCTTGATCCTTCTCTGTGGTGCCGCCCTTTTGGACGAGAATTATGCGGCTTGTCCGATCCTCGGCGCTGCCTCGTTGGCGGGGGCGGAGCATCGTTCGGTACTGCGGGGGTGGCGATCCGTTCGGGCTTGGGGGCTGGGGCCGGATCCGGTGGGGCGGCAGCGCGGTGGTCCATGATCTTATCAATCAGAGCTTGTTTGCGGAGTGCGGAGACCCCCTTCAATTTCATGTCCTTCGCCATATGCTTCAGGTCCGTCAGTTTCTTGTCTTGCAGGTCCGAGAGGGTCATGGAATCGGGGGTTGGGCAGGTTGACACGTATGCTTCGCTATCGTAGCAGGTAGGTTGTTTCCGTACCGGACGACGGAGACTATCCTTAGGCAAATGGGGCTGGCGCGTAGAGGCACAGACGGAACGAGATATCGCACATTCCCGTCCGGTGGACAGGTGAGCGGACAAATTGACCCGCAGCGACGGTGCAATATAGATGATTTAGGGAGTTATATGGCTGAGTGCCACGCGTTTTCGCAGGAATTACTTTTTGTGCTTTGGTGGTGCAGACAGGATGGCTTTCGCCAGCTTTTCATAATCGGTTCCCGCTTTTCACGAAAACAATGCAATTATTTCAAATAACTCAACACGTGGGTACGCATGCTATATACTTTCCATATATTAGGGAGTTATATACCACAGTGCCATGCCCGAAACGGTTAGTGCATACCGCAATATCACATACAGGCTGTTGCCCGGAAGTCGGAGTAACGCCAAGCAACTTGCTGGATTAGCGGGTGCGTGTAGGTTTGTGTGGAATGCCATCCTCGCAGAGCAGAGCGAGGCGTACAAGAAAGCGAAAGAGGCTGGAGAGAAGCCGCCCTCGGTAAGCTTCTTCTCGCTGGGGAAGCGGTTCACGGCGCTGCGCCGCACGGTCGAGTGGCTACCTGAATACTCCTTTGGTGTCGTTAGATACACATTGTCGTTAGATACCCATTGAAATATCAGGCGGATGCATGGAAGGCATTCTTCAAGGAGTGTAAGAGAAGATCGAGATTCCATTCCAGACGTGGTAGTACGCCTTCGTTCACGATCCCGGATAACGTAAGGGTTCGGGATGGCAAGCTGTATATCCCGAAAGTGGGATATACGGCGCTCCGCAGGCGGGGAGGCAACCCGTACCCTGATGGTATACCCGTCAAAGCCACGGTAAAGAAGAACGCCGGCAAAGGGTATGCTGTCATCTGCTACAAGATGGAGGCACCTGTAATAGAGGATACCGGCGGTGCTGTAGGCATTGACCGTAATTGCGGGCAGGTCGCTATGGTCTCCACAGAGGGCGATACAAGCATTATCAGACAACCGGATACCAAGCGTCTTGATGCCAAGTTGAAGCGGCATCAGCGAAGACTGGCGAGACAGAAGAAAGGCTCCAACCGTCGTAACAGGCGGAAGCATAGAATCGCCCGCATACAGCGCAAGCGTGCTAACATCCTCAAGAATGCGAACCACCAGGTAAGTCGCAGTATTGCCAATTGCTCCTCAACGGTGATACTGGAGGACCTGAAGATCAAAGCGATGATACGTTCAGCTAAGGGGACGAAGGAGAGCTTTGGCACAAACGTCAGACAGAAATCTGGCCTCAACCGTGGGATACTGCGAACAGGTTGGGGCCAGCTGGATCAGATGCTGGGCTATAAGTGCCGCAAGGTGATAAAGGTTACCGCTGCCTATACCAGTCAGCGGTGTTCTGTGTGTGTGGGCACACAGAAGCGAGTAACGGTAAGATACGGAGCAAATTCACGTGTATGTCCTGTGGATATGCGGATCATGCAGACCTGAATGCGGCTGCAAACATACTGGCCTCCGGGATTGGGGCTTCTGCACGGCGAGGGGCGTTTGGGTTACCGACCCCTATGACCCGTGACATTGATACTCGTTCTATCAAGCTGTAAGCGTTACTTTTACAGATGGATATGAGCCATACCGTATTTTGCACATTGCAGATTATTCAGCCAGCGTGACTCTAACGAATGTTTGGCCAAATCCTTCTGTTTCGGGCGTTTTCATCGATATAAGGCCCCTTGGGGCCGATTATTCATACGATTAATACCATGCGGATTGTAGAGGATACTCAGTTTAAGCTCGGGCAGGTCCCCATTGAAGAGATGACCTTCCACCCCAAAGACCGGGACGATATACCAGCAGCGCTAAAAGGACTGCAGCACCTGTATTGCGACGCAACGGATCAGCAGAAGGTCTTTGAGATCCTGGAGAAGCAGTTGCTTCCGAATATTGATTTGCAGCGTGGTCGTCCGGGGATGGCACTTTGGCGCGTCTTTGTCTGGGGGTATTGAAGCAGGCCCTCAACTGCGACTTTGATCGTTTGAGGAGCCTGGCCGCCAAGCATTTGGAGGTGCGCCAGATGCTGGGGCATACGAATTTCTGGGACGAGCCTATCTATCAGCTGCAGACCGTTATTGATAACGTGAGCCTGCTAACAGCGGACATCCTGAAGCAGATCAACGATGCGGGGTGGTGGCTTGTGGTCACCGATTGGTAGAACAGGAGCCAGAGGAACCGCTTCTTTGCCGGGTTGATTCGGCGGTGGCCAAAGCGAATGTGGAGTGGCCTACGGATGTTCGCTTGTTGTGGGAATCGATGCGGTGCCTGATTCGGGAGTTGCATTGCGCATGTGAGGCGCACAGCCTTGCGGGCTGGCGCAAGGCTGTGTACTGGAGTCGTACCTTGAAGAAGGCCTTCAACCGGGTGCGTACGCACCGTCAGTGGCGTGATGAGTCGAAGGTGAGAAAGTATGTGGTACGCCAGGCTAACTGGCAAGGATATAGCGGGTGGAAGTCCCGTAATATGAAGCAAGAACCATGCACATAATTCCGCGAGCCGTGCGCGGTCACTCGTGAGGGTGGACGTGAAGTGTCGGTAGCGGCGCATATGGCCAGGGATATTGAGCAACGAAAGATGTGTCGTTCGGGTCGCCGAGATTATCGGTGCGGTCGAAGGCAATATGTCCGTCATCGTTATGGTGAGACGGCGGACAGGCCCGCGGTGTCTGAGACCCCATGGACGTATGTACATATCCTGCCGGGACCTGGGAGGTCTTCATACTGTCCTGCAGTCGTGCGTCGCCGCGAAGGAAAGGTGGAAACACCGTAACCGGAGATGCACGGTATGAAGAAGTCAGACGACAGCATAGTAGCGATGAATGCTGCGAACAAAGGGGACGATACCCTGGCGGAGCAGCGGGAGCGAAGGCTGTCGCCCGAGGGGAAATCGCGAGATCCTACCACGCACCAGGCAGAAATGGGCTCGCGTGTCACAGGGGAAGGAACGGTTACGGGAGTTCGTGAAGCGAAACCCAGCGGAGCGTCTCACGACGTTACTGCACCATGTCAGCATGGAAGCGCTTAGGACCGCCTTCCACGCGCAGAAGTGTGAAGCGACACCGGGAGTGGATGGTATGACATGGGAGAGGTACGCGGAGGATTTGGAGGACCGTATGACGGACCTTCACCGACGTGTACATACAGGAGCGTACCGGGCGACCCCGTCCAAGCGGGTAGAGATACCCAAGCCGGACGGAGGTACACGACCGCTTGGCATGGCTGCACTGGAGGACAAGATCGTCCAGAGGGCTGTGGTGGAACGTATACTGACTCCGATTTTCGAGGAGGAGTTTGTGGGTTTCAGCTATGGGTTCCGGCCGAAGCGCAGCGCGCACGACGCGTTGGATGCTATGGCATATGTGATAGAGCGTCGCAAGGTCAACTACATTGTGGACGCCGACATTCGCAAGTTCTTTGACACGGTAAACCAGGAGTGGCTTATCCGCTTCTTGGAGCATCGTATTGCGGATAAGCGGGTGATTCGGTTGATCAGCAAGTGGCTGAAGGCGGGCGTGATGGTAGATGGGATGTGGCGGGATAGTGAGGAGGGTACACCGCAGGGTGCGGTGATTTCCCCTATACGGGCCAACATTTATCTTCATTACGTGTTGGATCTTTGGACCGATGCATGGCGCAAGTCACAGCGGAGTGCGGGGGAGGTCTACATCATTCGTTATGCGGATGATTTCGTGGTGTGTTTCCAGTACGAGGGGACAGCGCAATGTTATCTGCGTGCATTGCGGGATCGGCTTGATACGTTCGGGTTGAGACTGCATCCGAGGAAGACTCGTCTGATTGAATTCGGGCGGTTTGCCGAGGAAGATCGCAGGAAGCGTGGTGAGGGTCGACCGGAGACATTCGACTTTCTGGGATTTACGCATTACGGTCGTAGAGATCGGAGGGGGCGATTTAGTCTTGGTCGTAAGCCGATAGCCGAGCGTATGGCTCGTTTTCTGAAGCGCGTGAAGGGGCAGTTGATTCGTCTCATGCACCGCCGGTGCATGAGACGGGGAAATGGTTGGGGCGGGTGCTCAACGGATGGTTGAATTACTATGCCGTACCGACGAGTTACCGGTACCTTGCGAGCTGCTACGTCCAGCTGTACTGGATATGGATGCATGTGCTACGACGACGTTCCCAGCGGGATCGTACGACATGGGACACGATGGACAAGCTCACTGCAATATACTGGCCGAAGATGGAGATCCGGCACCCATGGCCTTCCACACGATTTACCGTCAAGCGCGACGGCGCGACCCAAGGGAGGAGCCGGATGCGTTAGCACGCACGTCCGGATCTGTCCGGGGGGCCCGGGGCGACTCGGGTCCCTACCGGCATAAAATGTGTCGTGTTCTGATTGAGCGTGCGGAGAGCAGTGTTAGCGTGTTGAAGGAGAAAGACGCGGATCTTGAGGAGGTGTTGCGGTACTTGGCAGATGCACAAAGGCAGATAGATCAAGTAGATAGTCGTCTATGGAAGGGGGAGGTGATTCCGCATGATGAGAAGGTATTTTCGATACATGAGCCGCATACTCGTTGGATCACCAAGGGGAAGGCGGGGGTGATTGCGGAGTTGGGTCTGCCGGTATGCGTGCTGGAGGATCAGCATCAGTTGATATTGTGGCATCAGATACTGCACGAGGGGGTGGATTCGGATATGATTGTGGGGTTTATGAAGGAAGCGAAGGATCGGTATCCGGCGATCACATCGTGCAGCATGGATAAGGGGTACTCATCGGTAAAGAACCGTAAGGTGCTGGAGCAGGTGTTGGACACGGTGAACATGCCGAAGAGGGGTCGGTTGAGCAAAGCGGACAAGGAGAGGGAATCCGATCCGAAGTTTGTGGAGGGGCGTCGTCAGCATCCGGCGGTGGAGTCGGCGATCAACAATTTGAATCATCGGGGTCTGGGTTTGATACGGACCCGTGGCAAGGAAGGCTTTGTTCGCACGGTGGCGCTGATAGTGGTAGCGGCGAATGTTCACCGTATCGGGCAGATGGTGAAGCAGAACGAGGAGCGACGAAGGCGGTGCGAGCAGGCCCGCAAGCGCGCGGCGTAGGGACTCGCGCGAGCATCTTCAGCACAAAATCAAGGTAGTCTGCAAGGGCGAGAGGCCAACGTGTGTTCGAGCATCGCTGATGGAGGCCAAAAACACGTCAAAACCACCGGATTGCCGGTGTGAGCGGACAAAGTCAGCGACGTCACCGTCGACAAATCCTTGCTGACTGTCCTTCCGGATCCCCAATTCGGATTCCAGCCCCCCGGCTAGTCCAAGAGTCACTCAGAAATGCCTACTTTTCTGGCAAACACTAATTCCCATGACTTAGGCCATGTGCCGCAACAGGTAGATCACTTCCTCGTCGCTCCTGTTCCCGTACGACACAAGTTTAGGGAATTATTTACGTGAGTGACCAACTGTACACAGTGAGGCACTAGTATCAATTTCACGGGTCATAGGGGTCGGTAACCCGAACGCCCCTCGCCGTGCAGAAGCCCCAATCCCGGAGGCCAGTATGTTTGCAGCCGCATTCAGGTCTGCATGATCCGCATGTCCACAGGACATACACGTGAATTTGCTCCGTGTCTTACGGTTACTCGCTTCTGTGTGCCCACACGGAACACCGCTAACTGGTATAGGCAGCGGTAACCTTTATCACCTTGCGGCACTTATAGCCCAGCATCTGATCCAGCTGGCCCCAACCTGTTCGCAGTATTCCACGGTTGAGGCCAGACTTCTGTTTGACGTTTGTGCCAAAGCTCTCCATCGTCCCCTTAGCTGAACGTATCATCGCTTTGATCTTCAGGTCCTCCAGTATCACCGTTGAGGAGCAATTGGCAATACTGCGACTTACCTGGTGGTTCGCATTCTTGAGGATGGTAGCACGCTTGCGCTGTATGCGGGCGATTCTATGCTTCCGCCTGTTACGACGGTTGGAGCCTTTCTTCTGTCTCGCCAGTCTTCGCTGATGCCGCTTCAACTTGGCATCAAGACGCTTGGTATCCGGTTGTCTGATAATGCTTGTATCGCCCTCTGTGGAGACCATAGCGATCTGCCCGCAATTACGGTCAAATGCCTACAGCACCGCCGGTATCCTCTATTACAGGTGCCTCCATCTTGTAGCAGATGACAGCATACCCTTTGCCGGCGTTCTTCTTTACCGTGGCTTTGACGGGTATACCATCAGGGTACGGGTTGCCTCCCCGCCTGCGGAGCGCCATATATCCCACTTTCGGGATATACAGCTTGCCATCCCGAACCCTTACGTTATCCGGGATCGTGAACGAAGGCGTACTACCACGTCTGGAATGGAATCTCGGTCTTCTCTTACCCTCCTTGAAGAATGCCTTCCATGCATCCGCCTGATATTTCAATGTGTATCTAACGACAACGTGTATCTAACGACACCAAAGGAGTATTCAGGTAGCCACTCGACCGTGCGGCGCAGCGCCGTGAACCGCTTCCCCAGCGAGAAGAAGCTTACCGAGGGCGGCTTCTCTCCAACCTCTTTCGCTTTCTTGTACGCCTCGCTCTGCTCTGCGAGGATGGCATTCCACACAAACCTACACGCACCCGCTAATCCAGCAAGTTGCTTGGCGTTACTCCGACTTCCGAGCAACAGCCTGTATGTGATATTGCGGTATGCACTAACCGTTTCGGGCATGGCACTGTGGTATATAACGCCCTAATATATGGCAATTATATAGCATGCGTACCCACGTGTTGAGTTATTTGAAATAATTGCAGTTTGTTCGTGAACAGCGGGAACCGATTATGAAAAACTGGCGAAAGCCATCCTGTCTGCACCACCAAAGCACAAAAAGTAATTCCTGCGAAAACGCGTGGCACTCAGCCATATA
The DNA here is from genome assembly GCA_963663495.1 of Rhodothermales bacterium. GTDB lineage: Bacteria > Bacteroidota > Rhodothermia > Rhodothermales > Bin80. The sequence continues at coordinate 5,530,416 of OY760427.1, forward strand.
ACTCCCCAAGTTCTCCGCAATCGCCAATGTTGAAAGGCGTTCTTATGCCGATTGTTGCAGCACCTGTTCAATCAACTGATGGGAGCCCGCAACAAGCACCGCATCGTTCTCCGTTGCAATGCTATGGGCATGGTGCCACGCTGTAGAAACGGAGCCCGAGAAGATGACGGGTACACCTGCCTCGTTCATGATACGTGATAATGCTGCGTCAGCCATTGCTCTATCGGATTCGAGCGAGCATGCCAGGACGGATGCGCGAGCTTCGGCCAAGGCGGATGCCATTTCTGGAACGGCCTTGTCCTTCATAGCGGCGAAAAGCACCATTAGGGATCCCGTGCAGTAACGTCGTACATGCTGCAAGGCTGCGACAAGACTCGCGGGGTTATGTGCTACGTCAAGTACCATCAATGGCTGGTCCTTGATGGGTTCAAGTCGGCCCCGCAGCCCAGATAGGCGACACACTTTGCGGAGGCCGGTCGCAACATGCTCAGGGTTCATCTCCGCGAATACCTGCTCTGCGGCTCTGATGGCAAGGACAGCGTTACGTGTTTGGTGGTAACCTGCGAGGCCGAGGCGCACGCTTTGGTAGCTGCGCATGGGTGTGTGGACGGTAATGGTTTGGCTATACGGGGTAGCGTGCAGGATTTCGCAGTCCTGGCCGACCTCGTGGAAAGCGGAGCGGCGCTCGGAGGCCATTTCTCGGAGGATATTGGCCGCGGGGGCTCCGCACCCGGTGATAACCGGTATATCCGGTTTAATTATTCCCCCTTTTTCTGCTGCAATTTGCGCTATGGTATGGCCGAGGATATCAGTATGGTCCAAGTCAATATGCGTAATGATGCTCAGAACGGGCACAATCACGTTTGTAGCGTCCAGGCGGCCTCCCAGCCCTGTCTCAATCACTGCACAATCGGCGTCGTTGTCAGCGAAATACTGCAGGGCCAGAGCGGTAGTAGCCTCAAAATAGCTGGCACAGTGTTTTACGAACAGCGACCGATACCGTCCGACTGCACTCGCGAGCCATGCCGCAGATGCCGGCGTGCCATTAATTCGCATGCGCTCGCCCACGTGGCACAGATGGGGTGATGTATGCAGCGCCATCCGTCTCCCTGTTGATGTTCCGATGGCTGACAGCAGGGAAGCGGTAGAGCCTTTGCCGTTCGTTCCTGCCACATGGACACAGGGGTAGGCCAGATGCGGATTTCCCATGTCCCGCAGCAGCGCTGTCATGGTCTTCAGGCCAGGGCGGAACGCTCTTGCCCCACCGGTTGAAAACCGTGGCAGCACAGACAGCGACTCTTCCCAGTGCATCGCATTACCCGACGCTGTGTGTGTATCCTCGCGGACGCATCCGGATAACCGGTAGGATCATTTCTTCCATCGCGGCACCTCCGTGCTGAATGGAGTCGCGGTACAGGTTTGCGTAGCGATGGTAATTGGTCGGATACACGAAGTAGTAGTCTTCTTTCGCGATCAGGTAGTCGGTTGTAAGATTGTCGGCGGGAAGGCCATAAGCCGGTGGATCCGATATGCAAATGGCATGCCGCTTGTTGGCCTTGAGTCTCCGGCCACACTTGAATCGGAGTGCCGTTGATGTACTGCGATCTCCTCGTACTGTTGTGGGGTGCAGGCTGCGAACCGCCCCGTGGTCGGATGTCATGACAATAGTGCAGTCGTGTTTTGCGAGAATCTGAAACGCCTGCAGTAGCCAAGAGTGCTCCAGCCAGGTGCGTGTAACGGCCCGGTAGGCACGTTCGTCGGGCGCAAGCTCCTTCAGAACATCAGAATCTGAACGGCTATGCGCAAGGATGTCAACAAAATTGACGACGATTGCAGAGAGGTCTGCCTGCAGACAGTCCGCTGCCGCCCTTGCCAGGGCCTGCCCGTCCGCCTTGCTTACCAGTTTGTGGTAGCGTGTGCGCACGTTCGAGGTGCCTTTGCGTCGGAGCAGTGCTGCCAGATAATCCTCCTCATGCCGGTTACGGCTGTGTTCATCATCCTGTCCTGCCGACCAGTTGCAACTGTATCGGCGGGCGATATCCCTAGGCAGCAACCCACTGAATATCGCGTTGCGCGAATAGGGGGTTGCCGTCGGTAGGATGGAATAATAGAAGTCCTTTTTCATGCTAAACCAAGGGTTCAGCAGTTTTTCCAGCTCCAGCCACTGGTCATGGCGCATGCAGTCAATGACCATGAATACCACGGGGCGTTCTTTGCGTAACTCAGGCAGGACCCACTTGGGTATCACTTCCGGTGACAGGACAGGGCGTTCCCGGCTGGAGTGCTTGTCCAGTTGCCGGATCCAGCCTTGGTAGGCTTCCTCAATATAGCGTCCAAACACGCGGTTTGCCTCCCGGTACTGATCTGCCAGTACCTCCCTCGCAGCCTGGTCGTATTCCAGCAGGACATCGTAGCGCACCAGCTCGCGGTACAAGACGACCCACTCCTCGTGCGAGAGCGGGTTCATCAATGCGAGCGTGATTTGATTGAACCTGCGCATATAGTCTTGCGAGATCCTTTCATTGCGGAGCCGCCCGTGCTCAAGCAGCCTCTTGCAGGTCAGGAGGATTTGACTTGGATTCACCGGTTTGGTCAGGTAATCATTTATCTGTCCTCCGAGCGCCTCTTCCATTTGGTGCTCTTCCTCGCTCTTTGTGACCATGACGACCGGGACATCGCTTTGCACTTCCCGGATAGCGGCCAGTGTTTCGAGGCCTCCCATGCCGGGCATTTGCTCATCTAGCAGCACCAGATCAATGGTTTCGTGCAGGATGTGGGTGAGGGCGTCGGTGCCGTTTGCAACGCTGGTGACGCGGTAGCCCCGTTGCTCAAGAAAGATGATGTGGGCCCGCAGTAGTTCGATTTCGTCGTCGGCCCAGAGAATATGCGGTGTAGATGCCATTATTGTAGCCTAGTAAGGGTGTAATTACACGCCATCCGAGCCTGCACACGAAAGGCCGCGGGAATTGTTCTTGGGCAGGGATGACCATGGAGTGATTCTGTATGGCTCAGTGGTTATCGTACGGAAGCGTCCTGTCCACTCGCTGACAAGGTCAATTCCCCAAGACATAGTAGGGGCCGCGCTGTTAAGTTTACGCAGCTCTGAAGCTGGCACGACGAGCTGGAGGAGGGAGTACAGAATGCACGTTCCATACTCAGCATTCGTGCCCGATCCCTGTCTCCCATTATAACATTATTGCCGGTGTGAGCGGACAAAATCGGCAACGTTACCATCGAGACACCCTTGCTGATTCGTCATTCCGATCCCCAATTCGAATTCCAGCCCCCCACTGAGCCAAGAATGATTCGCAAATCATGACTTTCTGTTAAACACCAGTTAAAGGGTATTGCACGAGGCTTGAACAGCAACTACATGTTATGGTGCTACTGCTTCTAGAACCATGAATAAGGGCCTTTTGTTAAGGAATGCAGCTGTCCAGTGGGTAACGCTTACCCGGTTGCCCTTTAGAATGGCATACCGCCCAGCACTCACCACCGCACATAGCCGCTGACATTCACACCGTAACTCACCAGTTGGTACGGCGCTATGTGCTCCATGGCCAATCCGCTCACGCTGAACCCTAACCCCGTGCGCCCCTGCACGCCCGCTCCTATGCGGTAGTCCCTGCCTCTGTCACGCAGCCCCATACCCACATGCGGCCGCAGCACACTGCGCCTGTGAATACGCGAGCCGTATCCCACCTCCAACTCCATCCGACGATCCGATGGATACACCTCCCACGGACGCTCCGCCTGCCACAGCGTCCCCACATGCGTACGGCCCCAAGTCGGTCGCACCTGCGCTCCCAATCCCTCCATTCCTCCATAGCGGACCATACCCGAATATCCCCACTCCCCGTAGCCATCCTCCTGATGCAACACCAAACGCCTTGACATCACCTCCGCATGCAACATCCCCATCCGCACACGTAACCCTCCGCCTGCCTCCATTCCCATTCCTCTCTCCGCATCCCCACCACTGTGCAAGACCGCCGCCTCCACATACGGCTCCAAGATTTCCTGCAACGTTACCGATCCCTCCAGACCCGCGCGAACTCGGCTCACCCCTATTCCACCATCCATCCCCAGCCAGAATCCGTCCGCCTCGTACCCCAGCCGAGCGCCCGAACGGCGTACCAACGTGCCACCCACGCCCGCTGCCATCATGCGCATTCCCGTGTCCTCTGCTTCCGCCACTACTCCCTGTCCTGCTCCTGCCAACCCCCACACACTGTGCCGCATCCCCCCGTAGCGCACATACGGATACCAGCCCGTCATCTGTAGTAGCGTCCCTTGCTCCTCCAATGCCTCGCTGCGTGATATCACCATCCCCATCAGCCAGCGACCTCCCGCACTGTAGTCCGCCCCCAATGAAGCTGTCACCACATCCGCTCCCGATATCCCGCCGCTCTGCAACCTGCTGTACGCACCACGACCCCATACACTCAGCCGCTCTCCGCCTGCCTGCATACCACAGCCCGACAAAAGATGCGACACCCGTACCCGCTGACCGGGAAACGGCCTCGGCATACAACCCACCAATGATCCCTCCATACGCTCCGATACCGCCTCTACTATATGCACCGCCACACTCCGGCCTAATCGCGCACGGTTTCCCGTATTCTTCGATCCCAACACCACATCCTCTCGGACTGTCTCATCCCCTAACTCCACCATCAGCGCAAACGCCTCCCCGGTACCTTGCGCGCGCAGTAAGGGCACTCGTACCTCTTTTCTTGTCTCCCCAGGCCCAAACTCTAGTACCCCCTCCATGCGCTCGTAGTCCTCTCCCGCCCATGCCGTGCCGTCTACCGTACGGAAACGGCCGGTCAGCCGCTCTGCCACGGGTGCCAGTAGTCTCACCGCAAACAGCGCCTCGGTCTGCGACACCGCAATGGCTCGCACCTGCATTCCCGGTGCCGTCTCGTCATCCACAATTGTGCCCGTTGCCACTGCCTGCCCGATTTGCGCATTCGTCGGATTCGACAGCGTCACCTCTATCGTCTCATCTCCTTCCTGCAAGTCGTCGTCTATCAAAGGTATCCTTACTTGCGCCTCCGTACTGCCGGTCTCAAATACCACCAGCCCCTGCGTCGCCTCGTAGTCCACATCCGATGTCGCCGTGCCTCCCGTCACCGCAAACTGCACCGAGACCACCTTGGTACTACCGTAGTTTAGCCGCACCACCATCACCAGCTCCTCAGAACTCTCCGTCCCGGTACCGTCATGGATGCTGACCTCTATTGGATCATCCATTATCGTCACATCCCCCTCCGCATCCAACAGCATCGCATGCTCTGGAGCGCTCAGCTTTACTACCAATCCCTCGTCTTCCTCCACCACATCATCACGCGCTACCGGTACCCATATGTGCCTCAACGTCTCGCCCGGTGCAAATACCAGCGTGCCCAGCGTCCGTGTGTAGTCCGCCCCTGCCTTCGCCGCCCCGTCCTGCGTGGCAAATGCCACCCCGACACGTACCGTGCTCGCACCACTCAGCGATACTGCAAGCTTCGCGCGCCCTCCATCCTCTGATACCGTCACATCGCCTATTGAGAACCCTGGAAGACGATCATTGTCCAGTATCGTCACCATGGTTCTGCCTTCGTCTAGCTGCACCTCAAATGCCTCCCTGCCCTCGTGCACTGCATCGTCTTGGGTTGGAACCTGTACTACCGTCTCCGTCTCGCCAGGCACAATCGTCACCAATCCGGCACTCACCGCCTCATAGTCCTCCCCGGCTGTCGCCGTCATGTCATTTGTCCTATACGAGACGGTGACGGGCTTCGTGCTTACACTACTGAGACTGATGTAGACATTTGCTATACCCCCTTCCCGTACATACACCGTAGGCACTATGCCAACGGTCGGCTTAGAATCGTCGTCCAAGATGGTGGCACGGCCTGTTGCCATGCCCAGTTCCGCTCCCTGCGCGTCCGCCAGCTCCAGCGTGAAACCCTCGTCGTCCTCGTCCAACGCGTCATCAATGATCTGCACCAATACCTGCTTCTCAAGCTCGCCTGCTCCAAATGTGAGCACCCCACTTGTATGCTGGTAATCCGCACCCGCTGTCGCTGTACCATCTTGCGTACGGTAACCGACCGTAACAACGCTGGTGGTCTCTCCGCTTAATCCCACTCGAAACACTGCCGTACCTGCGCCTTCCCTTACCCGGACATCCGACAACACACGCACAAGCGGCGACACATCATCGTCTCGAACCCCTACCTCTACACTCCCAGACACTCCATTGTAGCCACCACCACTCGCTGACAACCGTATCTCTCCTGTCTCGTCATCGTAGTCGTCATCGTCCAGTGCTGACACCGTGACTGTCTGGTACGTTTTCCAGTCCGCAGTGTTGAAGGTCAAACTCCGCAGATTGACGGACACCTTACCGTTCAGTGCGGGCTCTGCGCTGATGGATACGGTCACCTGACCCGTTGGTGGAGAGGCGAGCCACACTGCAAAGGTGTTGCCTGCTGCCCCCTCGTCCAAGGGCAATGCTGTCGGATTAATCACCAGCCCAACCTCGTCATCGTCCAGCACCATCACCGTTAATTCCTCCTCCACAGCATCGTAGCCGCCATCCGCCGCCCGGTGCGTCAGCGTGGCATCGTCATTGTTCGTATCGTCGTCTTGAGCAGCATGCACGGTTACTGTCTGTACGGTATACCAATCATCAGCAGTGAATGTCAGAGATCCATCACCCACCGTAACATCTGTATCGTCGCTCGCGATCACCACCGTTACCATGCCCGATGGCTCCGCTAACAGCCTCACCGTATAGGACGCTTCGCTTCCTTCCGATATCGTAAGATCGGTAGGTGCCAGCACGATCTCTGCTACGTCATTGTCCCGTATATCTATGTCCACATCCTCTGTCTCGCCATCATACACACCCCCGGATGCTGTAAGGGTGAGCTGTACACTTGCGTCTATCACATCGTCGTCCTCTTCCGCACGAACTGTCACCGTAACTGGTCCGCTCCAGTCCTCCGATGTAAACCGCAGCATGGTTCGGCTTACCCTTAATCCTGTTCCCGCATCGCCCGTGATCCGCACATCCACCGCCCGCGTGGGCTCCGCAAGTAGCCGTACCGTAAAATGCTCTTCCGCCCCCTCTCGCACCGAAAGGTAAGTGGGCGATACCACCAACCCTGTCACCGGATCATTATCCTTCACCGTCACCGCGACAGCAGACTCTCCCACGGAATCATAATCCCCTCCCGATGCAGTGTGCGTAAGTGTGGCACTATCGTCGCCCGTGTCTGCGTCTTCCGCCGCACGCACCGTTACCGTCTGTTCCGTATCCCAATCACCAGAAGTGAATGTCAGGGAAGCAGCGCTCGTCGTTACGTCACTATTGTCGCTTTCAATAGTCACCGTCACCGTACCGGTCGGCTCTGTCTCCAGTGTTACGCGATACATGCCCGATGCCCCTTCAACCACGGTTAAAGCCATCGACTCAATACGTAACCCCGGCGTATCGTCGTCTGTCACTGTCACAGGCAAATCCTTGCTCACCGAGCCGTAGTCCCCACCAGAAGCCGCGTGGGTAAGTACCATCCGCTCGTTGGACGCATCGTCATCGTGGGGTGCCGTCACCGTCACCGTCTGCTCAGTATCCCAAGTTGCACCCGTAAAGGTCAGGCTCGCGGGACTCATAGTTACGCCCGTACCCGTGATAGAAACCGTTACTGCTTCCGCAGGCAGTGTGGCCAGCTTCACCGTGTAATCACCGGAACCCCCTTCTTGAATCGTCAGGCTTAGCTTGCTCAACACCAAGCCCGGTGTGTCGTCGTCTGTTACATCCACCGACTCTCTCCCAATAATGCCATCATACCCGCCTCCGCTTGCCAGCAGACCTAATGACCCTGCTTCGTCGTTGGCATCCGCATCGTCTTCCGCCGTCACGGTTACTGATAGATCAGTGCTCCAATTGGAAGATGTGAAGATTAAGTGAGGCACGGACAACGATACCTTTCCATCCAGCTCAGATGGAACACTCACCGCCACCGTCACATCTTCCCCCACAGGAGGAGATGAGCCCAGCTTTACTGTAAAGTCCTTGCCGGACCCCCCTTCCACCAAATCCAGCTGACGGGGTGCAACTTGCAGCCTTACGGCGTAAATGTCCGTTACCGTCACCCTTAGGTCTTGCTTCACACCGGCAAAGTCCGCTGCGCCCGAAGCCGTGTGGATGAGTGTCTCTGTGGCATCGACCGCGTCGGCGTCCTGAAGGGCCATCACCTCCACGGTTTGCGGATTGTTCCAATCCACAGGCGTAAATGTTAGACTCGTCTTACTGAGTGTCAGGTCCGTCCCTGCATACCCCGTTATCGCCACTGTTACATCACCGACGGGCTGCGTTCCTAGCGCTACGGTATACGTCGCCTGGCCCCCTTCTTTAACAGTCAGTGGAGATGGATCCAGTACAAGATGAGGCTCAACAATAGTGCCAATGGCCTTCTCCTTCGGAATGCCTGCAAACTGGTCTGAATGTGTAATCAGGTTAAATGTCTCTACACCTTCGACATCTTGATCACCGAGTATTGGTACCCTGATTTCTGCGCTCCTATCGCCCTTCGCAACAGTAACGCGCCCCTCCCACGTGGTATAGTCGGTCCCCTCTGTTGCCGTACCATCCTCCGTATAGTATTTGATGGTCAGGTCTCGGGCGACCGGTTGCTGGAACTTCAACAAGAATGGCATGACGCCATCCGTTTCCGCGGCCATCGTATCCCTCACAGTCCATCCGTCAACATCCAGTATTCGCGTGGGAAAATTGTCTACAATCCCTACCCCTCGGTCTCGGAAACGGCCGCAATCGCAGTTCATAACTTCATCTCCTTCGGGTATACCATCCGAGAGGACTTCGTATCTATCTACAGTCGGTTCTGACACATACGAGCCTTCCACAATGCCGACAATCTTAAGACTATCCTTACCAGTGATCAGCACATCTCTCCCTCGCTCAGCCGATCCGTTGGCATGATGGATGTACACGTATGACCCAATCCCAGAAGTTGCATTATTGCACCTGTATGTGGCCAAGCAAGTGGTACCTTCTTTTACTTCTTTCCAAATTCCACGGGGCCCCCTTGGGCATGCAGGAACCTGTGGTGAAGCTTCAATGCCTACCATCTGGGACGGTAGGATGCGCGGTGCTATATCTTCCGGTCCAGATCCGGTTCTTATCCCTACCTCTGCAGCCATTGCTGCAGATCTATAATTCCTCACATCCTGACCCTGCACCGACTGAGTTATTCCTGAAGCACTAACTAGGCCCAATAGTACCACCACGCATCTCCGTACGACATTAATGGCCCAACAATCAAGCGATGTCAAGACAATTCGCCTGCTCTGCCGTACTCTGTTCATATCTTCCAACTAGCCGCCCCCGATCATAAAGTTAACGTGGAAAGTGATAACCTAGAGTAATCATGTCGTAGCCGATTTGGATCTAAAAGCGTTGTGTTGGTGCTTTTTGGCTTGATTACGCGTTGTTCATGCGAAGAGCGAGAAACCTTGTAGTAGGACCCCGCACCGGAAAGGCGATCTATCTTGGCTCGTCTATCCATTAACCAAACCGCGAAGGTCTTATGCAACAACCCTTACCATTCACTTCAGCCTCCCCGCTGTTTATCGGCATGGATGTGCACAAAAAGATCGTAGTGCTTTGCGTGTACGATAGCGACGCGGGCGTGGTAATTGACGAAAGACAATTACCACATCCTAACTTCACCATTTCGTAGTGCTACTAACCTACGGAATTCTCCCGTGGCCATATTTGGACCGGTTTTTTCAGGAGCAATGGATGGTGAGATTTACCGGATTGTTTGAAGTTGGTTTAGGGTGGATTGAATCCCTTATTGCCGCCTGTTTTGCCGCGATCTATCCCGGATCGTTTCCATCGGATGTAGCTCTGGTGGCTCCATCTGGAGCACGCTATCTCAACCGTTGTGAAGGGACCATACGTCATGAGTCTGGAGGTTTCTGACTCACCGGTGCACTCGCTTCCTCCACATGCTCGGACACGGTGCGGGTCGCATCCGGATCATACACGTATCCCAGTACCGCAAAGAACTGTACCATACACGGAGGCTGATCCTGATCCACCTCTGTGATCAGGTACCGACATTGGTTCTTAACCATCTTGGTCGTAATCCGACGAATCCTGTTCAACTTGTCTCGGATCGTCGCCCAACTATCCTTTACGATATTCTTACTCGTACCGGCCTTGAGGGCCGGGATGCTTACTTGCTCATACAAGTGGCGGAGTGGTTCGTAGTACCGTTGATGCGGGGTAATGCTCGCGGAGGGAAGGGGCCGCAGGTGCGGAGCGGTGTCCAAAGAGGGAAGGTCCACGGCAAATGGCAAATGACCTGTAAACCGATTAATGGTCAGGGACCTCAGCGACATCACATGCGAAAGTGAAGGAAGCGTACGCCGGGGAGCCGGGGTACGGGGTGGTCGAGGCGTAAATAGGCTTGACTAGTGATTGCCAGAAAAAGTTATGAGGGCTGAAAAACGGCGAAACAAGGCCGTTTGATACTCGTTCTATCCATCTGTAAGCGTTACGGTTACAGATGGATATGAGCCATACCGTATTTGCACATTGCAGATTATTCAGCCAGCGTGTCTCTAACGAATGTTTGGCCAAATCCTTCTGTTTCGGGCGTTTTCATCGATATAAGGCCCCTTGGGGCCGATTATTCATACGATTACTACCATGCGGATTGTAGAGGATACACAGTTTAAGCTCGGGCAGGTCCCCGTTGAAGAGATAACCTTCCACCCCAAAGGCCGGGACGATATACCAGCAGCGCTAAAAGGACTGCAGCACCTGTATTGCGACGCAACGGATCAGCAGAAGGTCTTTGAGATCCTGGAGAAGCAGTTGCTTCCGAATATTGATTTGCAGCGTGGTCGTCCGGGGATGGCACTTTGGCGCGTCTTTGTCTTGGGGTATTGAAGCAGGCCCTCAACTGCGACTTTGATCGTTTGAGGAGCCTGGCCGCCAAGCATTTGGAGGTGCGCCAGATGCTGGGGCATACGAATTTCTGGGACGAGCCTGTCTATCAGCCGCAGACCGTTATTGATAACGTAAGCCTGCTAACAGCGGATGTCCTGAAGCAGATCAACGATGCGGTGGTGGCTTGCGGTCACCGGTAGGCCAGGCTAACTGGCAAGGATATAGCGGGTGGAAGTCCCGTAATATGAAGCAAGAACCATGCACATAATTCCGCGAGCCGTGCGCGGTCACTCGTGAGGGTGGACGTGAAGTGTCGGTAGCGGCGCATATGGCCAGGGTTATTGAGCAACGAAAGATAGGTCGTTCGGGTCGCCGAGATTATCGGTGCGGTCGAAGGCAATATGTCCGTCATCGTTATGGTGAGACGGCGGACAGGCCCGCGGTGTCCGAGACCCCATGGATGTATGTACATATCCTGCCGGGACCTGGGAGGTCTTCATACTGTCCTGCAGTCGTGCGCCGCCGCGAAGGAAAGGTGGAAACACCGTAACCGGAGATGCACGGTATGAAGAAGTCAGACGACAGCATAGTAGCGATGAATGCTGCGAACAAAGGGGACGATACCCTGGCGGAGCAGCGGGAGCGAAGGCTGTCGCCCGAGGGGAAATCGCGAGATCCTACCACGCACCAGGCGCAGAAATGGGCTCGCGTGTCACAGGGGAAGGAGCGGTTACGGGAGTTCGTGAAGCGAAACCCAGCGGAGCGTCTCACGACGTTACCGCACCATGTCAGCATGGAAGCGCTTAGGACCGCCTTCCACGCGCAGAAGTGTGAAGCGGCACCGGGAGTGGATGGTATGACATGGGAGAGGTACGCGGAGGATTTGGAGGACCGTTTGACGGACCTTCACCGACGTGTACATACAGGAGCGTACCGGGCGACCCCGTCCAAGCGGGTAGAGATACCCAAGCCGGACGGAGGTACACGACCGCTTGGCATGGCTGCACTGGAGGACAAGATCGTCCAGAGGGCTGTGGTGGAACGTATACTGACTCCGATTTTCGAGGAGGAGTTTGTGGGTTTCAGCTATGGGTTCCGGCCGAAGCGCAGCGCGCACGACGCGTTGGATGCTTTGGCATACGTGATAGAGCGTCGCAAGGTCAACTACATTGTGGACGCCGACATTCGCAAGTTCTTTGACACGGTAAACCAGGAGTGGCTTATCCGCTTCTTGGAGCATCGTATTGCGGATAAGCGGGTGATTCGGTTGATCATCAAGTGGTTGAAGGCGGGCGTGATGGTAGATGGGATGTGGCGGGATAGTGAGGAGGGTACACCGCAGGGTGCGGTGATTTCCCCTATACTGGCCAACATTTATCTTCATTACGTGTTGGATCTTTGGACCGATGCATGGCGCAAGTCACAGCGGAGTGCGGGGGAGGTCTACATCATTCGTTATGCGGATGATTTCGTGGTGTGTTTCCAGTACGAGGGGACAGCGCAACGTTATCTGCGTGCACTGCGGGATCGGCTTGATAAGTTCGGGTTGAGACTGCATCCGGGGAAGACTCGTCTGATTGAATTCGGGCGACATGCCGAGGAAGATCGCAGGAAGCGTGGTGAGGGTCGACCGGAGACATTCGACTTTCTGGGATTTACGCATTACTGTCGTAGAGATCGGAGGGGCGATTTAGTCTTGGTCGTAAGCCGATAGCCAAGCGTATGGCTCGTTTTCTGAAGCGCGTGAAGGGGCAGTTGATTCGTCTCATGCACCGTCCGGTGCATGAGACGGGGAAATGGTTGGGGCGGGTGCTCAACGGATGGTTGAATTACTATGCCGTACCGACGAGTTACCGGTACCTTGCGAGCTGCTACGTCCAGCTGTACTGGATATGGATGCATGTGCTACGACGACGTTCCCAGCGGGATCGTACGACATGGGACACGATGGACAAGCTCACTGCAATATACTGGCCGAAGATGGAGATCCGGCACCCATGGCCTTCCACACGATTTACCGTCAAGCGCGACGGCGCGACCCAAGGGAGGAGCCGGATGCGTTAGCGCGCACGTCCGGATCTGTCCGGGGGGGGCCGGGGCGACTCGGGTCCCTACCGGCATAAAATGTGTTGTGTTCTGATTGAGCGTGCGGAGAGCAGTGTCAGCGTGTTGAAGGAGAAAGACGCGGATCTTGAGGAGGTGTTGCGGTACTTGGCAGATGCACAAAGGCAGATAGATCAAGTAGATAGTCGTCTATGGAAGGGGGAGGTGATTCCGCATGATGAGAAGGTATTTTCGATACATGAGCCGCATACTCGTTGGATCACCAAGGGGAAGGCGGGGGTGATTGCGGAGTTGGGTCTGCCGGTATGCGTGCTGGAGGATCAGCATCAGTTGATATTGTGGCATCAGATACTGCACGAGGGGGTGGATTCGGATATGATTGTGGGGTTTATGAAGGAAGCGAAGGATCGGTATCCGGCGATCACATCGTGCAGCATGGATAAGGGGTACTCATCGGTAAAGAACCATAAGGCGCTGGAGCAGGTGTTGGACACGGTGAACATGTCGAAGAGGGGTCGGTTGAGCAAAGCGGACAAGGAGAGGGAATCCGATCCGAAGTTTGTGGAGTGGCGTCGTCAGCATCCGGCGGTGGAGTCGGCGATCAACAATTTGAATCATCGGGGTCTGGGTTTGATACGGACCCGTGGCAAGGAAGGCTTTGTTCGCACGGTGGCGCTGATAGTGGTAGCGGCGAATGTTCACCGTATCGGGCAGATGGTGAAGCAGAACGAGGAGCGACGAAGGCGGTGCGAGCAGGCCCGCAAGCGCGCGGCGTAGGGACTCGCGCGAGCATCTTCAGCACAAAATCAAGGTAGTCTGCAAGGGAGAGAGGCCAACGTGTGTTCGAGCATCGCTGATGGAGGCCAAAACACGTCAAGACCACAGGATTGCCGGTGTGAGCGGACAAAGTCAGCGACGTTACCGTCGAAAAATCCTTGCTGACTGTCCTTCCGGATCCCCAATTCGGATTCCAGCCCCCGGCTAGTCCAAGAGTCACTCAGAAATGCCTACTTTTCTGGCAAACACTGACTACGAGTTGTAGGGAATGTCGGGCAGGCGGTGGAGGGTGCTCACCTTCATTAGACGATGCCCCCCCCAATTCAGACGACTTTTCCGAGTGCGAGCTGCATGATCCGCCTGGAGAGCCCGGTGCGGGAAAACCGCACGCCGGGTTCGGTGAGCGGCGGGCGGAAACATGCTCTACGGAGTAACGCGCCGCCCGCCGATTCTACGGTCTAACTTACTCTAATCGAGAGAGTAAATGCCTCGTTAATAGGTACTTCACCGAACGGACACCCCTTCCAGACAAAAGCCCAGAGTTAAAGGGTTTTGCACGAGGCTCGAACAACAACCATTTGTTAAAGTGTTACTCCCTATAGGACCATGGATAAGTGCCTTTCGTTAAGATACGCCGCTGACCAGTGGGCAACGCTTACCCGGTTATACCCTTTAGAATGGCATATCGCCCAGTACTCACCACCGCACATAGCCGCTGGCGGTCACGCCGTAGCTCACTGGTCGGTATGGTGCCATATGCTCCATCGCCAAACCGCTCACACTGAACCCTAACCCCTTGCGCCCCTGCACTCCTGCTCCTATGCGGTAATCCCTGCCTCTGTCACGCAGCCCCATACCCACATGCGGCCGCAGCACACTGCGCCTGTGAAAACGCGAGCCGTATCCCACCTCCAGCTCCATCCGACGATCCGACGGATACACCTCCCACGGACGCTCCGCCTGCCATAGCGTCCCCAAATGCGTACGACCCCAAGTCGGTCGCACCTGCGCTCCCAATCCCTCCAGTCCGCCATAGCGGACCATGCCCGAATATCCCCACTCACCATATCCGTCCTCCTGATGTAACACCAAACGCCTTGACATCACCTCCGCATGCAACATCCCCATCCGCACCCGTAACCCTCCTCCTGCCTCCATTCCCATTCCTCTCTCAGCATCCCCGCCGCTGTGCAAAACCGCCGCCTCCACATACGGCTCCAACACATCCTGCAACATCACCGATCCCTCCAGACCCGCGCGAACACGGCTCACCCCTATCCCGCCATCCATCCCCAGCCAGAACCCGTCCGCCTCGTACCCCAGCCGCGCGCCCGAACGGCGTACCAGCGTGCCGCCCACGCCCGCTGCCATAAGGCGCATTCCCGTGTCCGCTGCTTCAGCCACTCCCTGTCCTGCTCCTGCCAACCCCCACACACTGTGCCGCATCCCTCCGTAGCGCACGTACGGATACCAGCCCGTCATCTGTAATAGCGTCCCTTCCTCCTCCAATGCCTCGCTGCGCGATATCACCATCCCCATCAGCCAGCGACCTCCCGCACGGTAGTCCGCCCCCAAGGACGCCGTCACCACATCCGCTCCCGATACCCCGCCGCTCTGCAACCTGCTGTACGCACCACGACCCCATACACTTAGCCGGTCTCCACTTGCCTGCATGCCACAGCCCGACAATAAATGCGACGCCCGTACCCGCTGACCAGGGAACGGCCTCGGCATACATCCCACCAATGATCCCTCCATACGCTCCGATACCGCCTCCACTATATGCACCGCCACACTCCGGCCCAATCGCGCACGGTTTCCCGTATCCTCTGACCCCAATACCACCTCCTCTCGGACCATCTCATCCCCCAACTCCACCATCAGCGCAAACGCCTCCCCGCTACCTTGCGCGCGCAGTAAGGGCACGCGTACCTCTTTTCTTGTCTCCCCAGACCCAAATTCCAGCACCCCCTCCATGCGCTCGTAGTCCTCTCCCGCCCATGCCGTGCCGTCTACCGTACGGTAACGGCCCGTCAGCCGCTCTGCCACAGGTGCCAGCAGACTCACCGCAAACACAGCCTCGCTCTGCGACACCGCAATGGCTCGCACTTGTACTCCCGGCGCCGTCTCGTCATCCACGATCGTGCCCGTGGCCATCGTCTGCCCGATTTGCGCATTGGTCGGATTCGACAGCGTCACCTCTACCGTCTCGTTTCCTTCCTGCAAGTCGTCATCTATCAAAGGTATCCTTACTTGCGCCTCCGTACTTCCGGTCTCAAATACCACCAGCCCCTGCGTAGCCTCGTAGTCCACATCCGATGTTGCCGTGCCTCCTGTCACCGCAAACTGCACCGATACCACCTTGGTGCTACCATAATTCAGCCGCACCGCCATCACCAGTTCATCCGAACTCTCTGTCCCTGTACCATCATGGATGCTGACCTCTATCGGATCATCCTTTATCGTCACATCCCCCTCCGCATCCAACAGCACGGCATGCTCCGGTGCGCTCAGCCTTACTACCAATCCCTCGTCTTCCTCTACCACATCATCACGCGCTACCGGTACCCATATATGCCTCACCGTCTCCCCCGGTGCAATTACCAGCGTGCCCATCGTGCGTGTGTAGTCCGCCCCCGCCTTGGCCGTACCGTCGTGCGTGGCATATGCCACCCCTATACGGACCGCGCTCGTACCGCTCAGCGACACTGCAAGCTTCGCACGCCCTCCATCCTCTGATACCGTCACATCGCTTATGGAGAGCTGTGGCAGACGATCATTGTCCAGTATCGTCACCTTGGTCCGCTCGCCTCCGTCAAGCTGCACCAAGAACGCTTCCCTACCTTCGTGCACTTTATCGTCTTGGGTTGAAACTTGTAGTACCGCTCCCATCTCGCCAGGCTCAATCGTCACCGACCCGGCGCTCACCTCCTCATAATCCTCCCCGGCTGTTGCCGTCACATCACGCGTGCTGTAGGACACTGTGACAGGCTTCGTGCTGGCGTTACTTAGACTGAGGTAGACATTTGCCATACCCCCTTCCCGTACATACACCGCAGGCACAATGCTGACAGTCGGCGCAGCATCGTTGTCTGTGATCGTGGCACGGCCCGTCGCGTTACCCAGCTCCGCTCCCTGCACATCCGTCAGCTCCAGCGTAAAAGTCTCCTCCTCCTCGTGCAATGCGTCATCAAGAATCGGTACATTTATCCACTTCTCCAGGTTACCGCCTGCCTCAAAGGTGAGCATATCTGTTACCGGCCCCAGATAGTCAAGCCCGGCCTGGGCCGACTCATCGTGCGTAGTGTAACGCACCGTGACTACCGTTTCACCCTGCCTGTTAAGCCTCACCTTAAATCGGGCCGGCCCTGCACCTTCAGACACCTGGACCGACGAAGGTTCTATATCAATGCGGTATGGTACATCATCATCTGCAACCTTCACCTCTACAGCTCCTGATTTTCCACCGTAGCCACCACCGCTCGCCGACAACTGTACCAATCCAGCTTCGTCGGTACCATCCGCATCGTCCAGTGCTGTCACCATGACCGTCTGGTCTGTATCCCAATCTGCGGGTGTGAAAGTCAAGCCAAGAGGACTGACCGATACCTTGCCATCCAGTGCGGACTCTATCCCAAGAGATACTGTGACTTGGCCCGAAGGTGGAGTCGCAAGCGATACCGTAAAGGGTTTGCCTGCTGCTCCCTCGTCCAGCGACAATGCCTGCGGCCTTACTACAAGCTCCGCCTCATCGTCGTCCAGCACCGTCACCATTAATTCCTCCTCCATACCATCGTAGTCCGCGCCCGAAGCCCGGTGTGTCAGTGTAGCACGGTCATTGTCTGTATCATCGTCTTCGTCCGCATGCACCGTTACCGCCTGCGTGGCATACCAATCATCGGGCGTGAACATCAGCGATGCATCACTGACCGTAACCTCGGAACTATCACTTGCGATTCTCACGATTACCGTGCCCGATGGCTCCGCCATTAGCCGCGCTGTGTAAGACTCTACGTCCCCTTCAACAATCTCAAGCTCTGCAGGGGATAGCACTATCCCCGCTATATCATTGTCCTGTACGGCAACGACAACCTCCTCTGTCTCGCCGTTATACTCACCCCCGGATGCGGATAGCGTAAGCCGTACACTTGCGTCCATCGTATTGTCGTCCTCATACGCACGCACTGTCACCGTAACAGGCGTGCTCCAGTCCTCTGATGTGTACCGGAGCCTCCTCGGGTTCACCATCACATCCGTTCCAGCATCTCCCGTGATCCGCACATCCACTGTCTGCGTCGGCTCGGTAAGCAGGCGTACCGTAAAGTTCTCTTCTGTCCCCTCTGTCATCGTTAGGTAGACGGGCGATACTACCAACCCTGCCACCGGATCATTGTCCTTGACCGTCACCGTTACAGCCCCTGTCACTGAATCATAATCCCCTCCCGATGCAGTGTGCATAAGCACAGCATTGTCGTCATCCGTGTCTGCATCTTCCGCCATACTCACCGTTACCGTCTGTTCCGTAGCCCAATCACTGGAAGTGAACGTCAGGGAAATAGCGCTCGTCGTTACGGCCCTATTGTTGCTCTTAACACTCACCGTTACCGTGCCGGTCGGTTTGGTCTCCAGTCTCACACGGTATGTACCCGATCTCCCCTCAAGCACGGTCAACGCTGTCGGATCAATACGTAACCCCGGCGTATCGTCGTCATCCACGGTAACAGCCACATTACCCGTCTGGCCATCATACCCGCCTTCGCTTGCCAGCAGACGTAATGTACCTCTTTCGTCTTTGCCATCCGCATCGTCCTCCGCCATCACGGTTACTGATTGATCGGTGCTCCAATTGGAAGATGCGAATGTCAGGTGTGGCACGGACAACGACACCTTTCCGGCCAGTCCTTGGGGAATGCTCACTGCAACCATCACATCTCCCCCTGCAGGAGCCGAGCCCAGCTTAACTGTGAAGAAGTCCTTGCCGGACCCCCCTTCCAGCAAGCTTAACGTCGCCGGAGCTACTACCAATTGCACTATCTCATCGTCATCCACGGTAACAGCTACACTACCTGTCGTGCCATCATACCCGCCTTCGCTTGCCAGTAGACCTATTGTTCCTGCTTCGTCGTCTGCATCCCCATCGTCCTCCGCCGTCACGGTTACCGACTGGTATTCGTCCCAGTCGGTAGATGTAAAGGTTAAGTTGTCGTCGGACAACGACACCTTTCCGGCCAGTCCTTGGGGAATGCTCACTGCAACCATCACATCTCCCCCTGCAGGAGCCGAGCCCAGCTTAACTGTGAAGTCCTTGCCGGACCCCCCTTCCAGCAAGCTTAACGTCGCCGGAGCTACTACCAATTGCACTATCTCATCGTCATCCACGGTAACAGCTACACTACCTGTCTTGCCATCATACCCGCCTCCGCTTGCCAGTAGACCTATTGTTCCTGCTTCGTCGTCTGCATCCCCATCGTCCTCCGCCGTCACGGTTACCGACTGGTTTTCGTCCCAGTCGGTAGATGTAAAGGTTAAGTTGTCGTCGGATAACGACACCTTTCCGGCCAGTCCTTGGGGAATGCTCACCGCAACCATCACATCTCCCCCCGCGGGAGCCGACGCCAGCTTAACTGCAAAGTCCTTGCCGGACCCCCCTTCCAACAAGCTTAACGTCAACGGAGCTACCACCAATTGCACTATCTCATCGTCATCCACGGTAATAGCTACATTCCCTGTCTGGCCATCATACCCGCCTTCGCTTGCCAGCAGACGTAATGTACCTCTTTCGTCTTTGCCATCCGCATCGTCCTTCGCCATCACGGTTACCGATTGGTTTTCGTCCCAGTCGGAAGATGTGAAGGTAAAGCTGTCGTCAGACAATGATATCTTTCCAGTCAGTCTTGGTGGTACGCTCACCGCAACCACCACATCTTCCCCCGCAGGAGGCGTGCCCAGCTTAACTGTAAATTCCTTGTCGGAGTCCCCTTCCTTCAAATCCAGCTGGTGCGGTGTAACTTGCAGCCTTGCGACGTAAATGTCCGTTACCGTCACCCTTAGGTCCAGCTCCACACCGGCATAGTCCGCTGCGCCCGAAGCGGTGTGGATGAGCGTCTCTGTGTCATTAACCGCGTCGGCATCCTGAAGGGCCGTCATATCCACGGTTTGCGGGTTGTTCCAATCCACAGCCGTAAATGTTAGACTCGTCTTGCCGAGTGTCAGGTCCGTCCCTGCGTACCCCGTTATCACCACTGTTACATCACCGATGGGCTGCGTTCCCAAGGCTACGGTGTACGTTGCCTGGCCCCCTTCTTTCACAGTCAGTGGAGATGGATCCAGTACAAGATGGGGTTCACCAACAATAGTGCCAATGGCCTTCTGCTCCGGAATGCCTGCAAACTGGTCTGAATGTGTAATCAGGTTAAATGTCTCTGTGTCTTCGGGAATTTGATCACCGAGAATTGGTACCCGGATATCAGCGCTCATATCGCCCTGCTTAACTGTAACGAGTCCCTGCCATTTGGTATAGTCAGTCCCCTTTATTGCCGTACCATCCTCCGTATAGAATTTGATAGTAAGGTCTCGAGCGACCGGTTGCTGGAACTCCAATAAGAATGGCATAAAGCCATCCGCTTCCATGGCCATCGTATCCCTCACAGTCCACCCGTCAACATCCAGTATTCGCATGGGGGCATCGCGTTCAGTCCCTAACAGTCCGTCTCGGGAACTGCTGCAGTAGCAACTCTTTATTTCATCTCCTTCAGGTATACCATCCGAGATGGCCTCATATTTGTCTGCGGCCCACTCAGTCACATACGAGTATTCCACCATGCCGACAATCTCAAGACTATCCTTACCAGTGATCAGCACATCTTGCCCTCGTTCAGCCGTGTCGTCAACATGATAGACGTACATGTATGCGCTACCCGGAACATCTGTCCAGCACCTGTATCTGGCCAAGCAAGTGGTCCCTTCTCGTACTTCACGCCAAATTGGACCGTATACAAATAGGCATTCAGGGACCTGTGGTGAAGCTTCAATGCTTACCATTTGGGACGATAGAATGCGTGGCACTACTCCCTCCAGATCGGATCCCGTGCTTAAGCCAGCCTCAGTAGCCGGAGCCAGAGACACGGATTCCATCACATCCTGGCCCTGCACCGACTGAATTATTCCTGAAGCACTCAGCAGGCCCAATAGCACCACCACGCATCTCCATGCAACTTTAATGGCCCAACAATCAAGTGATGTCAAGACAATTCGCCTGCTCTGCCGCATCATACGCCGTTCATGTCTTCTACCAAGCCACCCCCAATCACAGGAGCCTTTTGCAAAACCCCGGTGTATTCGGCGGTGGTGGCGACCAAAATGCCCAAATTTTCGGGTTTTTCGACATTACGCCGGGAGCATTGGCGGCGGCGTGCCATTCCTTGTTGGCTGAAAATCCGGTCGGTGCCGGCTGGAGCGGCTATAATGTACAGATTCTGCGCTCATCCTGACACCCCTGATTGTAGTTCTGATCAAAGAATTATGGACTTTTGCAGCGGTTATCAAGCCCGCAAGTATCTGCCGCGTGATTTACGGTGTCGTTGCCGTGTTGCAGGCAGATTCAGGCGCGTTTCTCCTTACTGAACAGCCTATATGAGCCCTTTTTGCACGCGCTGACACCGCGGTAGCAGATTCAAGCACACCATCTGCAGGTATGCTAACCTTCCACGCGGGGGTAACGACCTAAACGCGCCAATCCTATCATCCAATACCGCACGCATCGTACCACGATCGAACTCCTGTTCCGGCAGTAGGCAGTCTTATTGTATCCGTACGGTGAAGTACATGGTAAAGCGGGCTTAGCATTGGTCTGCGTAGTCCGCTTGTAGAGCTTAGTGCAAGGTGATTATACGCCGGGTTTGGTGTGCCGACTTGGGAATTTCGGAGTGGTGTGCAGCTTATCGTCTTGGCGCCTGAATGCAGGCAGCAATCAGCGTCTTTGGGGACAAAAAACATGGGTTTTGGGGAGAAGAACCGGAACATTGTGGCGGACGCACATGTACACGAACTATGCGGCCCAAGGTATCTTTCTCCCCCTCTTCTCCTGCCGGTGAAGCCCTTTTTCAGAGGCTAAGAAACCAAGAGGCTGAGAACAAGGATCTGCGAAAGCAGGTCCGTCGCTTGGAGAAAAAAGCCGATCGTCTATCCAAGAACATCGCGGATATGGCTGCGAAGATTAGCCATCTGGAAGACAGGTTGGAACAAGCGCATCGCCTACTCTCTGGCAAAAAGAGTGAGCGTTACACGCCGGCGGACAATGCGCAGCAAGGCCAGTTGTCTGGAGAGGAACCAGAAGCTGTTGAGCCCGAGGAGGAGGAGGAGTATGTCCCGGTAAAGCGCAAGCGGCGTGGGAAGAACAAGCCGGTGCGTGGGCCGATTCCGGACCATCTGCCCAGAGAGGTGATCCGCCTTGAGCTGGAGGGCAGCACCGCGGGTATGAAGTACATCGGCGAGGAAGTAACGGAGTACCTGGAATATGTGCCGGGCTTCACGAGGGTAGTACGGATTGTGCGGCCGAAGTACGTTGTCTGCAAGGAGCCTCGCAAGGGGGTGGTCATAGCGCCGTTGCCGAAGCGTGTCATACCGAAGGGGAAGGCGGGTCCGGGGTTGTTGGCGTATTTGGCGGTAGCCAAATATGTGGATCATATGCCGCTATACCGGCTGCGGAAGAAGTTTCAGCGCCATGGCGTGAAGCTATCGGCTGCTACAATGGGGGATTGGATTGCGAAGGTAGCGACGTATCTGGGTCCGTTAGGAGATGCGTTGCGTAAGGAGGTGCTTCGTAGCGGGTATCTGCAGGTGGATGAGACAACGTTCCCGGTGCAAAAGCCGAAGAAGGAAGGGAAGGAGAAGAAAGGGAAGAAAAACGAAGGAAAGACGCATCGCGGCTATCTTTGCGTATACCTGGCACCGCGGGCGAAGGTGGTGATGATGGATTACAGCCCGAGCCGTGCGCGCGCTGGACCGTGGGAATTCTTGCGCGGATATAGAGGGGCGATGCAAACCGACGGGTATGTGGTGTACGATGCGTTTGGTACGCGGGGCGGGATAACGCTGTTTGGATGTATGGCGCATGCGCGTCGCAAGTTTTATGACTGCAGGAAAAAGGAGCCCAAGAAGGTGCGCCATGTAATGGAGGAAATCCGGCAGTTGTATGCGATAGAGCGTGGGTTGCGTAAGGAGGGAGCTGGTCCGGCTCGGCGTGTGGAGGTACGACAGGAGGAGGCACGGCCGGTACTGGAGAAGTTGAAGCCATGGCTTGAGGAGAGTCGTGAGCACCGGCCGAGTGCGGGATGGGATGAAGCCGTGGGGTACATGCTCAACAGGTGGGAGAAGCTGGTTTGTTACCTGGAAGACGGCAAGGTTGAGATTGATAACAATCTGGTCGAGAACCAGATGCGAGCGATTGCGCTTGGTCGAAAAAACCATCTGTTTGCGGGATCGCATGCGGCAGCGCAGCGGTCCGCAGTACTGTACTCTCTTTTTGCCACATGCAAGTTGCAATCGACAAACCCGATTGAATGGCTTACCGACGTACTACGCCGTCTTCCGACACATCCTGCCGACCGCATGGCTGAACTCTTGCCCCATCATTGGAAAGCTAGTCGGGACTTGCAGCAAGCTACCGTCAAGAAAGCGGCATAGGAGCCCCTAAACAGGCGCGCCCGGGTCATCCGACTAGATCCGTGTACGGGTCTGCGAATACGCTGTTAGGTACTTAACTCCTGCACACCCAACCGACGCTAGCCTATAAACCTTCGAACCGCGCCCTAACTTACTCTAATTGAGAGAGTAAATACCCTCGGTTATAATGTACTTCACCGGACGGATACGTCTTATTGGCAGGACTGATCACGGTACGCGTGATTTACGGCCTCGTTGGCGCGTTTTCGGCGGTTTTGGGTGCTATTCAGTCCGGTGAACGTCTGAGAACAGCCCTTTTGGGCGCTCCGATACGGCTTTGGCTGGGGGCATGCGTGTCCTCCGCTCATGGCGAGTGACGCGGTACATCGTCTACAGAGGCCTTACATCGCGCCTCTATAGCGCTATTACCCCCTAATTGGCGGCCGAACCTGTCACATAGCACGATCCAGCACCCATTATCGCACGCACCGTGGCATTGCACGACCGTATCCATCTTTCAGCATATACTATCGCTGCGTTGCTGTACGCGTTTCTACAGTAGTGCTACTTACAGCTTCGGTGGTTTGTCTAGGATAATATTGTTCTGCTTAATGACTCCACCTCACTAATTGACCTGCACGCGTGATTTACGGCCTCGTTGGCGTGTTGCAGGCAGATTCAGGCACGTTTTTCCTTACTGAACAGCCTATATGAGCCCTTTTGCACGCATGGACACCGTGGTAGCGGCTTCAAGCGTACCATCTGCAGGTATGCTAGGCATGGTGCCAGATTTAGTTGGCTTATAAAACAAGGGTCGCGAATGTTTAGGAGTATTCGGAGCCTTTTACACGAGCCAATTATTTTCTTCCAAGATGCCTTCAGATGATCTTTCGGAGCTTGATCAGATGCTTCGCGACGCGGGTCAATCCGGTCGGTCGCTGCGATATTTTCTCCTGTGACAATGCACCGAGGGAAGCGTGATCCATGTGAGTTGACAATAACGTCGCCAAAATTGCTCCCATGCAGTATCTGCGCTGGCGGCAATGTGGATAACGATGTTGCGCGCGTGTTGTACGAAGCGGGCCCCTACCTTGAGTACACGCTCGCGATAGGTGCTCAGACTTATCTGCCTGCAATATTCATGTCGTACCCTGTTCGGGTCTAAAAGTGCTGTTTCGGTACCTGCAGGACCGATTGTGCGTTGTTCGTGCGTAGGGACGACCATGAGAGGGGCTGAAAACACCAGTTTAGGCCCTTTTCCCGACACGATAGCGGTCACATTACCGAGATTTTGGGAAGACTTCTGTCGGGTAGACACACCTCTGCCTACCTTCTCTTTCCGCTTTCCGCGTTGGGCGCCTGCGGTGTCGAAGCGCAGGCGCAAATTTGACTTGGCTAGCTCTTCATGGGAAGCGTGATCCATGTGAGTTGACAATAATGTCGCCAAAATTGCTCCCATGCAGCATCTGCGCTGGCGGCAATGTGGATAACGATGTTGCGCGCGTGTTGTACGAAGCGGGCCCCCACCTTGAGTACACGCTCGCGATAGGTGCTCAGACTTATCTGGGATTCGTCAGGCTCCCCACATGCATGAGCTGATACATCAGAAGGTATACCTGTAGCAGGACCTCGTTCTCGGCTCGGATCTCGGCATCCTGTTCCGACTCATCAGGCTTCCGCACTACAGGCCGGCCCTTATAGTGTGTCTTCGGACGGGGAACCGACGACAGCGCCATGGAGCAAGCCGCATTCAGCTCCCCGAAGTGCTTTTCCGCCTTTCCTCTCTTCCGGTACAGATTCACAAGCTGCTCTGCCGGATAGGCTTCTGCATCCAGATCGGTGATCAGATAGAAATGCCGCGGGGGAAGCTCTCCCGGCACCGGATCACCCACGAGCACCACACGACGCTCTACGGACCAGCACTTTGCACGGTAGCGCAGTTCGTGGTAGCATTCGTCCGACGGCTGATCACCCTCCAAATGAGGCGCCGCAAGCCCGTCAATCACATCGTTTCCTTTCAGACGCATAGCCGATACGGTCGTTCTCCAGCTTATCACATAACTCTCCACTGTTGAAGCCTGCGTCCAATCGGACAATGACCTTGTCGGCCACATGTTCACGCAATGCCAGCCCAATGCGTCGAATGAAACCGTAGCAGTCCTTCACCACATTCTGCGTGCCCCTCGCAATTCCGCCCCCAACATGTCGCCCGACTCACCGCATATGGCGATAAGGGGCAGAAAGATGGTGCGCTTGTAATATCCGTTCCACTTGCTGCCCTGCTGCTTGCCATGCGTATCTACCGGTACACCGTCCACATCAAAGACCACCTCGGGGCGGCGCTTCCCGCCACCACGCTGCAGCAGGTGCTCCATGGCGAATGTCTCTGCAAAAAGGCGCAACTTCTTGAAATTCTTTTTCCCGGCCAACATGTGCACGAAGCGAGACATGGTTGGCTGGGATGCCAGGGACCTATCGTCCTGTAATGCCCTCATACCCCTTTTGGAAGAAGTGGCCACGCGCATGGCGGGGTCCCTTCGAAGCTTGTCCGCATCTGACTGACGTCCCCACCCCTGCACATGTTGCAGCAGGTACTGCCGCACTAACTCCTCAAGGCTATGCGTAATCCGAGCTTGGGACCGATTGTCCTTAAGCACGGAAGTGAGTCGGCAGGCAAGGTGCTGATCACCATGAGCAGGCGCATAGGAATGACGCCGGCATCCGATGTTAGATTATCGGTCTTGGAGCGTACAACTTTAACGGATTTATTGAACTGGCAAGCGAACAGAAGGTTGGATTTGGGATCTTGCATGGGGTGTGTTACAGGGTGAATGGGTATTGGGGTTTCTGAACGTTTGAGCGTCGCACAGGATCCCATTCAAACCGTGTATAGTCAACATATTACGCCATAATATTAAACGACGATTCCCCGCCACTAGCCTCCCTTATTCATAAGGGAGGCTAGTGGGCTTGCCGTGCCTGTTTCCAATGATGGGGCAATAGCGCTGCTATGTCCTCGGCAGGATGTGTCGGGATGCGCTGGAATACTTCCATGAGCCATTCCATTGGGTTGACGTCGTGGAATTTGCAGGTTCCAAGGAGCGAATAGACCACAGCACCCCGCTGGGATGCATCATGGGATCCTGCGAACATGTAGTTCTTCCTACCGATAGCCAGTGGCCGTATCGCATTCTCAACCAGATTATTGTCCAACTCCACACGGCCCTCATCCAGATATCGGGTCAGCCTTTGCCAACGGCCAAGCGTGTACTGGGTCGCCTTGGCCCACGGGCTCTTGGGTAAACCATTATTCACCTCCAGCCACGGCTTCAGCTCCTCCAGTACAGGTCCGGCCCGTTCCTGTCGCAGTTGCTGACGAACATCCGCACTCGCACCCGTTTTGCGTAGCCAACGCTCTATGAGGTAGAGCTTGCGTATCTCCTTCAACACATGCGCGGCCTTATCCGGCTCGTACGTCTTGCAGTCGAAGAACTTGCGCCGGGCATGCGCCATGCATGCGTGGAGCGTTACGGATGGGTCCGCATCAAAGATGTCGTAAGCTACATACCCGTCTGTCTGTAGCAATCCCTCATACCCGTGCAAAAACTCCACCGGACCCGCCCGAGCACGGGTCTTCCAGTATTCCATCACCAACAGCCTCTGCTCTGGACTATGGTACACCCAATAAAAGCCTTTATGCAGCGATCCCTTCTTATCTCCATCCTGCACCTCAATCCTCGTCTCATCCGCCTGCAGATACCCGGTGGATAGCAACTCCTGCTTCAGAGCATCATACAACGGGGTCAGGTGCGACGCAGACTGCGATATCCAGCCTCCCAGCGTGGACTTCGCAATCTCTCCACGCCTTCCCGACGAAACCGCTGCTGCTGACGGTACAAAGGCAGGTGGTCCGCATATTTGCCCACCACCACATCTGCCAACAACCCCGGACCCGCCATGCCCTTGTTCACCATCCGTGGTGGCAACTCACCTATGATCACCCCCTTATCCTCATCCCCAGGGTCCACATACTTCGGACGCACATACTCAATAACCTTCATATGGGCGGGTACACGCTCCAGAACCAGCGTCTTCTCCGCCCCGATGCACGTCATACCACTGGTATCCCCGTCAGGCTCAATTGTCTATGCGATGGACATACGTCGGCGCTATAACGCCCGGTAGCTCTGGCGTCTTTACAGTTCTCTTCCGAATCCCCGTTACCATCGCACTAAACGTTGGCGCGGCAACGACGCTGGGGGGCAGGTATCACTCCCTGCTTTGGGTACGTTTGTTGCTTCGCGTGCTCGTCATTCTCGCTTAACGATGAGAACCTCTCTCCGTATCATATGGCATCGCTTCTCAAGGACGGCAAAGGTCTTGGCCCCTATCTCCAACCGGCTGTAGCCGCGCCAGATGACCTTGGAGCCTGGAGGCCGGAGGCCGGTCTTTCTTCCGATCCATATAGCCACCAAAGACGGCCACCACCCGAATAGCAGCTCCGAGTGTCTTTGGAGGCGGCAGTCCAAACTCGTCGGCAAGCTCGTGCAACAGGCGCAGTTCCATCTCATCAAACAATCCTTCCGGCGACGCTTCGGGTTCCTCGCGCCCCAGAAGCGTCATCAATAGCAGGCGCCACGCCATCACCATATAGATCGTAATGGCATTGTGCAGACTCTTGGCCTGCCGCATACCCAGCCGCTCTACCGCACAACCGCTCTTGAGCACACGGAACATGTCTTCCACACGCCACCGCAACACGTAGTAGCCTACCACCTCAATAGCTTGCTCCAGCGTCGCAACTTCTTGGGTCGTCAATAGATACCACTGTACCGGTCGCTCTCCGGCTGGCGGTTGCACCTCCCGAACATGAATCGCACTGACCTGCACCGGATCCTCCTGCGACTTACCCGGCGCCGGAAGCGATAGGCGGCGGAAACGTACCTGCATCCGCGCCAGACGGCCCGACCGCCCCTTATGCTTGACTCGACCTGACTTCACGCGGCGGCTCAAACGCGCAATCGGCACTTCCATGTGTCCTGCCGGACTGCCCGACCGCATGGTCGCAAACAACTTGGGAGACTTTTTACCCAATAGCCGATTCGCCTTGGCTCGCACCAATATGTCCACACGCCCTGCCCTGCGCTGCTGCGCCAGGATCGCAAACACATCCGCCTCGCGGTCCATGACACACAGCACACGGGTACGACCGCTCAGATGCGAGGCGGCTTCCGCTATGTCCCGCACGCCGTCTATCCATAACTGCGTCTTAGGAGCAGGAGCCTCTTGGTCGGTTGTATAGGCACAGCGTAAGATCCCCAACGGCACACCGTCCTCACCCACCGCCAGCGTAGCGTGCAAATGCACTCCTTTTGCCTTTGATGTGGTCTGATTGTGCCCTATCACATCCAGCCCCTCGCACGCCGGACGAGTACTGTAGCTGATGTCCGTGCCATCCTGGATGCACAGCACCGTCCGTTGCGTACGCATCCGCTCTATCGTGCGATCACGATGGGGCTGCAAAATCTTCTCCGGCGTGATCTCGTTCTCGGCCGCTTTCTCCAAAAAACGGTAGTATCCCCGTATCCCCGCCCGATCAGCGTCCAGATTGGTCGTGATCAATTCTCCTGGAGTGCGTGAAAGCATGTTTACGCTATGTACTAACCGGTCCGAACGGCGTTTGTCCCCCAACGGCGCTCCACCAAACTCCTGTTCTGCCCATGTATCACTGGCCAGCCCCGCACCCACCTCCAGCTCGGGATACGCCTCCACAACCGGCACTCCAAGCTCCTGCCTCCAATCACCACCCAGATCATACACGAAAACCGCCTTCTTCTCTTTGGTGCATGCATTACCAGGAGCATGACGCCCACGCCCCTTGGTTTTCCCCACACACTGAAACCCCGCAGCCCGAAAACACGTGCCACGATGTTCGGGGCCCACAAAGGTCTCTATCACCCACGGCACATACCCGTAACGGTTCTCAAAATCCTCCGGAAAACGACGCAATACCTTCCCCAGTGTATGGCTGGCAAGGTTCCTGATCCGCACCATGGAGCGAATCAGGAACCGATTCAAACCCACGACATGGTCCCGGTAGTCCTCACGCTGCTCGTCCGACCACGCCATCCATCTGTCGCGCGCCTTCAGATACAGCGCCGCAGCCGCAAAGCCTATCGCTCCGATGTAGCCATGCTCGCTCCCGACAAGATAGCGCAACTGCCGTCCGGCAAACCGTGGCGCACACAACGGATGCTCGGCCTCCACAAGCGTATTCCAGATCGCACGCTGCCCGGCATCTTTTACCAATTCCAACTCCAGGCCGCGCACATCCTTGAGCAATGTCGGCACTCCAACAGGCGCAGGTACCGGTTCGTCCAACAAACGAGGCACTGTGCTTCGGACCACGCGCTTCGGTGCAGGCAAGGACAGCGCACCCTCGGCTTCGAGTGTCTTGAGCGCCTGCAAACAACTGCTGTGCTGCACACGCCCTAAGGCATCATAAAAGCCAAACGCTTCACTCACACGGCGACTTATCGCTGTGCGACCATCGTCAGGATGCTGCTCCATGACCTCTGTCAACTCACATGGAGCAGCACGCAGTGTCTTCAGAATCTGATGTTGAACCACCATGCCGCCAATCTAAGCGGCATGAATTACAATGTGCAAGTAGGGGTACCGGTTAAACGGTAGGGCTAACCAGTGTCGGCTGTAGGTAGAGCTAGGTAGTGGTCCACGCTGTAACGTCCTGGTCCCATCGGCATGAGGCCTACAAGTACGAAAAGGTTCTTCAACGCGTGCGCAGGAGATCCTTCCCCGAGGATATGATTCAGCGAAGCTACAAGCATGGTAAGGGCTAACAGCAGGCAAAAGGGACGGTAAAATAGGCCAACAGCGATCATAAGGCCACCGATGGACTCGGCGAATGCCGCAAGAAAACCAAAGAACGCATGGCCAAACCCGATACCTATGTGATCAAGGGCACCGCCGACACCTGCCCATGTATCCGGGCCGCCCATAAGCTTGCCCCAGCCGTGAAAGAACAGAAACGCCAACCCGAAACCGAGGCGAAAGAGCAGCAGCCCTGCGTCACTGTATTTGGAAAGATTGTTCATGGACATAGGGACACAAGTAAAATAATGGTGGAGAGGAGCACAGAACAAGCCACGCACAGACCCGCCCGTACGCAAGTAGAGAAACGCAAGCTACAATGTCAAGCAGGCTGCGGGCATGATAGTCAAGTCGCGCAAGAAACCCAACAATAGTATCCACGTTTCCCTGACTCACACCTGCACGGACAATTGACTCACGAGACCAAGGACAGCTCCGTTTCGCCACGAATGTGCGCTGCATTCAATTGCCAGATACGTGTAGAACTAACTTCTGCGTACATATGAATGCTCAGTGGTTACGGTGATCACATGCTTGCCCCTGCTCCGACCGGCGCAAGCCAAGCCAAGCCAAGCCCTGTACTGCCGTGTTGATACTTTCTGTGGCCCCGCTCGTGAAGATTATATCTGCCGGGTCGGCATCCAGCACTGCCGCGGTCTGCTCGCGGGCACACTGCACAGCCTCGGTTGCTTGCCATCCAAAAACGTGGTCGCTGGACGCGTTGCCAAACCGCTCCGAGAAATACGGGAGCATGCGCTGGAGCACCCGGCTGTCAACCGGCGTGGTAGCGTTGTAGTCCAAGTACACCGTCCGCTTCATACTTGGGTAACCACCTCTGTTAATGCGGGTTTCGGCAAGAGTCGCATCCTACCGTTGTCCTTCTTAAATCCGTAGCGCGCGACCTGCCTTCGTCCAAGGCAGGATCTGCGAACCTTCGCAGCCTGCGCAAGGATGCGCTTCTTGCCACCGAGCGCTATGGCCAGGGGCCCGCAATTGCATGCTACCTGAAGTATCGTGAGTGTTCGATGCGATTGCCATCTATCCTAGGCTTTAGTCGACATGGGTCTTGGCGGCGCCCACGCGAATGCTACCTAGCCAGCCGCAAAGGTGAAATTTGTCATCTATCAGGTTGGCACCCACCAAGGTCGGAATGCGAGAATTTGATATTATTGCCAACTTTACAAGAAGCGTCACGCACACTACTACCTCTGTGGGTCAGACCAAATACACCGCAAAATTCAAACAGCGAGTAGCCGCGGAAGCCCGTAAAGGCCTGCAAACCACGAGTGAGATCGCCAGGCGCTACAGAATACGCCGCTGGCAGGTCGAGTTGTGGAAAAGGGCAACCCAGGGCAATCCAGATGCCTCCTCCATGGAGAATCCTGCAACGCAACCAAAGGCTGCGAACAAACCGAATCCGGGCTCGGAGCCGATCCGGCGTACCATGCCTTCTCCGCCCCCTAGTGATCCGCTCAAGAGTGATCCGCTGGTACAGCTTCGCCGTGCCACGGGCAACCCCAATGCGGAATTTCGTCCGGGACAATGGGAAGCCATTCATGCACTCGTCAATCAGGGCGCTTCGCTCCTGGTGGTAGAACGAACGGGGTGGGGAAAGAGCATGGTATACTTTCTGGCAACGTACATCCTGCGCAAAAGGGGTAAGGGAATGGCCCTGCTCATATCTCCTCTCCTGGCGCTAATGCGCAATCAGCTGCAGGCAGCGGAGAAGCTAGGCCTGAGAGCGGTGTCCATTAATTCCGGCAATACCGAGGAGTGGGATGCCAAGAAAAGACAAGTACTGGCGGGGCGCGCCGATATATTGCTGATTTCGCCCGAGCGATTGGCGAACGAGAAATTCATGGAGAACGTGTTGCGACCCGTCGCCCACCAGTTGGCCCTGTTAATCGTGGACGAAGCGCACTGTATTTCGGACTGGGGCCATGACTTTCGTCCGGACTACCGGCGCATCAGCTCCATTATGCAGCTCGTGGGCGCCCGAACTCCGATGTTGGGTACCACTGCCACGGCAAACGAACGCGTGATTGCGGATGTAGAGTCGCAACTTCCCAATGTGCGCGTACAGCGCGGTCCGCTGATTCGCACATCGCTCGCCCTGCAGACGGTCCATTTGTCCTCTCTCCCCGAGCGCATGGCCTGGCTTGCACGAACCATCCCAAGAATGGAGGGATCGGGCATTGTGTATGTCCTGACCAAGCGCCACGCCGAACTCATTGCCGCATGGCTCACTGCAAATGGCGTGAATGCCAAAGCCTATTATAGCGGAGTCAAAGGGTCTGGCTACAACGACGAGGCCGACTACAGGCGGCAACTTGAAGACGAACTGCTCGGGAACAAACTGAAGGTCCTGGTGGCAACCGTAGCCCTAGGGATGGGATTCGATAAACCGGATATCCATTTTGTGATCCACTTCGGGGCTCCGGGATCCATCATTGCCTACTATCAGCAAGTAGGACGCGCCGGTCGCGCAGTACCGAAGGCCTACGGAATTCTGATGACCGGTGCCGAAGACGAACGGATCCATGAGTTCTTTCGCCAGAGCGCATTCCCTAAACCCGAACAGGTGAGCAAAATCTTGCGAGCACTGGATCACTCAGACGGCCTCTCCATCATCAAGCTCGAACCAAGGGTCAATATTCGGCGCAGCCAACTGGGGAAAGTCCTCAAGTACTTGTCCGTCGAACCGTCACCCCCAATATTCAAACACGGGTCGCAATGGAAGCGTACCGCATTGCGGTACGAGATGGACCACGCAACAGTCCAGCGGTTGACGCAACAGCGGGAGAAAGAATGGCAGGAGGTGCAGGAGTATGCCCACACCAAACGCTGTTTGATGCGGTTTCTTGCCGAAGCGCTGGATGATACCAACCTCCAGGACTGTGGTAAGTGTGCCAACTGCCTAGGCCGTCCGCTGCTCCTGGAAGAAATAGATGATCGCCTGCTGCGCAAGGCAGGATCCTTTCTCGAACAGCAACGAATCGATCTCGATTGTAAGCGCCAAGTCGATTCAGGCGCATTTTCGTCCTACAGTTTTCGGGGTAACTTGCCCACTTCATTGCGTGCGGAACAGGGCCGTGTGTTGTCCAGGTGGGGCGATGAACCCTGGGGAAAGATGGTAGTGCTCGGAAAGCACTACGATCACTTTAATGACGCCCTCGTCAGAGCATCCGCCAGCCTGATCCGTAATCGTTGGAAGCCTAACCCGCGTCCCGCTTGGGTGACATGTGTCCCATCTCAGAACCGTCCGAAGCTGCTACCACAATTCGCGGCGAGCCTCGCACAAAGGCTGCGCATTCCGTTTTATCCTTGCGTGCAGAAGGTCAGACAGAATCAGCCGCAGAAACTGCAGGGAAACCGGTACTTCCAGTGCAAGAATCTAGACGGAGCGTTTCGTGTTCAAAGTCCAATCCGGAGCAGCCCTGTATTGTTGGTTGACGACATCGTAGATTCCGCTTGGACCCTGACAATTGTCGCAGCATTGCTACGCCAGGCAGGCAGCGACCTAGTCTACCCTTTTGCGCTCGCCACCACAGCCCCGGGATGATGATAGACGGCGCGGACAACGATACAGCCACCTTTCTTCTGACCGTCCCAATTCCTGAGCCTCCGGGCGTCAAGGAACTCACTCCCTCTCGTTGGAAAAAGCTAATTTCATGGCTATCCGCCCACAAAATGGAGCCGGGAGCACTCCTACGTGACGGTGTCCCTGACAGCTTCGGCGCGAGCGGAATTTCCGCGGAAACGGTACACCAGCTCCTAGATCAGGACCGGATCGAGTCAGCAAGTGATATGCGGGCGGAATGGTTCAATTCCGGTATCCAGGCTATCTCAATCTACAACCAGGATTACCCTGGAAGACTCAAGCAGCACCTTGCAGGCGGTGCACCTGCCGTACTCTTTGTGGCGGGTGACGTGTCCCTATTGCGGGAAGGCGGATTGGCGGTAGTCGGTGCACGAAAGACAACGGACGACAACTATGAGCTTGCGAGATACCTAGGCAGGTTGGCAGCGAATGAGCATCAGTCCATCGTTTCCGGCCTGGCGGATGGCATTGACACCTGTGCCATGGAGGGTGCGCTGGAGTCGGGTGGATCGGCGGTCGGTGTGCTTCCTGCAATTACTATCGAAATTACTATCAAACATGCCGATCGCTATCGCGAATTCCTGGAAAACAACACTCTCACGTTGGTCAGCCCGTTCAGTCCTCTTGGGCGTTGGAGAGGATGGAAGGCCATGGCTCGTAACCGCCACATCTATTGCTTGGCCGACGCGGCGGTAGCCCTAGGCAGCAAGAATGGCACAGGAGGGACATGGGCCGGAGCCAAAGAGAACCTCAAGAAGAATTGGGTTCCACTGTGGGTCAAGGAGTCAGACGACCCCAAGTCCGGCTCTGCAGCCCTGGTAAGATTAGGCGCCAATTGGCTTCCACACGATTTGGAGAATGTTGCCACCCTGCTGCTTGGGCCAGGCTCTAATGACCAACGCCTTGAGCAGGGCGGAGTGCGGCACCGTGTCGGGAAGGGATTGCAAGGCAGCGAGGACTCTTCCGTGCGCACTGACTCCGAGGCTATTCTGCTATGCACGGCATGGTTTGGAAGGCTCGACTGCAATCCCCAGCCTTTGTCGGCCGCGGAATGGGAGTCCCTGGCCCGCTGGCTGTTTGCGCGAGGCCTCGCGCCCACTGCTCTCCTGGATGATCTTCGGCTATCCGATTTCGCCGCACAGGAAGACCTGCCGGGTTTTTTTGATCGCCTGCCAGGGCTGCTATCCAGAACCATAGGAATCGGATTTGCGCGGCAACGATGGACGCAGGCGGGAATCTGGCTATTGACCCGGGCGGACTACTCCCGCAGTCTGCGAAAACGATTGCGTCCCATCGCTCCCCCGGTCCTGTATTGTTGCGGCGATAAAGACCTCCTTGGCGAAGCGGCACTTCCGTGGGCGGATGAGCAAGATACCTGGCTGGGAGAAAGCAGCGTCATGGACCTTGCGCATCATTTGAGACGACCTATCATTTCCACGTTCATAGACGATGCTCAGCGCGAAGACCCTGAACCGGGAATTGGCCGCATAGTCGTTTGCGAAAGCGGCATCCTGGAGCGCGCTTTATCGCAGAAGTATCGCAGCGCCTTGATGCAAGGTGAATTGCTCCTCATAGGAACGCAGGATCCAGATGCCGGGCCCCGCCATGAGGATCGAGCTGGAGCACAAGAGTTGGTGAGACGCCTCTCCATGCCGCTTTCCGAACTCAAAGCCGCCGCGCAGGAATACCAGGAATGGGCACAGGCTCAGCGTGATACCGCGCCCGAAAACAAGGAAAGTGTCGAGCTGGAGCCCGAGCGCATGCCTAGCAACGACCTCTACCACGCCTTCCTTGGCGCACTGGAAGCATTAACGGCAACCGAGCCACTGAATGCCAAACAAATCAACACCCGACTAGGGAACTGTCTGGGACAGGTAAGTAAATGGCTTGGTAGAGGCGTGCAAGAAGGCGTTATCAAGAAACGGACGAAACCCGCTACACACTACGAGCTAGCCCGGCCCAGAGGATCGAGGATAGATGCAAGCGCAATCCACGACTGCATGTATAATGCCTTCCTGAACGCATTGCGGGTCCTGACTGAGACTGGCCCACTTCCGGCAGAAGAGATTAGAGAGCTACTTGACATTACCCCAGCACAGTGGAAGGCATGGCGTACTGAGGGTCTCAAAAAAGGGGACATGACTAGGCGATCAAAGCTTTTCCAGTTCAATAGCTAAGTACGCTTTAGAATAAAGCGGTGACGCGTAGCACTATGCCGCTTAGTCGCCATGACCGGGCATTCGGGGATTGCCCGGGTTCACTCAGTCATCCCTACGGAAACCAACCCACACACCTATCGTACACCTAGGTTCTGTCTGCCGCGTTCGTCTAGGGGTCCAGGACGCCGGCCTCTCACGCCGGTAACACGGGTTCGAATCCCGTACGCGGTACTATTCTCCCTCCGCCGCAGGAACCTCCTGAGGTTCAAGGAGATTGTCTATCAGTCCGTAGTCCCGGGCCTCCTCAGCACTCAACCAGTAGTCACGATCCGCGTCCTTTGCGATCGTCTCCAGATCCTTCCCCGAATGCTGGGAAAGGATTTCGTACAAGCGCTTCTTCAGCGAAAGAATCTCCCTCGCCTGAATCTCAATATCTGATGCCTGTCCCCGCGCACCTCCTAATGGCTGGTGAAGCATATAATGCGCGAGTTGGGAAGGGAAGCGCGATGCCCCGCAGCACCGGCGGTCAAAAGTACACTCCCCAGAGAGGCCGCTAGCCCTGCCCTGTACCCATAAATCATCCATTACGGTTCGATTGTTCGTCAGGTATGGTCAAATATCGCTGGCATGGCTGTCGGAATATCTCGGGTATTTCGGCCTAACAGGTATGGTGTGTGACTTGAGGTGAATAATGCCATCCTCTCGTGCGGATACGCGATCTCTTCCTGCGCCGCTTCCCTTGGCGCTGCATTGCCTACATCCACGAACCCTCGGCTGCAGTCTCCTGGCGATACTTCTGCCTCCAGTAATTCAACGGCCCGTACGAGATGCCCTGCTCTGTGCAAGACGCCGCTGCGGACCGGGTCCTTTCGTTATACTGCTCTACCAGCGGAAACATCTCTTCCGCCGTACGTCTGGGCTGTACCAGGCGGGCGGTCCGGGGTCTGGGTTCTCACGTCTACGGGTAAGCTCTACAGAACCCGTCACCTAATCAAGATGCAAGTTCACCGCACGCTCACGCAGGTGTAGCCACTGGGGCATAGGCCCACATCAGGCAGGTTGATATGCCATTTATATGAACCCAGATGAATTCCCGTGCGAACATGCACTCAATTGTTCGTCTCTTACCTCGTATCCCAATGTCATTAGGTGTAACCTCTCTAGGCCACGCCACATGATCTGGTAACCCACCGGTCCATCACGAGTGCGGTTCTGATAGCCGCCGAGCACCGCTACGATCAGGATAGCAGCTCCCAAAGTACTGGGCTTCGGCAGCTTTACCCGTGCTGCATATCCATCCAAGAATCGCAGCTCCATCTCCGTGAAAAAGACATCCGCGTCCAGCTCCGGCACCTCCCGACCCAATTGCACCAAGGTCATGACGCGCCAGGATATCACACAATACATCGTTATTGCTCGCTGCAGACGCAACGAGGTACGCAGACCCAAACGCTCTACCTTGCACCCACTCTTGAGCACGCGGAAGAAGTCTTCCACCCGCCACCGCTTGAGATACATGGCCAACACCCGCCGTGCATCCGCTACGCTCCCTACCTCCAGGCTGGTCAATAGCATCCACTCCACCGGCAGCGCATCCCCCGGAGGCTCCACCTCCAACACATGCACCCCGTACATCACCACCGGCTCCTGCTCGTTCTTCGGATCCGGCAACAAGAACCTCCCGTAGCGTACCTCCGCATTGACCATCCGGTAACTGCGACCCTTCCGTGCCTGCTTGCGCGCCGTCACCCGCTGTATCTCTATCTCCACATTCCCCGGAGCCTTACCACTGCGCATTACCGCAAACAGCTTGCGATCATCCAACAGCTTGCGATCATGCTTCGCTCGTATCAATACCTCCGCCTTACCCTGTCTGCGCTGCTCGGCAAACATAGCAAAGCTGTCCGCCTCCCGGTCCGCAACACAGATCACCTGCGTCTCGCCGGACAGCTCCTCCGCCGCCTCGCATATATCCTTGAACCCGTCTATCCACTGCTGCGTCCGCGGAACATGCGGACCCTCCTCCGGATCCTTGAAGCTGCCACGCAACACCCCCAACGTCAATCCATCCTCCGTCACCACCAGCGTCGCATGCAACGGCAACCCCAGCGTCTTCGCCGTCGTCTGATTACTCCCTATTACCTCCAAATCCGTACACGCCGGCCGCGTACTGTACCGCAACTTCGTCGTGTCCTGGATGCATAACACGGTCTCCTGACTACGCATGCGCTCTATCGTACGCCCACGATGCGGCGCCAATATGTTCTCCGGCGTTACCGTTTTGTCCTTCTTGCTCTCCAATAACCGGTAATGCCCCTTCACCGCCGCGCGGTCCGCATCCGTATGCGCGGTAATGCTGTGGCCTATCACATCGGCCAACATGGACGTGCTCTTTACCAGTCGCACAGACAACCGCCTGTCTCCCAATGGCGCTCCGCCAAACTCCGTTTCGGCCCACTGCGCACTGTCAATCCCCTCGTGCGGATCCCTCACCGGACGCAACTCCTCCTCCGGTTCCCCCAAGGTCCCGCGCCATTCTTTGTCCAACTCGTATACATACAGCCCCTTGGGATCCTCTTCCTTTGCCTCCTTGTGCCGCTTTCCGCCTGCGGTATGGCCGATCAATACAAAATTGTTCACCTCAAAACACGCTCCTTCCCCTTGGGGATCCACATACGTTTCGACAACCCAGGCACGGTAACAGTACCGTGCCTGAAAATCATCCGCCAACCGTCTCAATACCTTACCCAGTACATGGCTGGCCAAATCCTGACACTGCCCCCGTATCAGAAAACGACTCAAACACACCACACGGTGCAAATGCGCCTTGCGCTGCTCATCACTCCACGCCATCCAGTGCTCTCTGGGCGCCAGGCACAACGCCGCCGCCGAAAATCCCACCGCTCCCAGGTAACCATGCGCACTGCCTATCAGATAGCGTACCTGCGCTCCCACAAATGTGGTCGTACGCCTCGGATGCTCAAAGTGCAGCAACGTGTTCCACACCATACGCTGCTCGTCCGTCTCAACCAACTCAATCGTCAACCCCCGGACACCGTGTACCGTGTCCGGTAACGCTATCGGATCCGGTACCCGTTCCTCGCGCCTACGCGGTTCCGCCTTAGCCGCATTACAATTCTCGGGCTTGGGCAACACAATCCTCCCCCGGGCCTCCAACTTCGATAAAGCCTGCGCACAGTTGCTCACCTGCGGTTCGCCCCGTGCATCAACAAACCCGAACTCTTCACAGACAGCGCGCGCTATCTGCGTGCGAAACCGCCAACGATCGTCGGCAAGAACCCTGTCCAAACGCTCTCCATTGCAGGGAGCGGTGAGCGTTCGTAAGACCTGACTTCGTTGAAACACGCCGCAACATAAAAAACAAGTAGCGAAAGGCCAAATACCTGAAGTGGTAGAATGGCAGTGGAAGCGGCGCAGGAAGAGATCGCGTATCCGCACGAGAGGACGGCATTATTCACCTCAAGTCACACACCATACCTGTCAGGTCGAAATACCCGAGATATTCC
The DNA here is from genome assembly GCA_963663495.1 of Rhodothermales bacterium. Classification (GTDB taxonomy): domain Bacteria; phylum Bacteroidota; class Rhodothermia; order Rhodothermales; family Bin80. Next base: position 5,570,076 of record OY760427.1, read on the forward strand.
GACAGCCATGCCAGCGAGAGTTGACCAGAACTGACGAACAATCGAACCGTGATGGATGATTTATGGGGGAGGGGCAGGGCAAGGAGGCAACATTGGAGTGTCCGTGGGATCGAGCGGCGTGTTTGTAGTTGACGACCAGTTTGCACCGCTTACCGGGAAGATCCTTGCTGCCATCCGAGACCTTTCCGATGCTCCGATCCGGTTTGTCATCAATACGCATTGGCACTCTGACCACACGGGCGGCAACGAAAACATGGGCGCACAAGGCGCACTGATCGTTGCGCATGAGAACGTACGGGCCCGCATGAGTGCAGACCAGTTTATGGAAGCCTTCGGCAGACGAGTGCCTGCGTCACCCCCAGCAGCCCTCCCCGTGGTCACCTTCCCGCAAAGCTTAACCTTCCACTGGAATGATGACACTATTACGGCGATTCATGCTGCAAATGCACACACGGACGGGGATGCCATCGTCCACTTTGCCGAGGCCAACGTCATTCATATGGGCGATACCTACTTCGCCGGGTTTTATCCCTTTATTGATACAGGCAGCGAGGGCAGCATTGACGGTGCTTCCATGGCACTGGCTCTTGCCGATGAAGATACGCGCATCATTCCCGGGCACGGACAGGTTTCAAATCGGGATGAATTGCGGGCGCACCAGGAAATGCTTATGGCGGTGCGGCAGGGCGTTCACGCGTTGATGGATGACGGGCTGACCCGCGAAGAAGTAGTAGCAGCCAAGCCGACGGCTGATCTGGACGCGACATGGCGTGATGGTTTCATGACGCCTGATATCTTTGTGGGCCTCGTCTACGATTCGCTACAGTCAGAGTAAGCCGGCCTCCTCCGCAGCTCTGCGCAGGATTGCGCGCTGACGGGGATTAAGCGCGTCGGGAGGATTGACCTGTACGGTCACGACCAGGTCGACTGACTTTTCCCGTGTCTGCACGCCGCTGCCGGCGATGCGCAGGCGAGCGCCCGATGCGGTGCCGGGAGGGATCATGAACGCCGCCGCCCTGCCGTACGGTGTCTCCAATTGTTGCTCTATCCCAACCATGGACTGGAGGGTACCTATGGTGATGGTCGTGTCGAGATCAAGGCCGCGACGTACAAAATGGTCATCTTTCCGGACCTTGAACCGGAGGCGGATTCGCTTCCCACTCCGTGACCGCGATCGAATCTCGTATCCGTCAGGTACATTCTTGGGGAGGGTGACGCGGATGCTCTTTCCTTCGGAGGTCTTGAATGTGCGAGTACCGCCGACCAAGGCCTGCCAGAGCGACAGCGACAACGTGTAGCGCACTTCTTTTGGATTGGCGCCCGCGCCGCTGGTCAACCAATCGACGAAGCCCGCGGCGGCATCTAGCGCTTGGGCGAAAATATCCGTTGCGGAGGCAGGTTGATCGTCTTCTTCCCCTCTAAAGGTGTCGTCGGAGCCGTACCGGTAAGAGCGTCCGCTAGAGGATGAGAACTGGCCACCAGCGGAAGCATCATACTGCGCGCAGGGGCGTGTCACGAAGAACCGCGTAGGCTTCGTGCACGGCCTTGAAACGGTCCGCCGCCTCCGGGTCGTCAGGATTGTGGTCCGGATGGTGCCTCCGCGCCATTTTGTGATACGCATCCTTGATGGCCTTGGCTGACGCATCAGGCGCAATGCCCAACTCAGCATGATAATCGGGAGTTATATGGCTGAGTGCCACGCGTTTTCGCGGGAGTTACTTTTTGTGCTTTGGTGGTGCGGACAGGATGGCTTTCGCCAGTTGTTCATAATCGGTTCCGGTTTTTCACGAAAAAACCGCAATTAGTTCAACAATTCAACGCGTGGTCAGTCAGCTATATAACTCCCCAATAATCAGGGAGACGAGACGGGTTCATGCCCACGTTGCTGTTAGGACTACTATCTTCACCGACGCCATATGTTTGCGAACGGCGCTTAAGAATGTTGCATCCAGGGTAATGCCAAGGATTTCCAAGATACTGATTGCCAATCGCGGAGAAATAGCGATTCGCATCATGCGTAGCTGCATGGAGCTAGGCGTAGAAAGTGTAGCGGTTTACAGCGAGGCCGATCGGGCCAGTCCGCATGTCCGAATGGCAGACGAGGCATACTTGATCGGTCCCGCACCCGCGGCACAGTCTTACCTGCGCAGCGACGCGCTCATTGATGCTGCCACTAAGAGCGGGGCGGATGCTGTACACCCCGGATATGGCTTCCTTTCGGAAAACGCTGCGTTTGCTGCGGCATGTGAACGGGCCGGACTTGTATTTATTGGTCCGTCTGCCGCGGCCATCGCTGCCATGGGTGATAAGACAAAGGCGCGAGAGCTGATGTTGAATAATGGGGTGCCCGTTGTTCCTGGATCAAAGGGTGCGGTGGAAGATGCCACCATCGCGCAACACGAAGGAGCGCGCATCGGGTATCCTGTTATGCTCAAGGCGGCCGCGGGAGGCGGAGGGAAGGGTATGCGCCTTGTCCGTGCGCCACAGGACCTGCCACGAGAATTTAACCTTGCTCGGAACGAGGCCGCAGCCGCCTTCGGCGATGGCCGCGTGTTTGTAGAGAAGTATCTGGAAGAGCCACGGCACATTGAAGTACAGGTGCTCGCGGATTCCAGCGGTAACATGGTGCACCTTTTTGAACGAGAATGCTCTATTCAGCGTCGACACCAGAAAGTGATGGAAGAAGCACCCAGTCCTTTTGTTACGCCCCCTCTGCGCGACCGCATGTGCAGGGCGGCCGTCCAGGCTGCAGCAGCGTGCGGTTATGTGAATGCAGGCACAGTGGAATTTCTGGCTGTGGCAGACGGGAGCTTTTACTTCATGGAAATGAACACGCGACTGCAGGTAGAGCATCCCGTTACTGAATGGATAACGGGAATTGACATCGTTACAGCACAGATCCGTATTGCAGAAGGTGCTCCCCTGCCCTTTAAGCAGTCCGACATTACCGTGAATGGCCATGCGCTTGAATGCCGGATATATGCGGAGGACCCATTGCAGGGGTTTGCACCTGATCCTGGAACGCTTCTCCGGCACAGGCCTCCTGCCGGATTCGGTGTACGCGTTGACAGCGGTGTTGAAGAGGCAGGCGAGGTGTCAATGCATTATGACCCCATGATTGCTAAGGTGTCGACATGGGGGCGGACGCGTGCTGAAGCAACGGGCAGGATGGACAGAGCATTGGCGGAGTACGCTATCGCGGGTGTGAGTACCACACGTGCCTTCTGTAGGCATGTACTGCAGCAAGCGGCCTTTCGGCGCGGGGACTTGTCTACGCACTATGTGGAGAATCACATGGATCCAGATGCATTGGCGCGTGTGGAGTCCGAGGTGGCCCGGGCGGCCGTTGTCGCACATGTGCTCGCACCGGCTCCGGCAGCCAGCGAGCTCCTGCCGCCCGTTATGTCGGAATGGCGACGCGGCCGGCAGTGACCTTATTTCTTTACGGCCAATGTCAAGCCATCGCCTACAGCTATCATGCTGATGTGGACGCGATCGTCGGTGAGAATCTTCGCATTTAGTGCACGAATAGACTCTGTACCACTATTGGTGACCGCTGGATCAATCACCTCTCCTCCCCGGAATACGTTGTCAATAACAATGAGGCCGCCCGGTCGCACCAATTGGAGAGACTGTTCGTAATAGCCATCGTAGCCCTCCTTATCCGCATCAATAAAGACAAAATCAAACGAAGAAGCATGCCCATGGTGAAGCAGATGGTCCAGCGTAGCACCAGCGGGTGCTACGCGCAGGTCAATCTTCTCTGCTACACCTGCTTCTCGCCAATACTTGCGGGCGATAGCCGTGTACTCTTCGCTTACATCGCAGGCAATAATTGTGCCGTCCGGCGGTAGAGAAAGTGCTACAACCAAGGAGGAATAGCCTGTAAACACTCCCACCTCAAGCGTCTTGCGTGCCCCCGTCATCCGTACGAGGGTGGACATGAACTGGCCTTGATCCGGTGCAATCTGCATCTTGCTCTCGGGATGACTGGCCGTCTCAGCACGCAGTCTGCGGAGTACATCAGGCTCGCGGAGCGAGATATTGAGCAGATATTGGTACAAGGCGTCGGAGAGAGGCGTTGCGTGGGTGCTCATCGGTAAGCAGGATTAGCAGTAATATTCAAGGGCCATCAGGCCAAAGGATTCCAAATGGCGCGTCACGCTACGGACAGCGCTCCTGGTACCTTGTGTTGATAACGGTTGCCCGAACGTCATGATGCGAACCAACACGCGATCGTCCTTTTTTTGTCGGGCCTCAACCAGGATGTCTTGGATCAGGTCTGACTCGGTAACACGCACGCGAAAAACGATGTCTGTCCGGCCTGCCGGCTGGTAAGCATCAAGCAGCACGATTTTGCTGTGGTCATCGTCGTAGACGGACACCGAGAATTCGGTCAGCGGACGGAGCGTCCCCTTAAGCAGCGTATGGTGCATCTGTGAACTCAGCGATTCCTGCAGCGGGAAACGGGCCTTCGGCAGGCGTACCACGCACAGCTTCGCGTGGAAGACCGGTCGCTGCTGTGCCAGCCACTTACGCGCGTACCGGGTCTGCAGGATGGCTTGCGGCGGTGGGCCAATGTCCGAAACAAAATTGTCAGAGGAAGCCGAAAGGGCGCTATGAAAGTATTCCTCATGGTCGGTGGTTAACAACAGGGCGCCATTAGGCGCCAGCCGGGTTGACAGCAGTGTAAAAAAGTCTGATGTAAGCATCCTGCGGTGTGCATGGCGTTTCTTTGGCCACGGGTCCGGGAAGTTAATGAAGGCGCGGTGCAGGCCATTCTTGGGGCACAGGTTGCGCAGAAGAAAGACGCCGCTGCCACGGTACAGCCATACATTTGTCCGCTGGTGGCGTCTCAGGCGCCGCAGTGCCCGCTCCACGGAGGGGCGTGCGGTATCAGCGCCAACAATATTCCAGTCCGGTTGGATACCGGCCAGATCGTCCAGGAACATGCCATCTCCAAAGCCGATCTCCAGCGCAAGCGGTCCAACATTCTCAAACAACTGCCTCGGGTGGCGCGGAAAGGGATGGGCATTAAGAAGCATGTGGCCTAAGCGTACAGGTAGGCCATCTCTATCATGCGTTCACCTACTCCATCGGCTACGGCCATGCGCCCTTGCCCCCTGATCCTCGCACCGCCGACATCACCGGCCTTGTTGAGCGCATAAAAGGAAACGTTGAACGCGGGACGGCCATCCTCGTCTTGCAAGCGCTTCAGCTTAGTATTGTCTGCAATGCGCTGGCATGCATAAAGGCATGCTTGCTCCGGCGAATCCCCGGCGCGCATACGTTCCACTATGAGGAAACAGGAGAGGTTCTCAAGATTCGCTTCGCCACGCCCTGTGGATCCGGCGGCCCCCACAGCGTTGTCGCAGTACAGGCCGGCGCCAATGATTGGAGAGTCGCCCACCCGTCCCGGAATCTTAAAGGCAAGGCCGCTGGTGGTGGTAACGCTTCCCACGTTTCCTGATGCATCAAGGGCAGAGCAGTGGACGGTGCCCCAGTGATCCTCCTGTCTGCGGAATGCAACCCCGATATCACGGTCGTCAATGCCGTGGGGCGGCAGGTAGTCATCCACATTGGAAAGGGACTCCCTCCAACGTACCCAAATCTCGCGGGCGCGGTCCGTGAGGAGATCTTCTTCTTTGAAGCCGTGCATACGCGCAAAGCGTCGTGCACCTTCCGCGACCAAGAGCACATGATCCGTTCGCTGCAAGACGAGTTGGGCCACTTTGGACGGATACATTATTCCGCGCAGGGCCGCTACCGCCCCCGCTCTGCCTGTGGGGCCGTGCATCACGGCAGAGTCCAGCTCTACCACCCCTTCGGCATTGGGAAGGCCGCCATACCCGACAGATGTGTCGTCAGGATCTTCTTCCACCAGGTTTACGCCCGCGATGGCCGCATCCAGGGGATCGGCACCGCTGGTGATATCTTGGACTGCGCGCGCGACGGCCGAGAGACCGTTACCGCTAGCAACCGCGACAGGGCCAACAGCTTTATATCTTACGGCAGGAGCGGCTGTAGCCGCAATGCTACCTTTAAGAAATGTGCGACGGGAAAATGGTGTGCTGCTGATCGGCATGGCTGGTGGAGATTGGCGAGTACGAGTAATGGTACGGTTGCATAGTAGTTATCCTTCAGTTCCGTAGAGCCAGACGAATTAAAGAGTCTGCCGTCTGTGTATCAGGATGTTTTCTTAGCACTTGCTTGATCCTGCGGTCCGCCGCTGCGCGTTTCATGCCGAGCACGATAAGCGCAGCAAGTGCATCTGCGCGTGCATCGTGACTGGTGGCGGAGCCCGGATCCGATGCATCGGTCAGATCCAGAGAGTCAACACGGTCGCGCAGCTCAAGAACCAGGCGTTCTGCGGTTTTGCGGCCTATGCCAGGAATGCGGGTCAGTGGTGCGGTACTATTCTGTTGGACGGCGCGGCTGATGTCGCTCGGGCTGAGCACGGACAGCGCTGCAAGCGCCAGTTTGGGACCAACCCCAGAGATGCCGATTATTGCCCTGAACATGGATCGCTCAGCCTGCGTTGCGAAGCCAAACAGCAGCAGTGCGTCTTCCCGAACATGCTGGTAGGTAAGCAGGCGCACCGTGTTCCCGCACTCTGGAAGCATATGGTATGTGGATGTCGGAATATACAACTGATAACCGAGCCCCTGTATATCAACCACCGCGACCGTGTGATGCTTCTCGGTGAGCGTGCCGGATACATGGTTCAGCATAGGGGTAGATGGGTGCTGTGTTGGTAAAGGCGGGGAGCAAGAATTTACTTCGCGGAAACATTGTGAGTATACGATTCTCCAGCGAGGTCGTGCCTGCTTCTGATCGGCAGCCCGAGTCGTCTCAATCTACTCCGGTCTGTTCGGGATTGACAATGGGCTCCAGTTACGACCAGAAGAAGTATGGGAATTATATACGTGAGTGACCAACTGTACACAGTGAGGCACCAGTATCAATTTCACGGGTCATCGGGTCGGTAACCCGAACGCCCCTCGCCGTGCAGCAGCCCCAATCCCGGAGGCCAGTATGTTTGCAGCCGCATTCAGGTCTGCATGATCCGCATGTCCACAGGACATACACGTGAATTTGCTCCGTGTCTTACGGTTACTCGCTTCTGTGTGCCCACACACAGAACACCGCTGACTGGTATAGGCAGCGGTAACCTTTATCACCTTGCGGCACTTATAGCTCAGCATCTGATCCAGCTGGCCCCAACCTGTTCGCAGTATCCCACGGTTGAGGCCAGATTTCTGTCTGACGTTTGTGCCAAAGCTCTCCATCGTCCCCTTAGCTGAACGTGTCATCGCTTTGATCTTCAGGTCCTCCAGTATCACCGTTGAGGAGCAATTGGCAATACTGCGACTTATCCTGGTGGTTCGCATTCTTGAGGATGTTAGCACGCTTGCGCTGTATGCGGGCGATTCTATGCTTCCGCCTGTTACGACGGTTGGAGCCTTTCTTCTGTCTCGCCAGTTTTCGCTGATGCCGCTTCAACTTGGCATCAAGACGCTTGGTATCCGGTTGTCTGATAATGCTTGTATCGCCCTCTGTGGAGACCATAGCGACCTGCCCGCAATTACGGTCAATGCCTACAGCACCGCCGGTATCCTCTATTACAGGTGCCACCATCTTGTAGCAGATGACAGCATACCCTTTGCCGGCGTTCTTCTTTACCGTGGCTTTGACGGGTATACCATCAGGGTACGGGTTGCCTCCCCGCCTGCGGAGTGCCATATATCCCACTCTCGGGATATACAGCTTGCCATCCCGAACCCTTACGTTATCCGGGATCGTGAACGAAGGCGTACTACCATGTCTGGAATGGAATCTCGGTCTTCTCTTACCCTCGTTGAAGAATGCCTTCCATGCATCCGCCTGATATTTCAATGTGTATCTAACTACAATGGGTATCTAACGACACCAAAGGAGTATTCAGGTAGCCACTCGACCGTACGGCGCAGTGCCGTGAACCGCTTTCCCAGCGAGAAGAAGCTTACCGAGGGCGGCTTCTCTCCAGCCTCTTTCGCTTTCTTGTAGGCCTCGCTCTGCTCTGCGAGGATGGCATTCCACACAAACCTACACGCACCCGCTAATCCAGCAAGTTGCTTGGCGTTACTCCGACTTCCGGGCAACAGCCTGTATGTGATATTGCGGTATGCACTAACCGTTTCGGGCATGGCACTGTGGTATATAACTCCCTAATATATGGCAATTATATAGCATGAATATCCACATGTTGACCTAACTTCGCCATCCGGTCAGGGGAAAACGCTGAGTTCCGCCTTCAATTCCCTCGTTTTTCCCTCCTAATAGGGCTATTTCGGCTAAATTCGGCGTTTTTCGACCTTTTTAGCCGACTTTTTCGGAAAAGGCAATGTAGTGCTATAGAGGTGTGGACGGGAACCTCCCCCCAACCACCCCGGTACCTTACCCCGTACCTATTCCACACTCCGATCATGTTTATCCGAAACCGACCCTACAAACGTAAAGACGGTAAGAAATGCAACAGCTTTGCCCTCATTGAATCCTATCGCAAAGACGGTACCTCCAAACACCGTACCCTCCTTAATCTCGGCCCGAACTTCAACATCCCCTGCAGTCTGTGGGGGGAGCTGACCCACTGCGTTACTGCCCGACTCAAAGGGAAAGCTATCCTCCCTTTCCAGAATGATGAAGCCTTTCTCAATGCGGTCGACGACATCGTTGCACATCTCGAAAGCAAGGGCTACGACATCCATCGCACATCCCATCAGCAACACCTCATTGATCCAGAGAAAACAACCCATCCCGATTCCCGGACCGTCGGCGGAGAACGACTGATCCTTCAGACATTGGAACAGCTCGGACTGGCTGTACTGCTACGTTCGCTCAACTTCTGCGAGAAACACGTCAAGCTCTGCTGTGCGCTGATCGTCGGACGTATGCTCCACCCGGGCAGTGAACGAGAAACGCATAAATGGCTGTGTAAAACCTCCAGTGTTCTGCAGCTTCTGGATTTGGAACCCCCGAGTCTCAACACCCTCTATCGTTGCACGGATCTGATCCATAAGCATATGGATCAGATCCTGGATAAACTCTTTGGCATTACCAAAGCGGTATTGCAGTTTGAAGAAACGATCGTCTTTTATGATTTAACCAATACCTATTACCACGGCAAGAAGAAAGGGAAGTTGTTGTCGCATGGGCGCAGCAAGGAAAAGCGCAGTGATTGTCCGTTGGTTACGCTGGCGCTCACCCTGGATGGTTCGGGGTTCCCCCGCAATGTGCAGATCCTGCCGGGCAATGCAGGGGAACCGGCAACGCTCAAAGAGGCGATTGAGAAACTAAACGGCGCTACGCCCACAGTGATTATGGACTCCGGCATTGCGACGGAGCAGAATCTGCAGTACCTGAAAGAACAGGGACTGAACTGGATCACCGTGGAGCGTTCCAAAGCCCCTCCAGTCCCCGAAAACAAGCCGGATCAACAGTTTACGACCGCAGGGGGAGTCAAGATCAAAGCCTGGAAGGTCACCAAAGAGGAAAAAGATGTTGAAGACGAAAAAGACGTTGAAGATAATGCGGAACTGCGCGTGTTTGTGCACAGTGAGGCCAAGCAGGCGAAGGAGGATCAGATCCTTGAAACCCAATGCAAGAAGTTTGTGAAGGCGCTCAATACACTACATGAGGGACTCTCGAAACCCGGGTACTTGAAGAACTATGAAAAGGTCACGATAAAGGTTGGTCGTCTGAAGGAAAAGTACAAGAAGGTCTCACACCTGTATGAGGTAGAGGTCAGCAAAAAGGAGGGCACCAAGCATGCAGCATCCGTTACGGTGACCCGGCGTGCTTCGCATGCGCGTCGCACCCAGGCCAGCGGAGGGTATGTGCTTCGGACCAGTCATACCGGATGGTCGGTGGAAACGGTTGCACGAACCTACTGGCGACTTACAGAGATTGAGCGCACATTCAGAGTCATGAAATCGGACCTCGGTCTACGGCCCATCTACCACAGCAGAGATGACCGCATTGAAGGACATCTGTTCATCACGGTACTGGCTTATCATGCTGCCCATCTGGTTCGCACCAGACTCAAGGAACACGGGATTCATGATAGTTGGGCGACGATCCGAGACAAGTTGAACAGGATTCGTCGGATTACGACCAAGATGGTTAAGAACCAATATCGGTACCTGATCACGGAGGTGGATCAGGATCTGCCTCCGAGTATGGTACAGTTCTTTGCGGTACTGAGATACGTGTATGACCAGGATGCGACCCGCACCGTGACCGAGCATGTGGAGGAAGCGAGTGCACCGGTGAGCCAGAAGCCTCCAGACTCATGACGTATGGTCCCTTCACAACGGTTGAGATAGCGTACTCCAGATGGAGCCACCAGAGCTACGTCCGATGGAAACGATCCGAGGTAGATCGCAGCGAAACAGGCGGCAAAACACCAGGCAATAAGGGATTCAAACCACCCTAAACCAACTTCAACCGATCCGGTAAATCTCACCATCCATTGCTCCTGAAAAAAACGGTCCAAATATGGCCACGGGAGAATTCCGTAGGTTAGTAGCACTACGAAATGGCGAAGTTAGGTTGAGTTATTTGAAATAATTGCAGTTTTTCGTGAAAAGCGGGAACCGATTATGAAAAGCTGGCAAAAGCCATCCTGTCTGCACCACCAAAGCACAAAAAGTAACTCCTGCGAAAACGCGCGGCACTCAGCCATATAACTCCCCTTAACTCCCCTAACGCCGGCGTACCGCGATCTTTCGGTCCCAGCACCCAATACGGTCGCCGGGGTGACTCGTCCGCCCAGGAATCCGTAGACCCCGCAGGAGCAATCGGCGTATACACCCTTCAGCCCGTCTTATCAATGCGTCCAGAACCCAAGCCGAACAAGAGTAGTGCCCCGACAGTGGCGGCAGGGATCCTCGCAAGCAGACTCTTAGGGCTAGTGCGTGAAAGCGTGGCGCTGCGCTACTTTGGTGTCGGGGCCCATACGGATGTGCTGCAAGCGGCCTTCCGTTTCCCGAACGTGTTACAAAATCTGCTAGGCGAGGGGACGATTTCCGCGGCTTTTATTCCGGTGTATTCGCGCATGCTCGCCGAGGGGAGGGAGCGAGATGCGGGGCGCTTCGCGGGCAGTATTTTCGGGCTGCTTGTGGTAGCGGTGTCAAGCCTTGTGTTGTTGGGTATTGCCCTTGCTCGGCCGCTCGTGTCTTTGATCCTGTTCAGTTGGCGGCGCGACGCCCAGATGGTGGCCGACGGCCTTCTTGCTATTGATCGGCTTGAACTTACTATCCAAGCTGTCAAGTTCGTATTTCCCATGGCGGGGCTGCTAGTGCTGTCTGCTTGGGCGCTTGGTGTACTGAACAGTCACCGCCGTTTCTTCTTGCCGTACTTTGCTCCCGTCCTTTGGAATATTGCCATCATTGCGGGATTAGTAACCGGTGCACATGCCATCACGGGCGGCCCGGTCGGCAATGTGGAAGGCTTGAACCGTATCCTTTTTGCGGGTTTTGGAGGGGCGTTGGCAGGAGGGCTGCTGCAATTCCTTGTGCAGCTGCCGCTGGTATTACGAGAGACAAGCGGTCTTCGGATCGCATTTTCCACACGGGTGGAGGGCGTACGCACGGCGATCAAGGCCTTTGTGCCGGCGGTGGAGGGTCGAGGAGTCGCTCAATTATCAGGCTACCTGGACCTGGTTCTGGCCTCGCAGCTTGCCGTAGGAGCCGTCGGGGTTCTGCGGCCGGCACTCGTTCTGTATTTACTGCCAGTCAGCCTGTTTGGCCTCAGTGTTGCAGCCTCTGAGCTGCCATCGCTGTCACGGATGGGCGATTGTGATGCGGAAAGTTTTCGGCAGCGAGTGCGGTATATCATACGGCAGAGTATGTTTCTCACCATACCGACGGCAGCCGGCTATCTGGCTTTGGGGTATCCCATTATTGGAGGCCTGTTCCGGTCAGGGCAGTTTGGTTTTGCGGACAATGTTCTGGTGTATGCAGTGCTAGCGGCCTATAGTCTGGGACTCGTTCCTACGACGGTGAGCCGCTTATTGCAAAACGGTTTCTGGGCGCTAGGCGACACGGCAACGCCTGCAAGGCTGGCAGGCGTGCGTTTGTTGGTTTCAGTGGGAATAGCCGTCCCGTTGATGCTGGTTCTTGATAGGTGGTCGGTGCAGGACATTGCCAGTTTGGAGGCGAAACCCTTGTATTTTGGAGCTGTGGGGCTCGCGCTTGCCGCAACGGTTGCTGCGTGGACGGAGGTGTTGCTGCTGCAGAAGCGGCTAGTCAGCAGGATCGGACGCGTGCCGGTACCTTGGAAGCGCCTAGCGGAAATGGCAGCACTCGCTACTTTGTGTCTCCTGCCGGCGATACTGCTACTGTTCTTGCTCCCCGAATGGTCTGCGATCATCCGCGCCATCCTGTTGGTGTCCACCTTCGTCGCAACGTACCTTCTGGCGGCCCGTCTGCTGCGCTTCGCGGAACTCACCGCATGGGTGGGGCGGCTTCGGGCTTAGCGTCTCTGCTTTACAGCTTCGTGCGCTGAATCAGATGCCGATTCAGCGCGATGAGCACTCCCATAACAATGCCCCATTGCACGACGCATGTGGCGACGCTGAACGGGCTTGCCGGATTAAACCAGGTGTCCGGGGCATACACGGCTGCCGACTGGTACAACCACCATGCAAGAAGCACGAAAGCAAGCACCGGTACAATCTTCGCAATGGCCAAATCCCAAGCACGACCGACTTTCCAGTCCCTCGCAACATTGTTTATGTCTTTGTGTCTGAAGGATGTGACCCCATGTCGAACAACGGCAAACGCTACAAATACGCCAGAGATCATCAGAGCGACGCCCCAGACGAAGTCCTGATTTTCGAAGAAGCCGAGGTGGATGGCGGACGGGATGCCTAGCGCGAAGGCTGTCGTACAAACCCCGATAATCGCATTACGCCGGCGGACACCCATATCAACAGCAATACGTACGGGTAGCTCAATCATTGCGATGACGGAGCTGAAAGCCGCAAACGAGAGTCCGAGGAAGAAGAAGACTGCTAGAAGCGACCCGGCAGGCATGCGAGCGAATAGCTGCGGCATCCAGATGAACGTCAGACCTGTGGCGGCTGGCCCGCTGGTTTGCATCACGTCCAGCACCTCCGGCCTTGACATCTCGGTACCCAGAATGGCAAATACGGTACCGAAGATTACCACCGCGGCCATAAGTGATATGGTGTTATTGCCAACGCCGGTAATAAACGCGTTCTTGACCACTCCGTGCTTGCTCTGCATATAGGCACCGTAGGTAAGGATCAACCCCCAGCCGGCCCCCGTGTCCCATGCATTCTGTGTAAGCGCCTCCAACCATAGGCGTGGGCGAGCAAGCGTACCCCAGTCCGGTGAGAACAGAAACGCAATGCCCTCCATCGCTCCGTCCAGCGTGAGGGTGCGGATCAGGGATACAAGGACGATCAGCAGGAGTGCAGGAATAAGGACTTTGTTCACGCGCTCAATGGAACGCACTCCCTTCCAGACCGCCAAGGCGCCGAGACCCATGGCGAGACCATGAAATAGCACCGGGAAGCCGGTGCTCTGGAAGTTGTCCCACACACGTTGCGAAGCTTCCAGTGTCAGTGGCACATCGCCAGTGGACATGGTCACAAAATAGAAGATGCACCACCCGGCTACCACGGAGTAATAGAACAGTATGGCCGTTGCGACGAAACCGACAAATGCCCCCATCCAAGCATAGGCCTTCCCCGCCGTGCCGGCAAATGTGCCGACGAGTCCCATTCGCATTTTGCGTCCCAGTGCATATTCAGCAATGATCAGCGGGATACTCCAAACGAGCAGGAATACTACCCATGCCAACAAAAACGCACCGGCGCCGGAGTCACCTGCATTTGAGGCAGCAATACGAGGGAATCGCCAGATATTGCCGGTACCGACAGCGATGCCGAGTACGCTGAGCAGAAGGCCGATGCGCGAAGAAAACTGAGGAGTTGACGTTCGTTGCATAGACACTCAGGAGACTAATCCGACCACCTAGGGTCAGCAGTAGAAGGTAGCCAAACCGGCACTGACCGTGTGCGGAGCGGCAGGCCCTACGCAAGAACCGTGTTCATAACCTCAGGAAAACCGTGGTCGCGTGTTTTGCGTCTAGAAAGCGAATGTGCAAGGCGGGTGGCGGGATCAAGCAGGAAATAGCCTGCTGAACGGTTGAGCAGCAAGGCTTTTGGGGATGCGGGTCGGCTCTATCAGTGTCCTTCAGACACTGCTTCGCTCGGAGTCCGGGAGCTCACACCTTCGCTATAAGAAGGCGGATGGATACAGCGCAACCAGCGTCACTTTGGCTGCCCGATACTGAACCGAGGCGGAAGCCGAAACACCGTAATGCAAAAGGGCCCATGCGTGCAGCTGATGCGATTCACCGTTACGAACACAGACCGGATGGCCGTGCGAATTCGGCGACATCACCAAGTTTGCTTGCCCGTTTGCTGTACGCAATGTAAGGGACTTATATGGCTGAGTGCCACGCGTTTTCGCAGGAGTTACTTTTTGTGCTTTGGTGGTGCAGACAGGATGGCTCTCGCCAGTTTTCCATAATCGGTTCCCGCTTTTCACGAAACAACTGCAATTATTTCAAATAACTCAACACGTGGGTATTCATGCTATATAATTGCCATCTATTAGGGAGTTATATACCACAGTGCCATGCCCGAAACGTATCCGTCCGGTGAAGTACATTATAACCGAGGGTATTTACTCTCTCAATTAGAGTAAGTTAGAGCGCGGTTCGAAGGTTTATAGGCTAGCGTCGGTTGGGTGTGCAGGAGTCAAGTACCTGACAGCGTATTCGCAGACCCGTACACGGATCTATCGGATGACCCGGGCGCGCCTGTTTAGGGGCTCCTATGCCGCTTTCTTGACGGTAGCTTGCTGCAAGTCCCGACTAGCTTTCCAATGATGGGGCAAGAGTTCAGCCATGCGGTCGGCAGGATGTGTCGGAAGACGGCGTAGTACGTCGGTAAGCCATTCAATCGGGTTTGTCGATTGCAACTTGCATGTGGCAAAAAGAGCGTACAGTACTGCGGACCGCTGCGCTGCCGCATGCGATCCCGCAAACAGATGGTTTTTTCGACCAAGCGCAATCGCCCGCATCTGGTTCTCGACCAGATTGTTATCAATCTCAACCTTACCGTCTTCCAGGTAACAAGCCAGCTTCTCCCACCTGTTGAGCATGTACCCCACGGCTTCATCCCATCCCGCACTTGGCCGGTGCTCACGACTCTCCTCAAGCCATGGCTTCAACTTCTCCAGTACCGGTCGTGCCTCCTCCTGTCGTACCTCTACACGCCGAGCCGGACCAGCTCCCTCCTTACGCAACCCACGCTCTATCGCATACAACTGCCAGATTTCCTCCATTACATGGCGCACCTTCTTGGGCTCCTTTTTCCTGCAGTCATAAAACTTGCGACGCGCATGCGCCATACATCCAAACAGCGTTATCCCGCCCCGCGTACCAAACGCATCGTACACCACATACCCGTCGGTTTGCATCGCCCCTCTATATCCGCGCAAGAATTCCCACGGTCCAGCGCGCGCACGGCTCGGGCTGTAATCCATCATCACCACCTTCGCCCGCGGTGCCAGGTATACCCAAAGATAGCCGCGATGCGTCTTTCCTTCGTTTTTCTTCCCTTTCTTCTCCTTCCCTTCCTTCTTCGGCTTTTGCACCGGGAACGTTGTCTCATCCACCTGCAGATACCCGCTACGAAGCACCTCCTTACGCAACGCATCTCCTAACGGACCCAGATACGTCGCTACCTTCGCAATCCAATCCCCCATTGTAGCAGCCGATAGCTTCACGCCATGGCGCTGAAACTTCTTCCGCAGCCGGTATAGCGGCATATGATCCACATATTTGGCTACCGCCAAATACGCCAACAACCCCGGACCCGCCTTCCCCTTCGGTATGACACGCTTCGGCAACGGCGCTATGACCACCCCCTTGCGAGGCTCCTTGCAGACAACGTACTTCGGCCGCACAATCCGTACTACCCTCGTGAAGCCCGGCACATATTCCAGGTACTCCGTTACTTCCTCGCCGATGTACTTCATACCCGCGGTGCTGCCCTCCGGCTCAACGCGGATCACCTCTCTGGGCAGATGGTCCGGAATCGGCCCGCGCACCGGCTTGTTCTTCCCACGCCGCTTGCGCTTTACCAGGACATACTCCTCCTCCTCGGGCTCAACAGCTACTGGTTCCTCTCCAAACAACCGGCCTTGCTGCGCATTGTCCGCCGGCGTGTAAGGCTCACTCTTTTTGCCTCAGAGTAGGCGATACGCTTGTTCCAACCTGTCTTCCAGATGGCTAATCTTCGCAGCCAGATCGGCAATTGTCGCAGCCAGATCCGCGTTGTTCTTGGATAGACGATCGGCTTTTTTCTCCAAGCGACGGACCTGTTTTCGCAGATCCTTGTTCTCAGCCTCTTGGTTTCTTAGCCTCTGAAAAAGGGCTTCACCGGCAGGAGAAGAGGGGGAGAAAGATGCCTTGGACCGCATAGTTCATGTACATCTGCGTCCTCCACAATGTTCCGGTTCTTCTCCCCAAAACCCATGTTTTTTGTCCCAAAAGACGCTGATTGCTGCCTGCACTCAGGCGCCTGGACGATAAGCTGCACACCACTCCGAAATTCCCATATCGGCACACCAAACCCGGCGTATAATCACCTTGCACTAAGCTCTACAAGCGGACTACGCAGACCAATGCTAAGCCCGCTTTACCATGTACTTTACCGTACGGATACTTCGGCGTCAACGTCAGCGCCGACTTCAAGCGTCTGTGTGGCGACGACAATCAGGTGGCGTTCTCGCGGAGACGCTTGATCACGGGACGCCGGGATGCCGCTGACCGGATCCAGGATGCGGCTGCGGATTCTCTCAGCCTCGCGCTCTCGTGTTCGTCCGGTCAGAAGCACGACTTCAGGCGGGTGGTCCGTGGCTTTGCCGGATCTGGATGTCAGTTTGTTGTAGACAGCCCTGGCCGTAGCTGGTGTGTTTGCAAACACCAAGCATGCCGCCGGCGCAGATGCCTGCTCCAGAATAGAGAGGGTTTCCTGCACGAGTCCACTGACGACATCACGATCGCGCGCCATTCTTCTGACTCGGATCGTCTTCGGCGCGTCAAGACGCTGCCGCACAATGGAATTTGCTTCGTCCTCGGTATCGAGATTGAAGCGGTCTTGAACCAAAGAGTCACCGGTAGCGGTCAGCGACACAACCCGGAGTCTGGTTCTTGCTCCGGCCAAGAGGGGCCGAACATTGCGCGTGCACTCGCCAAGGTCCGGGACTAGGCGAACCAAATGCTTGGCCAAATGAGCCTCGTCAACAAGAAGCCGGCCGGACGGGCGGGCGGGAAGCCCATAAAGGACGTTATGCACTCCTCGCGGCCAGAACGGGAGCCGCACAGACAGACCGTGCCCGGAATGGCGGGGGGCGGACCGCGCGCCGCTAGGATGTGACCGCGATGGCCTGCCTGCTGTAGGCCCCGGCCAGCGCTTCCTGAAGGAGGAAGTCCGAGAGGTCAGCGCGACCGATGCGCCCCATCTTCCCCGTGTTGGTGGCGGTGACGTTGCCCGAGGCCGGGGCGTCGGTGAGAATGGCGGCGCGGACGATGGTCCAGTCCATCGAACTGGTCCTCACGAGCGCTTCCTGCGCCGTGTGGTCCGCATGGATGTTGCGCAGAAGCGTCCTGAACAGCACCCGGGCCAGCAACGGGACCTGCCTCCAGCTCTCCCCCACTCCTGCGGCCGACAGGATGACGAGGCGCTCGACAGCGTGCCTCGTCATGCCGTCCACGATCATCCTCGTCCCCTTGGTCAGGGTCGTCCGGTCGCGCAGGCCGTTGCTGCCCAGCGCGACGATCACCGCGTCGTGACCAGCGACCGCGTCCGCGACCGAAGCAGCGTCCGTGACATCGCCCTGAGCGATACGAAGGCCGGCGGACCGCTCGAGCTTGTGCGGCGAGCGCGTGAAGGCAGTGACGCCGTGACCCCGACCCAGCGCATTCTGCCAGACATGCTGTCCGGTCTTGCCGGTTGCCCCGAAGACGATCAGTTTCACGGCCACTCCCCGTCGTTGTCGTACTCCGCCGGTCGCCGCTGAACCGCCGCCAGGATCCGGGCCTCCATGTCCCTGCGGTCTTGCCGCGCCCGGTCGAACCGTTCCCCCATCCGGGCTTCTACCCGGTCTATCCGCTCGCCCATGTCCTGCAAGCCTCGGTTGACACGGGCCTCCACGTGGGGGAAGTCGTTGGTCGCCAGCTTCTCGGCCAGTGCCCTCACCTCTGCACTCACCCCGTCCGCCGCCTCTCGGGCCGCTTTCTCCGAAAGCCGGTTCGCCTGCGAAGGAACGTTATCAATGATAATGACATCGGCCGGTTCGTCATCTGAGGTGGATTCCCACCGCCGGTCGGTCTGGTAGACTCCGCCTTGGTAAACCGCCGGCTTCACCGGACTGCCGTGTCCCCCGCAGGGCTCAAGTTTTGTATCAATCCTGATGCCATCCTCGAAAGAATCATCCGAGCATGCCTCCAGAGCATTTCCATGTCAACCAGTTTAGCCATTGAAGAGCCTCCTTGCATGAGCAGCTTGGTATGCTACCTCTAACCGTGAGTTCCCGCATCTATACGCGGTTGTAGCCGGTTACAGGCCTCGGCTCACACAGGCGGTCATTTACCCGAACGAACCAAGCAAGACGGACCGCAAACCAATGTAAGCCCGCCGCATTTAGGAATACAATTGCGGGTTGGGTTGACCAGTCCGCTCTGCGGATGTGATAGTGGACTTCGCGCAAGCGCTTGACGTGAGAGCATAGCAAACGATCTGCCTTCAATGGAGGAAAGCGCGACGGACTTCCACATGTAGTAGCATCAAAGGCCGGACAGGGGATGTGGACATGGTTTCGGTGGGTTCTGCACTATTCTGCGGCATCACTCCCATATCCGGTGAAGTACATATTAGCGATGGCATTTACTCTCTCAATTAGAGTAGGTTAGACCGCGGTCCGAAGGTCAATAGGCTGGCGTCGGTTGGATGTGTAGGAGTCATAGTACCTAGCAGCGTGTTCGCAGACCCGTACACGGATCTATCTGATGCCCCGGGGCGCCTGTTTAGGGATTTCTATGCCGCTTTCTTAGCGATAGCTTGCTGCGACTCCTGCTAGGCTTTCCAATGATGAGGCAAGAGTTTAGCCATGTGGCCGGCAGGACATGTCGGAAGACTGCGTAGTACATCGCTAAGCCATTCAATTGGGTTTACCTCCTGCAGCTTGCATGGCGAGAAGTGCGTACGGCACGGCGGGCGCTGCCGCATGCGACCCCACAAACAGATGATTCTTCCGGCCCAGTGCTGTCGTACTTCCACGACGATGCACTTCAAACCCGCAGAGCCGCCTTCCGGCTCAAGGCGGATCACCTCTCTGGGCAGATTATCTGGAATCGGCTCGCGCACCGGCTTCTTCTTCCCAGGCCGCTCGCACTTTACCAAAATAAACTCGTCCTGGTCCTCCTCTGGCTCAACAGCTACCGGTTCCTCTTCAAACAAGCCAGCCTTGCAGCGCATTGTCCGCCGGCCGTACTCTCAGCGGGAGGATCCTCAGAAGCGGAAAGCCCCTCAAGGATTTTGTCAATGGTGCGCTTCGCATCGCTGATTTGAACGTGGAGCAACTCAAGTTGCTGGACAGTAACATTAATGCGGTCTGTGGAGGCCTCTACGACCCCCGGGGCAACGGTTACGGGCTTGGATCGCAGTATATCCAGAACATCCTCAGCTTTGAAACGCCGTATGCGGTGTTTCTTCAACAACTTGGCTATCGTAGCGTGGCGAACCCGTCGGGCACGCTCTGGTGTGGAGGCAAGCTTCCAGAGTTCTAGCACCCATGGGGCTGCAAGGTTAACCTTGAGCTTGAGGAACTGCGGGTAGTAGCGCCATAGTTGCTCCCGCAAACGGTTGGTGCGACTCGTACGTTGGGCCGTAAGCTCGTCGGACATACGTGACCACTCACGCAACCGTACAATCTCGGCATCAAGCGCATCAAGCGCACGCAGACTATTCGGATCGGTTCGGATGGCGTCCGCCAGTACACGCGCATCTCGGCGGTCATCTTTTGCACCGGCCGGTGAAAACCGATCCCGGAAGCGATCCAGTTGCTTGGGGTTGATAGAATAGACCTGAAGCCCCCGATCAAACAGACTGTCTACCACGGGGCCGTGAGGAACCTCAATGGCTGCTGCGATACACCCCGCATCGCAGCCTGCTATGGCAATGATCCAGTCGAGCAGCTGGCCAAGCCCCTCCCCCGAGTGAGGAAAGGCTCTCTCGCCAAGGACGGTACCGTCCTTGGCAAGCACGCAGGCTTGGTGGGACTCGGAGCCCCAGTCAATGCCTGCGAAGATGAAAGGTGAAGGGATTGTGGGCATAGTTAGTGTTTGCCAGAAAAAGGTAGGAGGGCTGAAAAACGGCGAAACAAGGCCGTTTGATACTCGTTCTATCCACCTGTAAGCGTTACGGTTACAGATGGATATGAGCCATACCGTATTTGCACATTGCAGATTATTCAGCCAGCGTGTCTCTAACGAATGTTTGGCCAAATCCTTCTGTTTCGGGCGTTTTCATCGATATAAGGCCCCTTGGGGCCGATTATTCATACGATTAATACCATGCGGATTGTAGAGGATACACAGTTTAAGCTCGGGCAGGTCCCCATTGAAGAGATGACCTTCCACCCCAAAGACCGGGACGATATACCGGCAGTGCTAAAAGGTCTGCAGCACCTGTATTGCGACCCAACGGCTCGGCAGAAGATCTTTGAGATCCTGGAGACGCAGTTGCTTCCGAATATTGATTTGCAGCGTGGTCGTCCGGGGATGGCACTTTGGCGCGTCTTTGTCTTGGGGGTATTGAAGCAGGCCCTCAACTGCGACTTTGATCGTTTGAGGAGCCTGGCCGCCAATCATTTGGAGGTGCGCCAGATGCTGGGGCATACGAATTTCTGGGACGAGCCTGTCTATCAGCTGCAGACCGTTATTGATAACGTGAGCCTGCTAACAGCGGACATCCTGAAGCAGATCAACGATGCGGTGGTGGCTTGCGGTCACCGATTGGTAGAACAGGAGCCAGAGGAGCCGCTTCTTGGCCGGGTTGATTCGGCGGTGGCCAAAGCGAATGTGGAGTGGCCTACGGATGTTCGTTTGTTGTGGGAATCGATGCGGTGCCTGATTCGGGAGTTGCATTGCGCATGTGAGGCGCACAGCCTTGCGGGCTGGCGCAAGGCTGTGTACTGGAGTCGTACCTTGAAGAAGGCCTTCAACCGGGTGCGTACGCACCGTCAGTGGCGTGATGAGTCGAAGGTGAGAAAGTATGTGAAGATGTGTCGTGTTCTGATTGAGCGTGCGGAGAGCAGTGTCAGCGTGTTGAAGGAGAAAGACGCGGATCTTGAGGAGGTGTTGCGGTACTTGGCAGATGCACAAAGGCAGATAGATCAAGTAGATAGGCGTCTATTGAAGGGGGAGGTGATTCCGCATGATGAGAAGGTATTTTCGATACATGAGCCGCATACTCGTTGGATCACCAAGGGGAAGGCGGGGGTGATTGCGGAGTTGGGTCTGCCGGTATGCGTGCTGGAGGATCAGCATCAGTTGATATTGTGGCATCAGATACTGCACGAAGGGGTGGATTCGGATATGATTGTGGGGTTTATGAAGGAAGCGAAGGATCGGTATCCGGCGATCACATCGTGCAGCATGGATAAGGGGTACTCATCGGTAAAGAACCGTAAGGCGCTGGAGCCGGTGTTGGACACGGTGATCATGCCGAAGAGGGGTAAGTTGAGCAAAGCGGACAAGGAGAGGGAATCCGATCCGAAGTTTGTGGAGGGTCGTCGTCAGCATCCGGCAGTGGAGTCGGCGATCAACAATTTGAATCATCGGGGCCTGGGTTTGATACGGACCCGTGGCAAGGAAGGCTTTGTTCGAACGGTGGCGCTGGTAGTGGTAGCGGCGAATGTGCACCGTATCGGGCAGATAGTGAAGCGGAGCGAGGAGCGACGAAGGCGGTGCGAGCAGGCCCGCAAGCGCGCGGCGTAGGTACTCGCGCGAGCGTCTTCAGCACAGAATCAAGGTAGCCTGCAAGGGCGAGAGGTCAACGTATGTTCATGCCTCGCTGATGGACGACAAAAACACGTCTGATCAACGTCAAAACCCTAGGATTGCCGGCGTGAGCGGACAAAGTCGGCACCGTTACCGTCGAAAAATCCTTGCTGACTTGTCATTCCGATCCCCAATTCGAATTCCAGCCCCCCACTCAGCCAAGAGTCGCTCGCAAGACCATACTTTTCTGGCAAACACTAGTTATGCTATTTTGTGAAGAACGACAGTATCCGTACGGTGAAGTACATGGTAAAGCGGGCTTAGCATTGGTCTGCGTAGTCCGCTTGTAGAGCTTAGTGCAAGGTGATTATACGCCGGGTTTGGTGTGCCGACTTGGGAATTTCGGAGTGGTGTGCAGCTTATCGTCTTGGCGCCTGAATGCAGGCAGCAATCAGCGTCTTTGGGGACAAAAAACATGGGTTTTGGGGAGAAGAACCGGAACATTGTGGCGGACGCACATGTACACGAACTATGCGGCCCAAGGTATCTTTCTCCCCCTCTTCTCCTGCCGGTGAAGCCCTTTTTCAGAGGCTAAGAAACCAAGAGGCTGAGAACAAGGATCTGCGAAAGCAGGTCCGTCGCTTGGAGAAAAAAGCCGATCGTCTATCCAAGAACATCGCGGATATGGCTGCGAAGATTAGCCATCTGGAAGACAGGTTGGAACAAGCGCATCGCCTACTCTCTGGCAAAAAGAGTGAGCGTTACACGCCGGCGGACAATGCGCAGCAAGGCCAGTTGTCTGGAGAGGAACCAGAAGCTGTTGAGCCCGAGGAGGAGGAGGAGGAGTATGTCCCGGTAAAGCGCAAGCGGCGTGGGAAGAACAAGCCGGTGCGTGGGCCGATTCCGGACCATCTGCCCAGAGAGGTGATCCGCCTTGAGCCGGAGGGCAGCACCGCGGGTATGAAGTACATCGGCGAGGAAGTAACGGAGTACCTGGAATATGTGCCGGGCTTCACGAGGGTAGTACGGATTGTGCGGCCGAAGTACGTTGTCTGCAAGGAGCCTCGCAAGGGGGTGGTCATAGCGCCGTTGCCGAAGCGTGTCATACCGAAGGGGAAGGCGGGTCCGGGGTTGTTGGCGTATTTGGCGGTAGCCAAATACGTGGATCATATGCCGCTATACCGGCTGCGGAAGAAGTTTCAGCGCCATGGCGTGAAGCTATCGGCTGCTACAATGGGGGATTGGATTGCGAAGGTAGCGACGTATCTGGGTCCGTTAGGAGATGCGTTGCGTAAGGAGGTGCTTCGTAGCGGGTATCTGCAGGTGGATGAGACAACGTTCCCGGTGCAAAAGCCGA
This sequence comes from Rhodothermales bacterium, assembly GCA_963663495.1. Classification (GTDB taxonomy): domain Bacteria; phylum Bacteroidota; class Rhodothermia; order Rhodothermales; family Bin80. Next base: position 5,593,579 of record OY760427.1, read on the forward strand.
AGAAGGAAGGGAAGGAGAAGAAAGGGAAGAAAAACGAAGGAAAGACGCATCGCGGCTATCTTTGGGTATACCTGGCACCGCGGGCGAAGGTGGTGATGATGGATTACAGCCCGAGCCGTGCGCGCGCTGGACCGTGGGAATTCTTGCGCGGATATAGAGGGGCGATGCAAACCGACGGGTATGTGGTGTACGATGCGTTTGGTACGCGGGGCGGGATAACGCTGTTTGGATGTATGGCGCATGCGCGTCGCAAGTTTTATGACTGCAGGAAAAAGGAGCCCAAGAAGGTGCGCCATGTAATGGAGGAAATCCGGCAGTTGTATGCGATAGAGCGTGGGTTGCGTAAGGAGGGAGCTGGTCCGGCTCGGCGTGTGGAGGTACGACAGGAGGAGGCACGGCCGGTACTGGAGAAGTTGAAGCCATGGCTTGAGGAGAGTCGTGAGCACCGGCCGAGTGCGGGATGGGATGAAGCCGTGGGGTACATGCTCAACAGGTGGGAGAAGCTGGTTTGTTACCTGGAAGACGGCAAGGTTGAGATTGATAACAATCTGGTCGAGAACCAGATGCGAGCGATTGCGCTTGGTCGAAAAAACCATCTGTTTGCGGGATCGCATGCGGCAGCGCAGCGGTCCGCAGTACTGTACTCTCTTTTTGCCACATGCAAGTTGCAATCGACAAACCCGATTGAATGGCTTACCGACGTACTACGCCGTCTTCCGACACATCCTGCCGACCGCATGGCTGAACTCTTGCCCCATCATTGGAAAGCTAGTCGGGACTTGCAGCAAGCTACCGTCAAGAAAGCGGCATAGGAGCCCCTAAACAGGCGCGCCCGGGTCATCCGACTAGATCCGTGTACGGGTCTGCGAGTACGCTGTTAGGTACTTAACTCCTGCACACCCAACCGACGCTAGCCTATAAACCTTCGAACCGCGCCCTAACTTACTCTAATTGAGAGAGTAAATACCCTCGGTTATAATGTACTTCACCGGACGGATACGAACGACATGTGATTACGAGTCATTGCGACACTCCACCTGTCCCTGTATCGGTGCTCTACGGCACAAACTCCCTACGGGGGGTATAATCGCAGTATTCACCCGGGGCACTGATCCCCCCCAGGCATTCAAGATGCAGGGGGCAGTTGGTTGCTCCCGGGCAAAAGACTCGCGGTAGCCCTGCCCTGTACCCATAAATCATCCATTACGGTTCGATTGTTCGTCAGGTATGGTCAACTCTCGCTGGCATGGCTGTCGGAATATCTCGGGTATTTCGGCCTAACAGGTATGGTGTGTGACTTGAGGTGAATAATGCCATCCTCTCGTGCGGATACGCGATCTCTTCCTGCGCCGCTTCCCTTGGCGCTGCATTGCCTACATCCACGAACCCTCGGCTGCAGTCTCCTGGCGATACTTCTGCCTCCAGTAATTCAACGGTCCGTACGAGATGCCCTGCTCTGCGCAAGACGCCGCTGCGGACCGGGTCCTTTCGTTATACTGCTCTACCAGCGGAAACATCTCTTCCGCCGTACGTCTGGGCTGTACCAGGCGGACGGTCCGGGGTCTGGGTTCTCACGTCTACGGGTAAGCTCTACAGAACCCGTCACCTAATCAAGATGCAAGTTCACCGCACGCTCACGCAGGTGTAGCCACTGGGACATAGGCCCACATCAGGCAGGTTGATATGCCATTTATATGAACCCAGATGAATTCCCGTGCGAACATGCACTCAATTGTTCGTCTCTTACCTCGTATCCCAATTCGTATCCCAATGTCATTAGGTGTAACCTCTCTAGGCCACGCCACATGATCTGGTAACCCACCGGTCCATCACGAGTGCGGTTCTGATAACCGCCGAGCACCGCTACGATCAGGATAGCAGCTCCCAAAGTACTGGGCTTCGGCAGCTTTACCCGTGCTGCATATCCATCCAAGAATCGCAGCTCCATCTCCGTGAAAAAGACATCCGCGTCCAGCTCCGGCACCTCCCGACCCAATTGCACCAAGGTCATGACGCGCCAGGATATCACACAATACATCGTTATTGCTCGCTGCAGACGCAACGAGGTACGCAGACCCAAACGCTCTACCTTGCACCCGCTCTTGAGCACGCGGAAGAAGTCTTCCACCCGCCACCGCTTGAGATACATTGCCAACACCCGCCGTGCATCCGCTACGCTCCCTACCTCCATGCTGGTCAATAGCATCCACTCCACCGGCGGCGCATCCCCCGGAGGCTCCACCTCCAACACATGCACCCCGTACATCACCACCGGCTCCTCCTCGTTCTTCGGATCCGGCAACAAGAACCTCCCGTAGCGTACCTCCGCATTGACCATCCGGTAACTGCGACCCTTCCGTGCCTGCTTGCGCGCCTGCTTCTTGCGCGCCGTCACCCGCTGTATCTCTATCTCCACATTCCCCGGAGCCTTACCACTGCGCATTACCGCAAACAGCTTGCGATCATCCAACAGCTTGCGATCATGCTTCGCTCGTATCAATACCTCCGCCTTACCCTGTCTGCGCTGCTCGGCAAACATAGCAAAGCTGTCCGCCTCCCGGTCCGCAACACAGATCACCTGCGTCTCGCCGGACAGCTCCTCCGCCGCCTCGCATATATCCTTGAACCCGTCTATCCACTGCTGCGTCCGCGGAGCATGCGGACCCTCCTCCGGATCCTTGAAGCTGCCACGCAACACCCCCAACGTCAATCCATCCTCCGTCACCACCAGCGTCGCATGCAACGGCAACCCCAGCGTCTTCGCCGTCGTCTGATTACTCCCTATTACCTCCAAATCCGTACACGCCGGCCGCGTACTGTACCGCAACTTCGTCGTGTCCTGGATGCATAACACGGTCTCCTGACTACGCATGCGCTCTATCGTACGCCCACGATGCGGCGCCAATATGTTCTCCGGCGTTACCGTTTTGTCCTTCTTGCTCTCCAATAACCGGTAATGCCCCTTCACCGCCGCGCGGTCCGCATCCGTATGCGCGGTAATGCTGTGGCCTATCACATCGGCCAACATGGACGTACTCTTTACCAGTCGCACAGACAACCGCCTGTCTCCCAATGGCGCTCCGCCAAACTCCGTTTCGGCCCACTGCGCACTGTCAATCCCCTCGTGCGGATCCCTCACCGGACGCAACTCCTCCTCCGGTTCCCCCAAGGTCCCGCGCCATTCTTTGTCCAACTCGTATACATACAGCCCCTTGGGATCCTCTTCCTTTGCCTCCTTGTGCCGCTTTCCGCCTGCGGTATGGCCGATCAATACAAAATTGTTCACCTCAAAACACGCTCCTTCCCCTTGGGGATCCACATACGTTTCGACAACCCAGGGACGGTAACAGTACCGTGCCTGAAAATCATCCGCCAACCGTCTCAATACCTTACCCAGTACATGGCTGGCCAAATCCTGACACTGCCCCCGTATCAGAAAACGACTCAAACACACCACACGGTGCAAATGCGCCTTGCGCTGCTCATCACTCCACGCCATCCAGTGCTCTCTGGGCGCCAGGCACAACGCCGCCGCCGAAAATCCCACCGCTCCCAGGTAACCATGGGCACTGCCTATCAGATAGCGTACCTGCGCTCCCACAAATGTGGTCGTACGCCTCGGATGCTCAAAGTGCAGCAACGTGTTCCACACCATACGCTGCTCGTCCGTCTCAACCAACTCAATCGTCAACCCCCGGACACCGTGTACCGTGCCCGGTAACGCTATCGGATCCGGTACCCGCTCCTCGCGCCTACGCGGTTCCGCCTTAGCCGCATTACAATTCTCGGGCTTGGGCAACACAATCCTCCCCCGGGCCTCCAACTTCGATAAAGCCTGCGCACAGTTGCTCACCTGCGGTTCGCCCCGTGCATCAACAAACCCGAACTCTTCACAGACAGCGCGCGCTATCTGCGTGCGAAACCGCCAACGATCGTCGGCAAGAACCCTGTCCAAACGCTCTCCATTGCAGGGAGCGGTGAGCGTTCGTAAGACCTGACTTCGCTGAAGCATGCCACAACATAAAAAACAAGTAGCAAAATGTCAAATACATGAAGTGGTAGGATGGCAGTGGAAGCGGCGCAGGAAGAGATCGCGTATCCGCACGAGAGGACGGCATTATTCACCTCAAGTCACACACCATACCTGTCAGGTCGAAATACCCGAGATATTCCGACAGCCATGCCAGCGAGAGTTGACCAGAACTGACGAACAATCGAACCGTGTTGGATGATTTATGGGGGAAGGGCAGCGGTAGCCACACAAAATAGAGACACTCGGCGACCTTAAACATGATGTGGGGCTGGCCAGCCCCACATCATTAATCCCCCTGACATCTCACCCTATATCGCTACTCCTGAAAGATACAGGGGGGAGTTAAATGCCTTGGGCTGCATGATTCATGTGCCTGTCCGCCCTCCACACTGCTCCGATTCTCCTACCCCAACATCCATGGATTTTGTCCCCAAAGGCGCAGGTTACTGACTGCATTCGGCCGCCCGGAAGATAGGCTGCACATCACTCCGCCATTCCCAGATCGGCACCCCAAACGCGGAGTATGATCACCTTGCACTAAACTCCACAAGCAGACTACGCAGACCAACCCCAAGCCTGCCCTACCATGTACTTCACCGGACGCATACCCCGAAACGGTTAGTGCACACCGCAATATCACATACAGGCTGTTGCCCGAAAGTCGGAGTAACGCCAAGCAACTTGCTGGATTAGCGGGTGCGTGTAGGTTTGTGTGGAATGCCATCCTCGCAGAGCAGAGCGAGGCGTACAAGAAAGCGAAAGAGGCTGGAGAGAAGCCGCCCTCGGTAAGCTTCTTCTCGCTGGGGAAGCGGTTCACGGCGCTGCGCCGCACGGTCGAGTGGCTACCTGAATACTCCTTTGGTGTCGTTAGATACACATTGAAATATCAGGCGGATGCATGGAAGGCATTCTTCAAGGAGGGTAAGAGAAGACCGAGATTCCATTCCAGACGTGGTAGTACGCCTTCGTTCACGATCCCGGATTACGTAAGGGTTCGGGATGGCAAGCTGTATATCCCGAAAGTGGGATATATGGCGCTCCGCAGGCGGGGAGGCAACCCGTACCCTGATGGTATACCCGTCAAAGCCACGGTAAAGAAGAACGCCGGCAAAGGGTATGCTGTCATCTGCTACAAGATGGAGGCACCTGTAATAGAGGATACCGGCGGTGCTGTAGGCATTGACCGTAATTGCGGGCAGGTCGCTATGGTCTCCACAGAGGGCGATACAAGCATTATCAGACAACCGGATACCAAGCGTCTTGATGCCAAGTTGAAGCGGCATCAGCGAAGACTGGCGAGACAGAAGAAAGGCTCCAACCGTCGTAACAGGCGGAAGCATAGAATCGCCCGCATACAGCGCAAGCGTGCTAACGTCCTCAAGAATGCGAACCACCAGGTAAGTCGCAGTATTGCCAATTGCTCCTCAACGGTGATACTGGAGGACCTGAAGATCAAAGCGATGACATGTTCAGCTAAGGGGACGATGGAGAGCTTTGGCACAAACGTCAAACAGAAGTCTGGCCTCAACCGTGGGATACTGCGAACAGGTTGGGGCCAGCTGGAACAGATGCTGGGCTATAAGTGCCGCAAGGTGATAAAGGTTACCGCTGCCTATACGAGTCAGCGGTGTTCTGTGTGTGGGCACACAGAAGCGAGTAACCGTAAGACACGGAGCAAATTCACGTGTATGTCCTGTGGACATGCGGATCATGCAGACCTGAATGAGGCTGCAAACATACTGGCCTCCGGGATTGGGGCTTCTGCACGGCGAGGGGCGTTCGGGTTACCGACCCCTATGACCCGTGAAATTGATACTAGTGCCTCACTGTGTACAGTTGGTCACTCACGTATACATTTCCCCAATGTAACATCTCGCGAACGTAATCATTTCCTGTCCGCAGGGAACGGGAAACTATGCCGTCGGTTACCACGCGTGTGCTGCTGGCTGGCTAAGTTAAAATCAATCCGAGGAGGTAGAAAGTATGCGTATAATGCTAAGCGTACTGCTCATGTATATGTGCGCCATTGCAGCGCAGGCGCAAGGTATCGCCGTTAAGTCACTGCAGGTACCAAGTGAGCATGCTGTTTCAGGATCCACGGAAGCCGTCCATCCTACGGAATGGCTGATAGAGCAAGCGCGCTTGCAAGGAACCCTCCGGGTGGAGAAGAATTTGGCAGACCGGACGGGTTCCGATGTGCCTGCCGATATCGGGGATCGCAAGGAGTTCAAAGTGCTCAGCTTCATAACGAGGGATGTGGAGCTGATTGAGTTTGAGCTCACGGTTATAGATGAATCCGTCCCCCCGCGGTTCCAGGTATGGGTGGAGGTGGCTGAGCTGGAAAGCGATCGCTTTCCCGAGGACTCCGTAAACGAATTTGTTGACTACCTGGGAACACAAACACCAGCGGGGTCCTGGAACGCGGACGAGGGAATCGTCAGCAACATGAAGAAGGTTTTTGGCGACCCGCCAGATGTAGACGGCGATGGAATCACCGAATTTCTGATACTGGACATTCGAGATAATTGGAACGGCACGACGGTAACAAGCTATGTTCCTACCTTCGTATTTCCGCAAGACCTGCAGAGTACAGGCAACGGTAATGGTGCGGACATCGTTTATGTTGACGCGTACCCGGGACTGTCGCGCGTAGGCTCCGATAGGATTTCTGGCTTTGTCACCCGAGAGCTCGCAGCGCTCGTTATGATCAACCATAATCCCGGGGAGATTCCGTTTGTCCGCAGCGGCGTGGTATATTGGGCGCCCGTAGCGCTGGGGTTTGCCGCGAGCGACATGGAGTATTTGAGTCATGCGGATCGGTATAATCGGGGCATGTACGACTATGACCGCATGTTTGGCGAATTCACGGATCTAAGGCGCGGCGAGCTGTTTCTGAACTATATCGCCGACCAGTTTGGCATACTGAATGCCGGAAGCATTGCCCGCGTCGATGGCACCGGTTCCAGCGGGTTGCGCACTGCCTTGGAGGAGATGGAGGCCGGCATTGAGCTTGAGGAGCTGGTGGAGAATTTTCATGCCGCGAATGGGCTGAATTTCCCTGTGCCCCCCCAATACGGGTACACCACCACGGCGCGGTCCGGCGTTCGCGCTGGTGCTGATCCCGTAATTGATGGTGCGGTGGGATCGGCAACTCCTGCGACGAGCGTAGCTGTGGAGGCGGGTGGGGTTGCCTATGTTGAATGGAACAACGTTGAGGATTTTTCTCTTTCCGTTACTCTTGGTGCAACAAACGACGCCGATAGCTACGACATTCGGGCGGTCATTTTCGCGGTTTCGCAAGGGCAGGACCTGACAGCGTTTGTCAGGTCGGAAGTGCCTTCGGAAGATATCAGTTTTGATGGTAAGTACGAGCGGGTATTGCTCGTTCTGGCACATACTATACCAGATGGGGGGCAGGGCACTGTAAGCTACTCAGCCGAGTGGGAGCCGGTACCGCAGGGTTCAACGGTTGACATTGTGTATGACTCCGGTAGTACCGTGGAAGGGACCCTTTTTTCAATATCTGAAAATAACGGCCCCGCGTCACAGCAATCAGCCACGCAGTTCAATACGCCGAAGCTGGACGGTCAGGTAGCGAAGCTGGATCGTGTTTGGTTGTCTCACTTGTACCTCAGCCAATTTAGTACTAATACCGGAGTGCCGAGAACTGCCCCGCGAGACTTTGAGCTCATTGTTTGGGGCCCTGGAAGCGACGACCGCCCCGGCGGTGTTCTCTTCCGGCAAGAAATGGAAGATACCCGGCCGTTTATGCCCGGGACACTTAACCTGCAGCTTCTGGAAATAGATATGACGCCTTATGTTGACCCTATCGGCCCGCTACCAGACACAATTTATATCGGTACGGCGGAGGTGGGGTCGGATGTAAATTATCATGTATTCGCACCCTCCCCCCATGACGGTGCGATGAAGAATCATTCATTCATTTACCAGTCGGTTAATGGCGAGTGGCGACCCTTGTGGGATGTGCAGTTAAGCGACAGTGCCCCCGACCTCCTGGAAGGCTTTGTATTGGGCACGAGAGCCCGGTTTCGGTTTCATAGTACGACGGACGTAGGCGTAGCGACGAGCGAAGTGCCGGAGGGAGCGCGATTAGATAATAATTACCCGAACCCATTCAATGAGGTAACACGAATCACCTACACACTGGATCAGCACGGCCCGGTGCACTTGTCCGTGATGGACCTGTTGGGCAGAAGGATTGAAGTTCTGGTGAATGCGGAGCAGGGTCCAGGGGAACATCAAGTAGATTTTGATGGCGCGCACCTGTCAAATGGCGTATACATTTATCGGCTGGAGCATGCAGGCCGGGTGGAGGCGCACAGGATGGTGCTCGTTCGATAAGTGGCTGCTCGGGAATTCTTGACCAGCGTCGCGCGACAGTACCTGCACTAATGCTCGGACGTTGATGTGGCTCGCATCATTAGGACGGAGAACACCCCTGCCAAGACTCGCAATGCGTGCATGAGGTCGTGCGCCGAGGTGCTACGACTGCTGGCTCTGAGGATGGGATTTGATGATGAGGCAAGAGATATGACCGCTTTCGTCATTGTGAACCTGCGCCGTATATACTGTACGATAGACGATAGTGCACAAGTGTGGGAGGAGCGTAGGTATTGGAAAAAGGCAGAGGCGCTCCGGGAGCGATGGCGTTGGAGCCGCATCACGGCAGACAAACTTGATGCGCTGGTACGGAAAGAGCATTGGGACCAGGTGCCTGAGGAACTTGTTGGACTGATCCCTCACTTCCAAGGCATCACGGTCACGACCATAACGAGGAATTCCGACTGGTGGTGCGGTGCGCTGCAGGCGTTACTTTCAGATAATCCATCCAGGTCAGGTGATGCCTTGGCGTAACGCCGTATCACAGTCACCACCATCGTCCTCATTGCAGGAAAAAGAAGTGCCAGTCACGCATAGTCCACCGGGTTGGAGGGGCTTTCCAGTGGTGAAAAATGCCAAGTACGCATGGTGTTCGGGAAACCAGATGCCCTGGGTACTGCGAAAGCCTTGCGCAAAGCTGGCCGCGCCCAGCGCACAAAAAAGCTCCGTTATATCAGCGGACAGTTTACGCTTTTGGACCCGCATTCTGCCCGTTGCTGTATTCTTATGCCATGGCAGCTACGGATGCCTTCAATCCAGCCCCGCGTTGCATCGCCTCAGGATATTCGTGCATCAAGGGCCGAACTGGTTCACCCTCAGTGCTTGGAGCGGAATGTGCCGTCATGCAGGATGTCCCTTTAGTACCGTAATACACAAGGCGCATGGCCACCACGCACAGTTGAATCCGAATAATGGAAGCAGGACCAGGTACTATCCTTGTAGCCCCTCCCATGGCGCACGATCCGAACTTCTTCCAGATCGTGGTACTCGTCTGTGAGCACGGGCAAGATGGCAGGTTTGGCTTGATCCTCAGTCGCCCTTTATCAATTGATCTTTCGGACATCGTAGAAGGTAATAAAGGGAATTATATACGTGAGTGACCAACTGTACACAGTGAGGCACTAGTATCAATTTCACGGGTCATAGGGGTCGGTAACCCGAACGCCCCTCGCCGTGCAGAAGCCCCAATCCCGGAGGCCAGTACGTTTGCAGCCACATTCAGGTCTGCATGATCCGCATGTCCACAGGACATACACATGAATTTGCTCCGTATCGTACGGTTACTTGCTTCTGTGTGCCCACACACAGAACACCGCTGACTGGTATAGGCAGCGGTAACCTTCATCACCTTGCGGCACTTATGCTCAGCATCCTGATCCAGCTGGCCCCAACCTGTTCGCAGTATTCCACGGTTGAGGCCAGACTTCTGTTTGACGTTTGTGCCAAAGCTCTCCATCGTTCCTTAGCTGAACGTGTCATCGCTTTGATCTTTAGGTCCTCGAGTATCACCGTTGAGGAGCAATTGGCAATACTGCGACTTGCCTGATGGTTCGCATTCTTGAGGACATTAGCACGCTTGCGCTGTATGCGGGCGATTCTATGCTTCCGTCTGTTACGACGGTTGGAGCCTTTCTACTGTCTCGCCAGTCTTCGCTGATGCCGCTTCAACTTGGCATCAAGACGCTTGGTATCCGGTTGTCTGATAATGCTTGTATCGCCCTCTGTGGAGACCATAGCGACCTGCCCGCAATCACGGTCAATGCCTACAGCACCGCCGGTATCCTCTATTACAGGTGCCTCCATCTTGTAGCAGATGACAGGTATCCGGCCGGTGAAGTACATTATAACCGAGGGTATTTACTCTCTCAATTAGAGTAAGTTAGAGCGCGGTTCGAAGGTTTATAGGCTAGCGTCGGTTGGGCGTGCAGGAGTCAAGTACCTGACAGCGTATTCGCAGACCCGTACACGGATCTATCGGATGACCCGGGCGCGCCTGTTTAGGGGCTCCTATGCCGCTTTCTTGACGGTAGCTTGCTGCAAGTCCCGACTAGCTTTCCAATGATGGGGCAAGAGTTCAGCCATGCGGTCGGCAGGATGTGTCGGAAGACGGCGTAGTACGTCGGTAAGCCATTCAATCGGGTTTATCGATTGCAACTTGCATGTGGCAAAAAGAGCGTACAGTACTGCGGACCGCTGCGCTGCCGCATGCGATCCCGCAAACAGATGGTTTTTTCGACCAAGCGCGATCGCCCGCATCTGGTTCTCGACCAGATTATTATCGATCTCAACCTTGCCGTCTTCCAGGTAACAAGCCAGCTTCTCCCACCTGTTGAGCATGTACCCCACGGCTTCATCCCATCCCGCACTCGGCCGGTGCTCACGACTCTCCTCAAGCCATGGCTTCAACTTCTCCAGTACCGGTCGTGCCTCCTCCTGTCGTACCTCCACACGCCGAGCCGGACCAGCTCCCAGCTCCCTCCTTACGCAACCCACGCTCTATCGCATACAACTGCCGGATTTCCTCCATTACATGGCGCACCTTCTTGGGCTCCTTTTTCCTGCAGTCATAAAACTTGCGACGCGCACGCGCCATACATCCAAACAGCGTTATCCCGCCCCGCGTACCAAACGCATCGTACACCACATACCCGTCGGTTTGCATCGCCCCTCTATATCCGTGCAAGAATTCCCACGGTCCAGCGCGCGCACGGCTCGGGCTGTAATCCATCATCACCACCTTCGCCCGCGGTGCCAGGTATACCCAAAGATAGCCGCGATGCGTCTTTCCGTTCTTCTTCGGCTTTTGCACCGGGAATGTTGTCTCATCCACCTGCAGATACCCGCTACGAAGCACCTCCTTACGCAATGCATCTCCTAACGGACCCAGATACGTCGCTACCTTTGCAATCCAATCCCCCATTGTAGCAGCCGATAGCTTCACGCCATGGGTATAGCGGCATATGATCGACATATTTGGCTACCGCCAAATACGCCAACAACCCCGGACCCGCCTTCCCCTTCGGTATGACACGCTTCGGCAACGGCGCTATGACCACCCCCTTGCGAGGCTCTTTGCAGACTACGTACTTCGGCCGCACAATCTGTACTACCCTCGTGAAGCCCGGCACATATTCCAGGTACTCCGTTACTTCCTCGCCGATGTACTTCATACCCTCGGTGCTGCCCTCCGGCTCAAGGCGGATCACCTCTCTGGGCAGATGGTCCGGAATCGGCCCGCGCACCGGCTTGTTCTTCCCACGCCGCTTGCACTTTACCAGGACATACTCCTCCTCCTCCGGCTCAACAGCTACTGGTTCCTCTCCAAACAACCGGCCTTGCTGCGCATTGTCCGCCGGCGTGTAACGCTCACTCTTCTTGCCAGAGAGTAGGCGATGCGCTTGTCCTAACTTCGCCATTCCGTAGGTTAGTAACACTACGAAATGGCGAAGTTAGGTTAGGAAAATTCCGATGCGATGACAGCAGGAACCGCGAAAAACGGTCGCGTACCAAAAAGATGCCATATGAGTCGAAATCTACGCGAAAAGCCCCAGACCGGGCACCAACTACCCGGCGCTTCGCAATAATGCGGGCTAGTCGCCGCGCATTAGACGCAGGCATTCCCCTCTGGTAGACGAATTGCTGAGAAAAATGCCACTCATAGCACTAGTGGTAGTGATTGAGTGCTGCTTTTGCACGCCGCGCATCACCATGCAAAGATGTGTTGCTTCCATCACTACCGCCACTCCCCGAGGATTCAGAGTTTCCTGTATCGCGTCACGAATTTGGACGGTTAGTCGTTCCTGAACCTGCAGGCGGCGGGCAAACGCGTCTACAACCCGTGGAATCTTGCTAAGGCCAACAATCTTTCCATTAGGGATGTAGGCCACATGGGTCTTGCCGAAGAACGGGAGCAGGTGGTGTTCGCAGAGACTGAACGTTTCGATTCCCCTGACCAGCACCATCTCGCTGAAGGCGCCCTCGTAGATGGCACTCTTAATAATGGCTGCCGGCAGGCTGGCGTATCCCTGCAACAGGAACTGGTACGACTTAGCTACGCGGGCGGGAGTCTTTCGAAGGCCGGGGCGCGCAGGATCCTCACCCAATGCTTCAAGCATCTGCCGTACGTATTCCGATACCTTTTGCGCAACCAAATCCGGCTGATGTCCTGGTGCAGGAGGCAACGGAGCCGCCTCCTGTCCATCTGAAGGCTTAAGGGCCATAGTATTCCACCCAGTTCTTCTCGGTCTCCTGCAGCCTGATGCGATGGAGTCTGCCATCCGTGAGAGCCGGCTCCAGCTCCTTCCAAAATGCGACAACGAGATTCTCCGTGGAGGGGAGTATGCCGCGCATAAAACCCACATCAAGATTCAGGTTCTGGTGGTCGACTTGGTCAACAATGCGTTCCTGAATGACGCGCCCCAGCTCCGCAAGGTCAAGCACATAGCCCGTGTCTGCCGACACTTCGCCCGCAACCGTCACTTCCAGCACATAATTGTGGCCGTGCCAATTGGCGTTATTGCACTTGCCGAACGTGGACGCGTTCCAAGATTCGGAACGCCCCGGATTGTGCAGCCTGTGGGCGGCGTTAAAAGTAGCCCGACGGGTTACGTACACAGTGGGCATAGTAGTGGAAAAGAGAACGCGTGGAACGACCCCCCAATGCGAATGTTCAGGTTAATTGTTCCTGCTCCGATGTGATGGCCAGTAAGACACTGTTTGAGCGCATCGCGGACCGGGAGATTCCCGCCCGGATCGTGTACGAGGACGCGCAATGCGTCGCATTCCGGGATATTGCTCCGCAAGCCCCGGTGCATGTTCTCGTCGTTCCACGCCGTCCGCTGCCATCGGTTGCGGCTGCCACAGAAACGGACAAGAATCTGCTCGGTCATTTAATACTTGTTGCCAGGAACATTGCGGACCAGGAAGATCTGGGAGGTGGCTACCGGCTTGTGGTAAACAATGGAGAGGATGGTGGTCAGACGGTAGATCATCTGCATGTGCATCTACTGGGTGGACGCCGTCTGGGATGGCCTCCGGGCTAACGGCGGTTTGGAAGGGAAGCGCAGCACAAGGGTGGACCTGCGCGGTGCTGACAGTGGCATTCTGGATTGTTCCGGCGGCGGCGCAGACGTATGTGCAGTACGGAAATACCTTTCAAAGGGAGGTGAACCGATTTAGGTGGACCTCCAGCGTGGACGCAATGGTGCGCAAGGCCCAGTGGCACGCGACGCTCAGAAACCGCTTCGTTTCCGACGCCTTTTACCGTTTTAACGATAGGCTCCAGTTTCGGGACGAGAATGTGCTTGCTTTGGACGCAGAGCATCGCTTAGGCCCGTATCTCGGCATGGGAATAAGTGGAGAAACCTCCTGGTTCGGCCTCAGCGAAGTATATTCGCAAGAATTGTACGGAGGGCTGCGTATTCGCCCCACCCCCGCGTTCCTGATAGAGCCGCTCGTAGGAATGGCGGTGGATAGTAGGCCGGGAGTATCGGCGTCAAGGACGGATGCCGGGCCTGCCTATGGAGGGCGATGGAGGATGGAGGAGCGATCCTTCGGCGGGTATCGTGTACAGTTGGACGGAACGGGAACATGGCAGAGCATTAATCCACGGCGCGCACACCGCGTCGCGATGGGAGGCCGCATTACGCGCCAGGTTGCAAGCACCTCCATTAGAACTGCAGTGAGAATGTCCAGCATTCGCCGCGACACGTATCGTGCCGCGTCCTACCTGAACAGGAGCGGCAGTGCCATGCGCGCGCCTGAGTCTGTTGAGGCTACCACGAGCGACACAGTGGAGGTGCGCTTGCACATTGATGCACCGGTGGCGCGTGGTATCCGGCTACGGGGGACTGCAGAAGGCATAGTTAACGGAAGGCGAATTCGGACGCACCATGCGACCGGGCAGAGCCTGTTTTTCGAGACGGACTTCAATCGGCGTGCCGTTTTCGCTGACCTTGGCCTGATCTACGAACGCCGCTACCTGACAGCGAGGCTGGCGATGGAGGCTGGAGCGGCGGCAGAATCACGCAGCTTGGCAAACAGGGATTCACTGCCCGTAGGGGAAGCTGCTCAGAAGACGGCACTGTTGGCACAGGCGGACTACGATGAAGGGGTTTTTGGTATCAGCACTGCGGTACGCGCACATCTGAGCAAGTTGACAACCAGCCTGTTTGTCACGTCAAGAATAGTGCGCCACGACACGCCCGTGGTGAATCAGGACGATCGCGACGAACTGTACCATAATGGTGAGCTGATATTCGAGCTATCCATCAACCAGTACCTTCAGGCCAGCCTGACTGTGCTGGGCTCATATTACCACGCGGTCTATCTTCAGGCGGAACGCTCCGCAGACAACTATGTGCAGCGCACTCTGCGCATGCGACCATCGGTAGCCTGGACCCCGTCCGCATCTACAACGGTGCGTGCTGTGACCGAGGTACGGGCCACGTATACGGTAGATGACTTTGTGCTCGCGGGGCGACGGCCCAGTGACCAGTCCGCTCGGGAAATCCGGTTCGAGACACAGGTAGAGCAACGAATGGCCAAAGACCTGCATGTGCTAGCCGAAGGCAGCTTTGCAGACTTGCACTTGGGACGTCTGCAGTGGGAATCCTTTTCCGAAATACCTTTTGATACGCTACGCACGTATCGGGCATGGCTGCACATCCGGTCCGGTAGGAAAGTAATTGCTGATATAGGGTGGCGCATTTTCATCCGGTCGGACTATGACCGATCAGCAACCGTCACGTATGCCGGCGACAACGGCACCCGGCGAACTATTTCGCGACCTGGGCGCCGCCGTATAGATCAGTCCGGCCCGACCGCAGCGATATTGTGGGCGATGGACCGGTCACAGTTGCGTATAGAGGGATGGCTGAATGTGCAGCATATCCGGTATCGGCTCTTTGGAGAGCTTCCCGGAGACCACAGGATGGCCATCACACAGGCGGCGGATCGTGGCAGCAGACTTGTGATTCCCAACATCCTGGTAAGCCTGACATGGAACCCGTAGCCTTTCCCCCCAGGACCCTGGGTGTCACCGGTGGCATCGGGTCGGGCAAGAGCACCGTGTGTCGGATGCTCGCGGACCTCGGGGCAGTCGTATTCCACGCAGATGAAGTAGCGCGCGCGTTAATGGAGGTTGACACCGATGTGCGGAGTGAGGTGGTGGATGCGTTCGGGCCGGCATGCTACAGGCGCAATGGACACCTGAATAGAGCCTACCTGGGGGGCGTAGTATTCGGTTCCAGAGCCCTCATACGTCAACTGAATGCGATCGTCCACCCGCGCGTAGGTCAGGAATTTCGTCGAATGCACAGGCACCTGAGGGCGCCGCTCCTGGTTCATGAGGCGGCGTTGATTTACGAGTCGGGCGCGGACGCACACCTGGACATGGTCGCCGTAGTAGATGCACCATTGGAGGAGCGCTACAACCGTGTACACCGCCGCGACGGGTTGTCACGTGAAGCGATTTGCGCGCGAATGCAGCATCAAATGCCGCGTTGTGACCTTCTGCGACGTGCAGATCTGGTGGTCAACAACAGCGGCACTCTCAGTGACCTGCGGCACGAGGCAGCGGTGCTGTTCAAAGCCGCTACGTGCCCGCTACCACCGGTAGCGTAAAGCCGAACGTGGAGCCGCTCCCGGGATGACTCTTAACCCTCAATTGTCTGTCG
This sequence comes from Rhodothermales bacterium, assembly GCA_963663495.1. Lineage (GTDB taxonomy): Bacteria > Bacteroidota > Rhodothermia > Rhodothermales > Bin80. Next base: position 5,609,689 of record OY760427.1, read on the forward strand.
TGAGCCCCTAGAATATGCTTCACAATGGTGAGTCCCAGCCCCGTGCCCCCCAAACTCCTGGACCGGCTATTATCTATCCGGAAGAAGCGATCCGTGAGCCTATCCATGTGCTCTGGAGCAATGCCGATCCCGCTGTCTACCACATGGACGGAAATCAGGCCATTGGGCACCAGGCGGGCAATAATCTCCACACGCCCGCCGGGCCGGTTGTACTTGATCGCATTGTCCAGGAGGTTGCTCAATACCTGACCGATCCGGTCGCTGTCTCCCATGACCGGAGGAAGCCCGTCGGGGATATTCTGGTGCACCGTAATCCGCATAGAGGCTGCCTGCCCCTCAAGCCCCTCAATCACACGCCCGGCAACCTGACGCAAGCTGAACGGCCTGGGGATCATGGCTAGCTCGCCGGATTCAATTCGAGCAACCTCTCCGAGATCTTCCGCCAGGTTTTCCAGCCGCTGAGCGTTCCTCTGGATCTTCTCCACAAACGGGCGCCGCACATTTGCGTCCTGGAGCGCACCGGATAGCAACGTATCCGCAAAGCCCTTAATCGAAAAGATGGGTGTGCGCAGCTCATGCGATACATTGCCCAGAAACTCACGCCGATAGTTTGCCATGCGTTCCAGATCGTGAATCTGCCGCTCAACCCCGCGGCCGGTAACATAAAGTTGTGCCAGTAGCGCGGACAATTCGTCATGGTTGTCGGCGGGGATCGCATCCAGCATCCGGAAGTCTGAAGCCCGGATGCGGAGCAGCGTCCGGTGCGCGAGGCTAATGCGACGAGCGAGAAGCTTCCACGTGAAGGCATAAGCGGCAGCTCCGATGAAAACATCCGCCCCAATTATTCCCCACAGCGGCAGTCCGCCACCAAGAAGTGCTAGTACCGCCATCACCGCAGCAGCGCATACCGCTACCCGCCAGGCGATGCGTAGCGAAAGCAGGTGAGCTCGCTTGGTGGCCGGCATCGGGTGCTACTAACGGTGTTCGGCAAACTTGTAGCCTACACCCTTGACGGTGACAATGAAGCTTGCAGCGAGCTTCTCACGGATCTTGCGGACATGAACATCCACGGTGCGATCCGAAGGATATGCCTGCGTGCCCCAGACATGGTCCAGCAATTCAGCCCGACCAAAGACCCTTCCAGGATGGCTGGCCAGGAAGAAAAGAAGCTCAAACTCCATGCGAGGGAATCGAATCTCTTTTTTGTGACCGTCCTGGAACCGGTACACCATATACTTATCACGGTCAATCTCCAAGTCGTGGATCGCAAGGATGGAGCGAGGCTTCTCGTGCCGTTCTATCCCCCGTATCAGTGCTCGAGCCTGTGAAACGATCACGCGCGTTGGCGTAGATTTCGAAAGGTAGCTGTCCGCACCCACATCAAGGCCACGAATCTGGTCCTCCTCCCCCGATAGGGCTGTGAGGATCAGAATTGGAATGTGACGGAGTCGTGCATCGCGTCGAAAGTGATGGCATGCGTCCAAGCCGTTCAGCCGGGGCATCAGAACATCAAGCATCACTAGGTCCGGGGGGGATCGCCGCGCGTGATCCAAAGCCTCCTGACCATCACGCGCTGTGTCCACGGTAAAACCATCGCGCTCAAAGTTGTACGTCAGCAGATCAAGAATATCCTGCTCGTCGTCAACGATTAGTATCCGCGATGCTTTTCTGGTCTTAATCTTGGAGTGCACAACCAACAGTACTGAATGCGGGAGCTACTGAACGTAAGGGTTGCACTACTGCGCTTTAACCAAGACACGGGATTCCCTTCGTCCACCGAGCTCAAGATGTACCACATAGGTGCTAAGGGCGATATTTGGTGCATTCCAAGGTATAATGTGGCTTCCGGCGCCAAGGAGGCGGTCGGCCAACACGACAACCTCGCGGCCTAGCATGTCGTGGATCGACAGCCGTACATGTCCGGCGAAAGAAAGGGATAGGGGTATAGTAATGTTACTCCTGAACGGATTTGGATATCCGGATCCGAGAGCAACGTGATGCCTGGCAATGTCGGAAGTAGCACTTACCACATCTTCGCTTATCTGCAAGACGAGATGCGTAGGGGCTATCCCTGCCTCAATGGTATGTTGCACACCCCCGAATTCATCGTGCTGGGTGATGAATCCGGCGCCGCTGAAGCTCGGAATGCGTGCCGCATACAAACGGTTACTATCGCCATCATAGGCGATAGCTCCGACAGGTGTGTCGCCTTCAAGCTGCACGGATACAGTGGCGGTATGCGTAGCGGTATCGAATATAATCACTTGTGTCTCCTTCACATCGGTACCAAGTGCAGGGCCTTGTAGCAACACGGCGCGACCGGCCGCACGTGACATATAGCTGTCCTGGCCCAACGAGGCGGCCCCAACCTGCCCTTCAAGCGGAATGCTGTCCACTAGCATGCCCGTAGCTCCATCAAGGATCGTTACCCCACCATTTGTTGTCTCCAAGACCTCTGTAAAGGTGTCGTTCCACACCGTATTGCCGGTGCAAAACACCCATACTTCCTCTTCTGCGTCTACTTCCAAGTGCCGCGGCCCGTCACACCCTACGTCAATAGTCTCAATAACCGTGTCCGTTTCCGTGTTAATGACCGTAACTGTTGAGTCAGACCCGAAGCCGGAGTTGGCCACGTAAGCCCTTGTACCTACGATTGCAATGTCCTCGGGATTTGACCCTACGGGAATCGTACCCGTTCTGGTAAGGCCGCTAAGGTCAAGAACGGTCACAGACTCGGAGTAAAGGTTGGACACGTAAGCTTTACCCCCAGGGGCAATAGCAATGTAGCGAGGAGAAGCTATATTCGGAATCTGTCCTGCCCGCATCCGGGAAGTCGCGTCTACGATGTCAATAGCACCGGATGTGTTGGAAGCGATGTACAGGTAGCCCTCGTGCAGCGTCATACTTTGTACCAGTGTGCCAAAATTCTCCAGCACCGTCGTCGTCTGCATTGTGGCCGCATCGTAAACCATTAATGATCCGTTACCATCGGAAAAATTGCCCTGATTGCCTATCCAGACATGGGTTACGTCTTGTGCCACTGCGATGGTGGCCGTTAAGATGGCCGCCAGAAAACCTGTGTGAATTCTATTCATGGATTAGTAAAGTTTGAGAATGCACTCCAGTTGCCACATCCTGGGCGGCATGGGGCTATTAGGAGTATATTCATACGCAACGTTGAGGGCATTATTGGTGCGCAGTGTAAGAGTAGTGGATGTCAGCGTGCCACCGAGGTGGAGGCTCAACGTGGCGTTCATGATAGCAAATTGCGGGAGAAGGATGGCATCGTCAATGGTGACAGCACGTTCGCCGATGATGAGAGTGGATATGCCGACGGTCCATGGGCCTGCTATGCCTTCCACATGCGTCTTGAGCTGGTTCCTGGGCACAAGGCGAACCCGTCGCGCACCATTTGCCCCGGGTATGCGGCTATCGGTGAAGGAGACTATGGACCGAACCCTCACATCCAGCCACTGGACTAATGGCGCCTGCCAAGTGCCGGAAGCCTCCATCCCTGTGCCCAAGAGACGTTCAACGTTGGCGGGCGACCAGTAGCCTTCGGAAGTCGGTTGCCATACGATCTGGTTGGTAAACAGAGAGGCAAATGCGGACACCTCGACTGCGTTCCGATCTTTTTGCCAGCGGGCACCCATGTCGTAGGACCATCCCCGCTCGGGCAACAGGTCTGGATTGCCACCGGGGCGCCAGTACAAATCGTTGAACGTGGGCATTCGGAAGGCTCGCCCGGCAGACACCTTTACGTGGAGCCGTTGGGCTACACGTAGATTGGCCCCAAGGCGCGGGTTGACGGCCTGCCGTTCGGCGTAGTAATCCAGCCGCAGGGCGGGGTACAAACGCAAGGGTCCATAGGTGCCTGTCGCGCTCATAAATGCCGCGCCGCGCCACTGGTGTGCCTCAAGGCGCGGGTGCCTGGCACGCGCATATCCTGCAGAAATCCCTGCACCAATCTGCCAAACCGCGCCTTCTGCCGTGCGTATTTCAGCATCAAACGAAGAGACAACAGTCCGTCCGGTATCGTCAATCAAGAGCATGGGGTTAACATAGCGTAGCATGCCGCGCTGCAGCAGACCGCTGACTTGCAGCGTAGCGCGCCCCAAGGGCCTCTCGCCCGCGACCCACAGGCGGGCGTGACGGTCCCATTGCCGTTCACGACGATGCTGAAATGTATGAACCGATGGAAGTCCGCGCTCAGCATTGCTGAGCCAGCCGGCCAAGCGGAGGCTGCGGTCGGCTTCCCCCCAGCGCAGGGTACCATAAATTGAGTTGCGCCGCTGATCTCCTCCGCGCCGACTTACCGCGCGGGGAGGGAAGTGGGCTAGGCTAACGTATTCGTAGTCGCCCTCATCGCCATATAACTCTGCAGCAAGAGAGGCATGTATCCTTCCTTGTTGTGTAGAGGCTATGAATGCACCGGTCCGCCTTCCGAAAGACCCGGCGGCCGTACGTACTTCAATCCCGGTAGGTGAAGCACCTGTACGCAGGTTCACGACCCCGGCCATGGCGCCTGTGCCAAACATGGATGCCCCGGTACCGGAAACGATTTCCACCGACGACAGCACAATGGTCGGCAAAAGAGACAGGTCCACCTGTCCAAGCTGCGGGCTTGCAATTGAATGCCCGTCCAGCAGAACGGCAGTCTGCGAAGCGCCCGCCCCACGCTGCGATATGGAAGCTAAGCCGGATCCATACCTCCGTATGTACAACGTAGTGTAGTCGGAAAGCAGGTCCGCAACCGCTGTCGACTGCTTTGCATCCAGGACTGTCAGGCGCATCGGAACCTGTAGCAGCGCCGAAGGGAGGCGCGTGGCTGTTACGGTGATCTGCGGGAGCACATACGTGGAGTCCTGCGCTGTGACAGGGCGCGGAAGAAATAATGCCAGGAATCCGAAAACACAAAGAAGGAGCCAAGCTCCGGGCTTCCCGCGTGTTTCTATGATGAGTATGCGCATGCCGCTGCCACAGAATAACTTCCCAGCCACCAGGAACAACGACACACCACATGCGGCTGACCGGGTATACATTGGTGCAACCTTGCAAGTTAGCGAATCGGGCGCGTATCTTGGACTATTTTGTGACCGAACATCCACCCGTCATGCGTACACAGCCATTTTCCCGTCGAGACTTTCTGCAAAAGCTTGCGGCGCTGGGTACCGCCGGCGGTATCGTGGCCTGTGCGGACACCCCCCAGGAAACTCTGGAGCCTGAATCGAAAGGTGCAGTCGACACTTTTGCGTGTACCCATACCACAGGACTCACGGAGGTTGAGGTGCAGGCTCGCACCGCGTTGGAGTATGTCGACTCTACGCCAATACAGGGCAAGACGTGCGACAATTGCGCCTTGTACGTTGAGCCGGTTGCAGGCACCCAGTGCGGGACCTGCCTGACAGTGAAGGGCCCTGTGCATCCCAAGGGCTACTGCAACATCTGGGCAGCGTTGCCGGCCTAGGAGGCATCAGCACGGTCACGGCTCTGGCTCGAAGCAAACCTACCTTGGGCGCCCTCGGGCGTGGCCACGGGTTTGGCACGCTCCCAGTATTCCTGGCGGGGATCAGCACCATATTGGGTGCCATAATGTTTCTGCGCTTCGGCTACGCCGTCGGGAGCGTTGGCCTTCTGGGTGCACTGGGCATCATTGTACTGGGGCATGCAGTAACCTTTCCGACAGCCTTGGCTATCGCGGAAATAGCAACGAACAGGAAGGTAGAGGGAGGGGGCGAGTACTTCATCATTTCTCGTTCCTTCGGCACGACGATCGGCGGCGTAATCGGGATTTTCCTTTATCTGTCCCAGGCAATTTCGGTAGCGTTCTACCTTATTGCGTTTGCCGAGGCCTTCAGCCCGGTGGCATCGTGGTTTGCCGTGGTAACGGGCGTGGCCTTTGATCCGCGCTACGTGTCAATACCTGCTCTCCTTGGACTTCTTACCATAGTCACATACCGTGGCGCTGCGATGGGGGTGAAGATGCTCTATGTGGTAGCAGCGGTCCTGCTTACCTCCTTGGTGCTGTTCTTTCTCGGTGCTCCGCTGGAAGGCTTCGACCCTGCAACTGTGCGGTTCACCGGCGGGATTGTGGAAGGGGATGCCTTTATCGTGGTGTTTGCCATTGTCTTCCCTGCCTTTACCGGCATGACAGCCGGCGTAGGATTGTCTGGCGATCTGAAGGATCCGCGCGTGTCTCTGCCAAACGGAACGCTGCTTGCAACGTGTGTTGGCGTGGCAGTTTATGTGTTGATCGTCTTCAAGCTGGCGTATTCTGCGCCGATGGACGCGCTGGTTGAGGAACAGCTGATCATGGCGAAGATTGCCTTGTGGGGACCAGTCATTTTCATCGGGCTCGGATGTGCCACGCTGAGCTCGGCGATTGGCTCAATCCTGGTGGCACCACGCACGCTGCAGGCCCTCGGAGCCGACTCAACCACACCCACTTCAGCGGCGAACGAGTGGTTGGCGCGCGGCTACGGTAAAGAAAACGAGCCGCGCCATGCCACAGTTGTTACGGGCATGATCGCCTTAGCTATCGTAATGGTCGGTAACGTTGATATGGTGGCCCGTATCATCTCCATGTTCTTCATGGTGACCTACGGAGCATTGTGCGCCATCGGCGTTCTTGAGCACTTCGCTGCGCGCCCCAGTTATCGCCCCAGCTTCCGATCACGCTGGTATGTGAGCCTCATCGGCGCGTTGACGTGCTTGTTTCTGATGTTTCAGATGGACCCGGTGTATGCCTTCGCCGCGCTAGTTCTGATGGCAGGGATGTACAAATTGTTAGAACGTACGCAGTCCGGGGAGTCTGACCTGGCGGCGATGTTCGAAGGAGTGATGACGCAAGCGACCCGGACGATGCATGTCCGACTGCAGCGCCGGCGCCGGGTGGAAACGGCGGACGAATGGCGCCCCAGTATCATTATGGTCAATGACCGAACCTTCGACCGGCGCAGTCCGCTGGCGATGCTACGGTGGCTTTGCCATAGGCACGGATTCGGGACGTATCTGCATTTTATCCAGGATCGGCTCAACGCGCGTTCCTTCCGTGCGAGCGAAGCAATGCATGCCCGCCTTATTGAGCTTGCACGAATGCAGAAAAGCACCGTGTATATGGACACCATCGTGAGCCCGTCCATGATGAGTGCGCTGGCGCAGAGCTTGCAAGTACCGGGTGTCTCAGGCATCAGCAATAATGCCGTAATGTTTGAGTTTTCAAAACGCGATGATATCAGTATCGTAGAAGAAGTGGTGCAGCTGTGCACGTTCTCCGCCGCAACAGACAAAACGCTCCTGGTGCTGCGCCACGGAGATTATCACTTCGGTGAGCGTCAGCGCATACATATCTGGTTGACATGGAATGATGCTGCCAATGCCAACATGATGATCTTGCTGGGCTACATTCTGGTGGGCCACCCGGACTGGGAAGGGGCCTCCATTGAGGTGTTCGCGGCGTTACCCCAAGCGCAGCTGGAGGAGCGGCGCCGAGAGTTCAAGAAGCTGATCGCAGAAGGCCGCCTTCCTATAAGCGAAAAGAACCTAAGGTATATTCCGACCAACGATGAGACCTCATTCAGGAAGCTCGTCGCTACAAGGTCGGAATTCGCCGACTTGATGGTGGTAGGTTTTGACCTACACGGTATTAACGAACGCGGCGTGGATGTCTTTACCAACCATTCTTCCCCAAAGGATGTGCTTTTCGTGCACGCCCCCGAACGTATCGCGATGGAATGACCGTCTGGGCCATGGAGCGTGCTGCTACGCGAGCACGCTCTCCCGGCCGGAATCCCGGACAAAAAGGCAGGTTGATCCAGTTCGTTCTACCATAGCTCCGACAAAGCTGAGGTCAGGGTCCGGCCCCAACCCGAAAACAGAAAGGTCGGCCTGCGGCGCTGTGCTTACGTAGGATATAAAATCGTTTACTGCTACAACGACCTCGGTGTCCGGAATGCGTGCGAGGTCGACCAGCCGGCTCATGAAGCGGTGGGCGTCCGGCCGATCCTGCTCGTTCCGTATCACCGTAATGATGCGCATTTGCGCCTTCCAGTTGCGTGCCAGCTTGTATGCGATTAGTATGGCAAGGTCAAGGTTTCCGACATCCCAGCGGAGCTGCCAATCCGGACTTCGGTCTCGGATCCACACATTGATGGATCGGCGCTGGCCATGCCCCGCTACGAGATGCGGGGCATGGATGAGTACTCCCAAGCCCAGTTCGCTGGCACGCCCCAATACGCTGCCATAGGCCTTTGTGCGCTGAGCATCGGCCGGCTTGTTCAGCAGCACGATGTTGGGACGAAAGAAGGTGCCGTGCAGCACCTGCATACCGGTGATCACTCCCGTGGTGTACGGGGTGTTCTCTACTACCATGGTTAAGGAAAAAACACCACGCTCCCGAAACGCCTGGCCGAGGCGCTTGAGCTTATTCACAAACCCGGGCGTCCCCGGGTTTATGCCCAAAAGCTTGACGGCACCCTTCGGAAAGGCGATATCCTCAATGATGGTGAACGATCCGCGGAGTTCCTCCAGATCCACTACCGGAATCAGAAGGTTGGGCTTCCATGCCCGCTGCTGCAGCGAAGGCATATTGGCCGCTTTCTTTGCCGCCCATTCGGAAAATGCTACGAACAAGCCGCTGCGTACATCTTCGAACGGTGCATCCAGACGGCGGCGGGCTAGGACACCGTAGAAAATCACGACCAAGGTTACCGCTACTAGGCTTATGACCGGGTTGATGATAAACATGGCGAATACAGATCCGATCAGTCCCAGCACGGGCACTATGCGGTGCACGCGGAATAGTGGTCGGAAGCTGACCAACCCAAGGCTCTGCTCAATCACTACCACAAGGTTAAGCATGGCGTACGTGACCAGAAAGAACATTGTGATGAGCGGTGCGATGGCATTGAGATCGCGCATCAGCAGCGTCAACATCACAATGGCGCCCGTGATCAGCATGGAATTGCGAGGTTCTCCTTTTCGGGTAAGCGTGCCAATCCAGTCGCTCTTCGGCATCACGCGGTGCTGGCCCATGGCCTGCAGAATTCGTGCAGAGCCAACCATTGAGGCAAGCGCGGAGGAGAATGTGGCACCAAAAACGCCCGCCAGCACAGCAGGTCCCCAGGCAGCTTTATCAATGATAACATAGTAGTTGCCGACCAGCTCATCCGGCGTAGCAGAACGAGCAATCCAGTACCCGAGGAACAGGTAAACCACGAGGCTGACGCCGATGGCCGCCATGGTGCCCACCGGGATGCTGCGCCGTGGGTCTCGCAGCTCGCCGGACATGTTGGCGCCCGCCATGATGCCGGTGGCGGCAGGGAAAAACACGGCAAAAACAATCCAGAAAGAGGTGCCACTGAATCCCGTCTCTGGAGCCCCGCGGAAGCTGCCCCAGAGGCCCGACCCGTGGACAGGGTTCACCATGGATCCCGAGAACGCAGCGACCGCAATGGATACCAGGGAAATGCCGATGACAACCATTATGAGGTATTGCACGCGGATAGCAAGATGTGCACTCTTGTAGGCGATACCCCACAAGCACGCGAACACGATCAGATCAACCATGAAGGCGGGCTGCGCCGGGAATACCCATAGCCATGCTTCACGGAAGCCGAAGATATATAGCGTTATGGCGAGGGCCTGGGATAAATATCGAGGGATGCCCAAGCTGCCTCCCACTTCAAGTCCGAGCGACTGCGAAATGATGGCGTACGCCCCACCAGCTCCCAGCCTGATGTTGGACGTGATGGATGACATGGCCAGACCAGTACAGATGGTGATACCGTAGGCCAATAGAATGACCAGGAGCCCCCCCAGAATGCCCGCGTTGCCGATCACCCAGCCCAGCCGGAGATACATGATGACCCCCAGAATGGTCAGTAGTGTGGGCGTGAACACGCCGCCGAATGTGCCAAACCGGCGAACAGGCTTGGCTTGTAGCTGGTCTTCAAGAAGGGTCATGGCAGGGGCTGCGGCGCAATTGTACAAGATTGAAAAAATGATGGGTCATGTGGGTTCTGCAAGGCAAAGGATTCGCGCACCGCGGCAGCAAGACATAACGCACAGGTTAGTACATTGACCGCTCTGAACCGACAAGTACAATCATGCGCATCGTTCTATTGACCAACGAATATCCCCCCCACATCTACGGAGGCGCGGGCGTTCATGTGGAGTACCTGACAAAGGAGTTGATAAAGCTTGAGTCGGGCGGCCACAACGTGCAGGTGGTTTGCTTCGGGGATCAGGATACCCGTCAGGAAAACCTTACCGTTCGGGGCATCGCGGCGCCGGCGCCGATTGCTGTACACGACCCGCAGCACAGCAAGTTCTTTGACACCATGGCGCGCAACCTTGAAATGGCTGCCATTGGTAATGCCGATATCGTGCATTGCCATACATGGTATTCGCATTTTGCGGGATGCTTGCTGAAGCAGCTTGCCGGGGCCAAGCTCGTGCTGACCACCCATTCACTGGAGCCACACCGTCCATGGAAAGCAGAGCAGCTGGGTACGGCGTACCATGCCAGCTCCTGGATCGAGCGTACAGCCTATCAGAATGCGGATGCGGTCGTAGCGGTATCACCGCAAATGCGTACCGATGTCATGGCTCTGTACGGGGTTGAAGAAACATGTGTTCATGTCATTCCAAACGGTATCGATCCTAACGAGTATCGGCCAACATTCAATGAGGATGTCTTGCGATCGTACGGCATTGACCCGGCGATGCCCTATGTCCTGTTCGTCGGGCGGGTTACCAGGCAGAAGGGCATTATCCATCTGGTACACGCCCTCCAGTACCTGCTCCCTGGTATCCAGGTGGTGCTGGCAGCAGGCGCCCCGGACACTCCGGAAATCGAAGCTGAAATGGCACAGAAGGTGGCCGAGGCCCGGCGGCTGACGCATGGTCCCGTGGTGTGGATAAGCCGGATGATGCCGCGCGAGCACTTGGTGATTGCCTACTCGCACGCGGCAGTCTTCGTGTGCCCCTCGGTGTACGAGCCCTTCGGGATTATCAACCTTGAAGCAATGGCCTGCGAAACCGCGGTGGTGGCCACGGATGTCGGCGGTATTCCCACCGTCGTGGAGCATGGGAAGACCGGATTACTGGTACCCTTGGCAGATGAGGGGGACACATTTGCTCGTGCTCTGGCCGATGGCATCAACGAGCTCATGCGTGATGCCGCGCGCAGGACAACCTTTGCCCGCGCCGGCAGACAGCGCGTAGTGGACTGCTTCAGTTGGGGCGCGATCGCATCCCGGACGCTTGACCTGTACCGCGCTCTGCTCTAGCTGTCCGCGAACCACTGAATGTTGCGCGTCAGGTACATCGTGGCAGCAAGAATAACGAAAAGGCCGATCATGCCTACGAGCAGGGCCATCTCCTCCAACTGGAGCAGCACAAACATGAACGCGTAGGCCGTCAGCAGCACACCGCCAACTCCATAGCTCTTGGCCTGAAAGACCGTCCGCAGATAGGCTGCGATGGTGGTAGTGGTTGCTACGGCCGCCATTGCATACGACAGGTTGAACGACAGGTGCTCGGAGAGCGCAAGCAACAGGCCGTAGAACATGCACAGCCCGAGCCCGACAAGAATGTATTGGAAGGGGTGGGCGCGCCTCTGAAGGAGCACCTCCAGCAGGAAAATGGAGAGAAGCGTAAGTCCGATAACCAAAATTGCATACGTTGAGGCCCGCAGCGTCTTCCTGTAATGGTCCACCGGCATCAGCAATCGCACGCCAAAAGCTGACCCGCGCAAGTCGGCAGACCGGCCGCGCCAGGCTTGTGGGAAGGGTCTGTTGAGATCCAGCACCATCCAGTCAGCCTCGAATCCGTCATCGGTAACCTCCCGGCTGACCGGTAGGAAGGCGCCATCGAAGCTTGGATCTGACCACGGCGACATGAGGGATACGTGTGTCTCTTTTCCTACGGGCACGAAAAAGAGACTGCGGCTGCCCTTGAGGTCCAGCGAGAACCGGAAGGCGCGAGCCGAGTCAATCGGTACCTGCGCACTCATGCCCGCGCCCATGACAGCATCCTCCTGTATCCCCGGGCCGAAGATAGTGGATATGTCACCCCACTCCAGCGTAACCTGGTTTTGAATGCCGCGCATATCGGTAATGCCAACCGCGACTGCGGCCTCCTCCCACAGAATGTCTGCATCGTCCATGCTCCAGTCCGAAAAATCGGGCGCAGCAAACCGGCCGGATATTTCCAGCCTGGACGTATACACGGCAGCCTCGTAGATGCCGCGGTACAGCGTTTCTGTTTCCAGGGACCCTATCACGTCAAGCGATTCGGGCAGAAAGTAGGCATAGCTAATACTATCCTCGTTCCGGAACGGGACTACGATGGCAGGGCCCGACACGATCTGTGCGCGCCCCCAGCTGTCGCTGATCTCGGCGATGGCTTCACCGTGTGTGCCACTGCGATCCTGGACGAGCTGCCTGACCATTGATGCAGGAATCAGCAGCAGTAGCGCGATAAAACCGGCAGATAACAGTTTGACGGTGACGGAGTCGCGGATCCAATTGTTGAATCGGTGGTAGGGTGATGGCGGTACGGATGTCATGAGGCTTGACGGGTCAGTAGGAATCTAAAGGCGGGCAGGAGCAGACAAGCTTCCTGTCGCCGTAGGCATCGTTGAGTCGGCGTACCGCAGGCCAGAACTTGTGGCGATAGCACCAGTCGGCAGGAAAAGCGGCCTTTAGCCGCGGATACGGCAGATTGTAGTCCTGGTCAAGGACGAGGCGTGCTGTATGCGGAGCCTGCTTGAGCACGTTCATCCTAGGATCTGCCTCCCCATCCTCAATGTCCTGGATCTCCTGGCGAATGGCGATCAGGGCGGCGCAGAATCGGTCAAGCTCCTCTTTGGACTCACTTTCGGTTGGCTCAACCATGATTGTACCGACTACAGGCCACGACATGGTCGGGGCGTGGAACCCGTAGTCCATCAACCGTTTTGCCACATCCACTTCCTGGATGCCTGGACTCTGTCGAAATGCTCTCAGGTCCAAGATAAATTCATGCGCTACAAAGCCATCGCGGCCACGGTACAGTACAGGTAGATACCCTTCCAGTCTCTTCGCTACGTAATTGGCATTCAGAATCGCGACCTGAGAGGCTCGTCGCAGCCCCTGCGGACCGAGGAGTGCGATGTAGGCCCACGAAATCAACAGGATTAAGGCGCTACCGCATGGTGCTGCCGAAACCGGTCCGACAGCGTTTGCGTCTGTCTCCAGCGGGTGGCCCGGCAGGAAGGGTGCCAGGTGCGCCCGTACGCAGATGGGCCCCATGCCGGGGCCTCCTCCACCATGCGGTATGGCGAAGGTCTTGTGGAGATTGAGGTGGCACACGTCTGCTCCATAGTCACCGGGGCGGCATAGGCCGACCTGGGCGTTCATATTGGCACCATCCAGGTATACTTGGCCGCCATACCGGTGGACTACTTCACATACCTCGGTAATACCCTCTTCAAAAACGCCAAAGGTTGAGGGATAGGTTAGCATGATAGCGGCGAGCCTGTCGGCGTGCATTTTCGCTTCGCTCCGCAGGTGGTCCGGGTCAACATTGCCCTGCGCGTCCGTGCGGATGACGATCACACGCATGCCCGCCATAACAGCGCTGGCAGGATTGGTGCCATGCGCGGAATCGGGCACAAGGCAGACATCTCTCCATATCTCTCCCCGGCTATGATGGTAGGCCCGGATGGCACAGAGTCCGGCATACTCACCCGATGCTCCGGCGTTGGGTTGCAATGAGACGGCATCAAAGCCTGTGATTGCGGCGAGCCAAGTCTTCAGATCATCAAAGATTTGCCGGTATCCTGTCGCCTGATTGAGCGGAGCGTATGGATGAACATCGCTGAATCCGGCCCACGCAAGCGGTGTTAGTTGTACGGCCGCATTTAGCTTCATGGTGCACGAGCCCAGGGGGATCATGCTGGTGGTCAGCGACAGATCGCGAGAGGCAAGGCGATGCATGTACCGCATTAGCTGCGTCTCGCTGTGGCACCGGTTGAAAACCGGGTGTTGCAGGAAGGGCGTGGAGCGGCGCAGTGGTCCGGCATAGCCCGGCTCCAAGCCGAGGGCCATATCGCGCGCGCAGAATGTCAGCGCCTCACCCTCTGCGAATACAGCCAGCAGCTGGTCCAGCTCGGCCTCGCTGGTAGCCTCGTCCAGCGCTATTCCGACATGGGGGCCGGTGTACCGCAGGTTGATGCGTGCGCGTTCGGCGGCTGTACGTACCGCACGAGCGGCATCGTCTACCGTCAGCGTGTCAAAAAACGCATCGTGCCGAAGCCGGTAGCCAAGCCGCTCGAGCCCGGCTGCGAGGACGCGTGCCAACCCGTGCACACGCTCCGCAATCCTGCGGAGCCCTTCCGGTCCGTGGTACACGGCATAGGCAGAGGCCAGTATCGCCGGTAGCACCTGGGCGGTACATATGTTGCTTGTCGCCCGGGCGCGTTTGATATGCTGCTCACGCATCTGCAAGGCCATCCGCAGAGCTGGCATGCCGTCCTGATCAACGGCGACACCTATGATTCGTCCGGGAACCTGCCGCCGGAATCGAGACCGTGTAGCGAAGTAGCCTGCGTGCGGTCCGCCGTTACCCAGTGGCAGGCCAAACCGTTGCGTGGTACCGACGACAGCGTCTGCACCAAAGGCGGCCGGTGCCTCCAGCACGGCAAGCGACAAAAGGTCGGCTGCCATGGCCACGCGTGCAAGCACGGCATGCGCGCGGCGACAGAATGCCGTGTAGTCAAGGACGGCGCCATCGGTGCAAGGGTACTGGACGAGCGCACCAAAGATGTCATCCGTAAACGTAAACGTCGCATGGTCACCGATGACAATGCGGATCCCGATCGGATGCGCGCGCGCCTGTACAACGGCGATCGTTTGGGGATGACAGGTCTCGGCGACAAAAAAGGCTGTCTTATCCTTGCGGGGTGTCAGCCGGAAGAACATCATCATGGCTTCAGCTGCTGCAGTACTCTCGTCCAGGAGGGATGCATTGGCGATCTCCATTCCCGTGAGATCAATCACCATGGTTTGAAAGTTGAGAAGCGCCTCAAGCCTCCCCTGGGAGATTTCAGGCTGGTAGGGGGTGTACTGCGTGTACCAGTTGGGATTTTCGAGGATGGCACGCTCAATAGCCCGTGGTGTGTTGGTGCTGTGGTACCCCATTCCGATAAAAGACCGGTAGCGCTGGTTTGTCGCTTCAAGCGCACGGAGGCGGGCAAGGAGTGCGGGTTCACTCATGGCATCCGGCAGGTCGAGGTTGCCCCGATGCCGGATGCCTGCAGGCACCGTGCGCTCTATAAGCTGCTCGAGAGATGTGACACCCAACGTGTCCAGCATCGCCCGAATTTCCGGCGGCGACGGTCCGACATGCCGGTCCACAAACGGGTCGGTGGTACCAAGGTCAATGGCCATGGAAGCATCGGTTTTGTGCGGTCACCGATAAGGCTGGCGACGCGTGTCAGTGCCATATTGATTGTACACCTAGAGATATCAGGGCGTTGTGGGCTGCGTGCTGGCTCGCGGTCTTCTTGGTTGCGCCCCGGGCGCGTCCAAGGATCTTGCCATCAACAGAAACTGCCACAGTAAAATTAGGCTGGTGACGTGGCCCTCGTGTACGAACTACGCGGTACTTTGGCTGCGCCCAGCCGCGTGCCTGGGCATGTTCAAGAAGGTGTCCTTTGTGGTTCTGCGTAGTGGAGGCCAGCTGGTCCAAGTTGGCATTCTCCAGCATGGAGCGGAAGATGAAGCGCTCGGCGGTCGCCAAACCGCGATCAAGGTATAGCGCACCAATCAGGGCTTCCAGCCCGTCAGCAAGAATAGTCGGGTTCTTCTCCCCACCACCTTTACGCGCGCTGTAGCTCATGACAATCAGCGGCCCGAGGTCCAGCTTCCTGGCTACCTCGGCCAGCGCGGCACCGCTGACGAGTTTTGAGCGAAGCGACGACATAAACCCCTCCTCCTCGTTAGGATATTCCGAATACAGGTGGCGAGCAACCACGAGTCCTAACACGGCATCGCCCAAGTATTCAAGCCGTTCATTGGAGGCGGTTCTGGCTTCATTATCTAAGTCCGATCTATGGCGCAATGCCAAGTCGTAGAGGTGTACATCGCGAATGCGTACACCGACGACGGCCTCAACGGGGTGCCGGCGAGAGTGCTTCAGCCATTTACCAAGGAGCCTGCGCATAAATGAGAATTTGAACGATACAGCTAGAGTCCATCAACAGAACCGTATGATAGTCCCGTTACTGGTCGGTACCATGACTGTGGCAGTGCAGACCTTCCTCATCAGGTGTTTGGTGCCAACGTGACATGCGCATCCGATCATTGGGCGAAGATAAGAGTCATGAGGCCCCTTTTGACGAGTTCGCTCTTTACAACAGGCGATACGTAGCCGGATAGAGGAGTTGGAAGCCATCGCTGCCGACGATCGCGAGAACTAATGGTTTCGCTCACCGCCGCGTGGATCACGCGCGCGATAGCTGCTCCCAGCGCAGCCGAGGATTTTTCGTCGGCAATACCCTGCGTGAGAATTACGAGCACGTAGGGACGCTGACTGGCCGGGTATATGATGGCGGCGTCGTGCTGCACATTTGTGATCAGGCCCGTCTTATTTACCACCCGTGCGTCAGGTGGAAGGCCCGATGGGATCATGGTGCTGAAAATATTCCCGGACATGACATCAATCATGGTACTGTCGGCTTCTTTGGATACGGCCGTTCCCTCCATGAGCCGTAGAAGGAGCGCCGCGAGGTCCGTAGATGTGGTTGTATTGCTGAGCCCTTGCTCGAAAGCTTTGATGTCCTCTACCCCGCGCAACACATGCAGGGTTGGCGCTCCCAGTGACGCTGCGGTCTGGCGAACGGAATCCGCCGTCAGGACATCAATGAGCAGGTTGGTAGCCAGGTTTGAGGACATGGTCATCATGCGCTGCATCAGCGCAAACAGCGACAGCCTCGAATCAAGCATGCTGTAAATGTCTGTGTCGGAGTCATCCGATATGCTGTATGCCTCCCCGTCTACAATGGAACGAAAGCTGTTGCGGACCTCCACGGTGCTGTCCAATGCAAGGGTTCCGTTCCGGTCACGACGGAACAGTTCGATCATGACCGGAATCTTCATGGTACTCGCTGCATGCATCGCATGATCGGCGTTGATGTCAAGTGAAACGCTGCTGCTGCGAACTGAGACGGCTACGGTTGCCTCCGGATGCGTATCAAGGAGTGCTCGAATGTCCGCTTCTAGCGAACCCTTCCGGCACGAGGCAAGGGCAACTGCAGCGACCATCAGCCAGCAAACGCTCAAATGCGGCATGTCCGTATTCCGGTTACCAGGATTCCCTTTGCGCCGAGGTCTTCCAGGGAATCCATAATATGATTTGCTTCATGTCCGTTGACCATGGCCTTGACGGCAACCCATCCGGGCTTGCTTAGGGGGGCGATCGTCGGTGATTCAATTCCCGGGGTGATTTGGCAGGCTGCATCAATGATATCGTGAGGACAATCGTATTCGATCATTACGAATTCGCGGGCAAGAATAATTCCCTCCAGGCGCTGTACGAGTCGCCCGGCGGTACTGTTCAACGTGCCCTCTTTGCGGCGCGAGACCAAGACTGCCTCCGTTTCCAGAACAGGGTCTCCAAGCGGCACCAGCCCAGCATCGGCCATCGTCTGTCCGGTCTGCACAACGTCCGCAACGGCGTCGGCGACGCCGAGCAGCACCGACACCTCCACAGCGCCGTCCAAGGGTACCAAGCGGGCCTCTATGCCCTTCGTGTCCAAGTCTCGGCGCACCAGCGTAGGATACGATGTGGCAATCCGCAATCCTGCCAGGGTATTGATGTTCGCGTTCTTGGGCACGGCGTACCGGAATAGGGCCTTACCGAACCCGAGACCAAGAAGTTCGGTAAGCTCTTTGCCGCTGTCAATCAGCATATCGCGTCCGGTGATGCCAAGATCCAGGACGCCGTTGCTGACGTAGATGGCAATGTCGCGCGGGCGCAAGAAGAGGAAGGCTACGTTGTTGCGCCTGTCCCGCACCGCTAGGCTGCGTCCTGATCGGGAACAGTGGTACCCTGCAGTTAGCAGCAGATCAATGGCGCCTTGTGCTAGTTTTCCCTTATTTGGCAGAGCAACTTGCAGCATTACAGGTGCTCGTAGATATCTTCAAGGTTCAAGTCGCATGCCAGCATCATTACTTGGACATGGTAAAGAAGTTGTGCAATCTCCTCGGCAGCACGGTCCCGGCCCTCGTACTCCGCTGCCATCCAGACCTCGCCGGCCTCTTCAAGGAGTTTCTTCCCGATGGAATGCGTGCCAGCCGTCAACGCTTTCACTGTCCCTGATGCCGGGTCCTGCCGCTCCGCCTTTTCGTTCAACTCGGCGAACAGTTCTTCAAACCTTTTCATTCGTGGCGATCTTTTCTGACAGGAGTTCAACGCTTGTATGTGCAGGTGTTCTCCGATGGAGTCCGGTAGTTTTTGTGTTTGCGGCTCTTTCGATACCTGCCATTGCGCAGAGCCCGGGAGCAGGCGATGTGCCACGGAGTGAGCGCCGGGTGCACTACGACATCAAAGCGGTTTTACTTGACACGCTCCCTGAAGTGCGCGGCACGGCGCGCATCGTGTGGCGTAACCCTGATGCGGTACCTATCACATCGCTACAGCTGCACTTGTACCTGAATGCATTCAGGAACAGCCAGACGACCTTCATGCGCGAGAGCGGAGGCAGGCATAGAGGATTTGAGGCGAGTGGCAGTCGAGGCTCCTTGGACATCGTGCATATTACCGCCAGCATTGAAGGCGCTTTGGCGGATGTTTTTGACGGATTACAGTTCATTCGGCCCGACGACGATAACATTTACGACAGCACGTTGGTGGAGCTGCGGCTTCCGATGCCTGTGCCGCCCGGCCAGTCTGTCACGTTGTTGGTGGGGTTTCGTGCCCGTCTACCAGAAATCGTTGCTCGGACCGGGTATCTGCTACGTCCTGATGGCGAGCCATTCTTCATGGTCGCGCAGTGGTTTCCCAAGCTTGCCGTGTACGAAATTCCGGGTCAGCGCTATGTGCCCCGGGATGCGGAACGCGGGCAGTGGAACGCCTACCAGTTTCATGCCAACAGCGAATTTTACGCTGACTTCGGAACCTACGATGTGACGCTTGATGTTCCCGCCAATTTCGTGACGGGAGCGACAGGCAACAAAGTATCGGAGGACACGATCGGTGGTCGGAAGAAGGTTCGGTACACGGCGGCAGATGTGCACGACTTTGCCTGGACGGCGAGTCCAGCGTTTATTTCCGTGACCGACAGGTGGGAGCATGTGGAACTGCGCCTGTTGCTGTTACCTGAGCACCGAAGACAGGCTTCCCGGTACTTGAGGGCTGCCAAGGAGGCTCTTGCTGCGTACGACCGTATGCTGGGGACGTATCCTTATCATGGGCTCACGCTGGTTGATGGGATGGGTGGTGCCAACGGCATGGAATATCCGATGCTCGTCACCGGTGGCACTGTATACGGTATGCCTCGATGGCTGCGCGCGCCGGAAGTGGTGCTCATCCATGAAATCGGCCACCAGTATTTCTATGGCTTGGTGGCCACCAATGAAGTGGAGGAAGCGTGGCTGGATGAAGGGATGACCTCTTATGTGGAGGCCAAGGTGATGGACGAGGTATTTGGCCGTGGTAGTGTTATCAACCTACCTGGCCTGCTTCAGCTTGGTGATGCGGTGATGCATCGCCTGAACTATTCCAAGCCGTCCCCCCGGCGGGCCGCCTTGCAGACGGAATCCTGGAAGTACCGGAACAGCGCCGACTACGCAGCGGCATCATATTCAAAGGCAGCAACAGTTCTGCGGACCTTGGAGGGCGTGCTCGGATGGGACGTCATGCACGATGTGCTTCGGACCTATTTTGCGCGATGGAGCTTTCGGCATCCGTCGGCCGAGGATTTTGAGGTGTTGGTGGAAGATGTGTCGGGAGATGACCTTGCTTGGTTTTTTCGTCAGTATGTTCGCGGCGACGAAGTGGTGGACTACGCTGTCGGCGCCATTGATAGTACAGAGGTCCAATTGCATCGAAAGGGTACCGGTGTCTTTCCCCAGACATTGCGGGTAACGCTTGTTGATGGATCTGAGCTGCACCGGGTATGGGATGGAGTGGAACGCACACACACCATGCGGTTTGAAAAGGCGGTGGTAGAGGCCTTTCTGGATCCCGAGAACCGGGTGTGGCTTGATAGTAACCGAATGAATAATCGGCTCAGGGTGTCTCCCTCGGGTGATTTTGCATGGAGGGTCGGTGCGGTGCTGACTGTTTGGATGCAGAGGTTTTTGCTGCTGGCCGGGCTATGAAACTGTCGGCTCCAGACATTCTGCACGCCGGGCTGCGCACATCGCTTGCACGCCCCGACCTTGTGCTGTTGATGTATGGCATGCGGACAGCTGTTAGCCTTGCCGTGGCTGCCAACGTGGCACGTCACTTGGGCGCAATCGTGGATCATACGGGTTTCGGAGCGGAGCTTATGGCGGCAGATCTGGTCTTGTGGGCGGACATCATTGCTGATCACCGTTCGTCGTTATTCAGGCTACCGGTGCATCTGTTGTGGCTTCTCCCACTATCTTTTGTCTGGAATGCCGTAGTGGAGGTTGGACTGCCGTACGCTTTACGGCCCGAACGCCGCTCTTTCTGGCGTGGGGCATGGTGGTATGGAGGTCGGAGCCTGCTCGTTGGTGTGGTGTATTTAATCGTTGCGGTTATAGGGATTGCGCTGCTGCTGGTGGTGTCAGGAACGCTGGCTGGCGAGGTCGGCGGCGAAACAGCAAACTTCTGGCTTCTGGCAGTGGTCACGCCCGCGGCCGTGGTGGTGGTACTGATCGCGGCAGATTATTTGTGCAGTATTGCGCGCGGGAGCGTTGTGTGCCACGATGCGGGCGCGGTGGCATCGTTATTGCGGAGGCATCAGCCCGGGCTTATGGCGGCATATGCCGTATGGAAGGTCGCGTTGGGCGTTGTCCTTACGGCCTCCATTATCGTGCAAGTGTATCTGGGCGCCGGTGTAGCCTCCCTAGTGGTGCAGCAGATCCTGTTTCTCGGCGCAGTGGTGTGCGGCTGCGGATGGTACGGAGGCTTGGCGGCGGCGCTGGAGCGTCAATCAGCCGCCCGTAGTCAGGAACGTTAAAGAGAGCGGGCGCCCTGGCTTCGGTCAGCGCGATAGCCAGATGACACTTTGCAGGGAGGGGGCTGGTCCCGTTGGCCAAGTATTTGGAATACGCGCCGAAAAAGACACGGCGCTCCTGGTAGCCGAGCTTTTCAGGGGGGAATTATATACGTGAGTGACCAACTGTACACAGTGAGGCACTTGTATCAATTTCACGGGTCATAGGGGTCGGTAACCCGAACGCCCCTCGCCGTGCAGAAGCCTCAATCCCGGAGGCCAGTATGTTTGCAGCCGCATTCAGGTCTGCATGATCCGCATGGCCGCAGGACATACACGTGAATTTGCTCCGTGTCTTACGGTTATTCGCTTCTGTGTGCCCACACACAGAACACCGCTGACTGGTATAGGCAGCGGTAACCTTTATCACCTTGCGGCACTTATAGCCCAGCATCTGATCCAGCTGGCCCCAACCTGTTCGCAGTATCCCACGGTTGAGGCCAGACTTCTGTTTGACGTTTGTGCCAAAGCTCTCCATCGTCCCCTTAGCTGAACGTATCATCGCTTTGATCTTCAGGTCCTCCAGTATCACCGTTGAGGAGCATTTGGCAATACTGCGACTTACCTGGTGGTTCGCATTCTTGAGGATGTTAGCACGCTTGCGCTGTATGCGGGCGATTCTATGCTTCCGCCTGTTACGACGGTTGGAGCCTTTCTTCTGTCTCGCCAGTCTTCGCTGATGCCGCTTCAACGTGGTATCAAGACGCTTGGTATCCGGTTGTCTGATAATGCTTGTATCGCCCTCTTTGGAGACCATAGCGACCTGCCCGCAATTACGGTCAATGCCTACAGCACCGCCGGTATCCTCTATTACAGGTGCCTCCATCTTGTAGCAGATGGCAGCATACCCTTTGCCGGCGTTCTTCTTTACCGTGGCTTTGACGGGTATACCATCAGGGTACGGGTTGCCTCCCCGCCTGCGGAGCGCCATATATCCCACTTTCGGGATATACAGCTTGCCATCCCGAACCCTTACGTTATCCGGGATCGTGAACGAAGGCGTACTACCACGTCTTGAATGGAATCTCGGTCTTCTCTTACCCTCCTTGAAGAATGCCTTCCATGCATCCGCCTGATATTTCAATGTTTATCTAACGACAATGTTTATCTAACGACACCAAAGGAGTATTCAGGTAGCCACTCGACCGTACGGCGCAGCTCCGTGAACCGCTTCCCCAGCGAGAAGAAGCTTACCGAGGGCGGCTTCTCTCCAGCCTCTTTCGCTTTCTTGTACGCCTCGCTCTGCTCTACGAGGATGGCATTCCACACAAACCTACACGCACCCGCTAATCCAGCAAGGTGCTTGGCGTTACTCCGACTTCCGGGCAACAGCCTGTATGTGATATTGCGGTATGCACTAACCGTTTCGGGCATGGCACTGTGGTATATAACTCCCTAATAGATGGCAATTATATAGTATATAGCATGAATACCCACGTGTTGAGTTATTTGAAATAATTGCAGTTTGTTCGTGAAAAGCGGGAACCGATTATGAACAACTGGCGAAAGCCATCCTGTCCGCACCACCAAAGCACAAAAAGTAACTCCTGCGAAAACGCGCGGCATTCAGCCATATAACTCCCTTTCAGGGCCAAGCAACCTAGCAGCGTCAGGAGAATCTTCAACCCGAAACGAGTCGTATCCTGATTGTCGGCTTCGGTCCTGTCCAGAGAGTGCTACGAGCAGGCAAATGGCCAGAACACGGATCAGTCGCGGCGCAGTAGTCGTAAGCCAGTTAATGTGTGGCTGACTGCCGCTGTGTTTTGTGACTCAGCGAATGAAGCTGGCACAGGATGAAGATGCAATTGCCAAGCTTTTCAGGCAATTGCCAACGGGTACTATCAAGATTCCACGAAGATGTATGCACCGGTGGTGCAGCTGGTAGGTGATCAATGATGTACAGCGATAAAGACATTAAGCGCCAACTTCTGCTTGGAGAGGACAGCACCCGGGAATTCAAGCAGATTTCGCTTACGGGCAAACGCTTGGAGAAGCCGCATCGGGATAGTCTTGCCAACACGATCGCGGCGTTTGCAAACGCTAGGGGTGGCACATTGCTATGCGGTGTCACCGACACGGGCGATGTGCAAGGCCTGTCTCAAGAGGACATGAGCACGCTGGATGATATCGTGGCGGGGATCGCTACTGATGTTATCAGGCCAGCCGTTCGCATCCACACATACCATGTAGCGTTGGATGGTAAGCTTCTGCTTTTAGTGGACATACCACAGGGCGAAGAGCAGCATGATAGCCTTGGGGGGGCCTTTGTTCGGGTAGGTGCTTCCATCCGTCAACTTACGAACGATGAGCGGCTCCGATTGGCGCAGCGGCGGGGGCAGGCGCGCTTCCGTTCGTATGACGAGCAGCCGGTGCCGTGTACCGGGTACGGGACTCTTGACGCATCGCTTTGGAGACCACTACTGAGCGCCGAAGGCGCAAGGAATCCCAAATCGGCCCTTCGTAAGCTGGCACTCTTGACGGATGACGAGGCGGGAATTCAGCGAGCCACTGTGGCAGGCATTCTCCTTTGTACTCAAAGGCCAGAGCAATGGCTGCGCGCTGCCCGGATAACGGCAACCCGCTATCGCGGAAGTAATCGCGCATCCGGCCAGGTTGACGGGCAGGAAATTACGGGTCCGCTGAACAGGCAGATCGCTGATGCGCTAGCCTTTGCAGCAAGAAACATGCAGGTTGCGGCCCGCAAGGATCCTGGCCGCGTAGATCAGCCACAATACAGCAACCGAGCGCTGTTCGAATCCGTGGTTAATGCTGTCGTGCATCGTGATTATTCGATGCGTAGCAAGATTCGTTTATCCATGTTTGAAGATCGGCTTGAGCTTCAGTCGCCGGGCGCACTACCCAACAATCTGACCATCGAAAGCATGGCAGATCGGGAGTCCACGCGTAACGAAGCGTTGGCATCCGTGCTGGGGCGTATGCAGGTAGAGGGAGTGCATGGTTCACGGGATCGCATCTACTTCATGGAGTCTCGTGGGGATGGTGTGGCCATCATCCACCGCGAAACTACGGAACTTGCAGGCAAATCGCCGATGTACCGCCTGATTGACGAGTCCGAGCTATGCCTAACCCTCCCGTCTGCGATTCGGGAACCCAGCGCTGCCCGCACTGTGGTTTGCGTTCGGAGCGCCGGTCAACCGTTGCAGCGTGCGGATGTCTTGGTACTATTTCCCAATAAGACCTGGAAGCGCGCAGCCACGGACCAATACGGTGAGGCGCCCTTTGAGCTTCATACGACCTTGCTACCGACCACCGTGTATGTGGCCGCACCCGGGTTTGGCGCACATGTAGAGCATGGCTGGGTGCCAAGCCGACGGGCGCTAGCCGTGGAGCTTGACGTATTGCCGGAAGGAGGCTCCAAAATATTTCCAGAGGGGACCGGCCATTTGCCGGGCTTGATGGGCCGTCTAAGCCCGATCCTTGACAGCCTTGAGCGAACCTATTTGTACGCATCAAACATAGCGGTCAACGAGGGGCGCGCGCAGCCGGTCTACTTCGTTCCAGGAGAAGACATGCGGCTGACCGATGCCGAAGGAAAGGAAATGTCCATTCGCGTGGTCGCAATAACCGGACGGTCGGCTCTTGTTGAGTATCGCCCGTTTCAGCTGGAGCAGGAGTAGTTTGCCTTTCCTGGCGGAATGCTCGTCCGCCGCACTGCATTCGTGAAGGCTACTACCACACGTACGAATGCCCTGAATGTGCGAGAATACCCCTGACCGGGTACGATCAGGGTGTTGCTAGGCGGCCGTAAGCCGGGGGCTCCGCGCGTATGTGCACGACATTGCGAACCGGCGGAGTGCCAGAACGCTGCGTCACCGCAGTGTGAACGAAGTTTACCAAGGCCTCGCGCTCGGCAGGGCCGGCTTCACGGGCATCAAGGGCGACCATTACGGACCTCCACAGGGGTTCGTCAATCTGACCGGCCAAATACTGCTCCAACAGGCCTGTTAGCGGGGAATGCGATGTGGGGATGTGCATGGGTGCAACCGTTTGTTAAGAAAAAGATTTTCGTATCTCTACGGCAATAACGGCACCGGTGTGACAAAAGGGACGCGTTCTCCTGTTGTACACACGAAAGGCCCCACAGTGTGTATACGACGGTCGAATAATTGCAAATTTATTGATACTTGAGCGCGGCGGGCCTTAATCAAGTACAAATTGTCGGCGCATCCGGGCTGCAGGGAGGTTCAGCTGCTTGCGGTACTTGGTCACCGTCCTCCGCGAAACTTTGTACCCTTTCGCATGAAGGTGCTCGGTAAGTTTCTGATCAGACAAGGGTGTGGCCTTGTCCTCCGTTCCAATAAGGCCGAGAATGACCGCCTTAACTTCACGGTTGGAGACGTAGTCGCCACTCGTCGTGTGGAGACCCTCGGAAAAGAAGTACTTAAGGGGGTATACGCCGAAGTCTGTTTGGACATACTTTCCGCTCGCCACACGGCTTACGGTTGAGATGTCAAGACCGGTGTGTTCTGCCACATCTTTTAGTATAAGCGGTCGCAGGTGCCCTTCACCACTGCGGAAGAAGGTGGACTGTCGCTCCACGATGGTCTCCATCACGGAAAGCATTGTGCGTCGCCGCTGATCTATGGATTCTATGAACCACTGCGCAGCCGTGACCTTGGATTTCAGGAATTGTCGCGTGTGTTCGTCCACTTTGCTTCGTTCTGCTCTGTCAGTGGCCGCCAGCTCCTCCATCATCTTGCGGTACACAGACGATACCCGCAAAGGGGGGCTGTTCCTGCTGCTCAGTGCGACATGAAATGTGCCAGCCTCGTAGCGGACCATGAAGTCTGGAGTGATATAGTTCTCGTGTGTAGAAATTGATCCTTCTCCGGGCTTCGGGTTTAGTCCGTGGATAATCTCAATGGCTTGTTTCAGCTCTTTCGGTTTGGCATCCAGGTTTTCGATGAGGCGGTTGAAGCGGCGCATCGCAAAGTCCTCAAACGCCTGTTCAAGGATCAGCGCTGCGGTGTCGCGGCCGCAAACGCTGTCGGACATGACATCTACTTGGATGGCCAAACATTCCTGCAGGTTGCGAGCAGCGATTCCAGGGGGATCCAGGCGCTGGATACGCTGCAAGACAAGCTCCACATCGTCAACGGCAACATCCCGACCCTGGTTAAAGGCAATATCGTCCGCAATGGAGGCTAGGGGCCGTCGCAGGTACCCGTCCTCTTCAATGGAGCCAATGATTTGCTCTGCGACCAGGGCCTCCGCATCGTCTAACTGGAGCAGCATACATTGGCTGCGAAGGTGCTCTGCAAGGCTGACGGGTGCCGCCAGCGGTGGGTACTCCGGAGCAGGTTCGGACTTGTCTACCCGCGCCTTGTACCCATAAAGATCATCCCCCCCGCCCAGCAGCTCCTCCCAGTTGTATTCGTCATCTTGCGTCAGGGGTTCATCTGCATCCGCCATGCGCTCAGAAGCGGCCTCAAGCTCCAGGACGGGATTAGCTTCCAGCTCCTCTTCTATGCGCTGCTCCAAGGCAATGGCCGGTAGCTGCAACAGCTTGACAAGCTGAATCTGCTGCGGCGATAACCGGTGTTGCAGCCGCAGCTGTTGTGACAGGTTAAGAGTAGCGCCGGGCCGCGTCATGGTTTCAAAATCCGCTCCAGTGGAAACGTAGCGTTTAGGTCATTGTTTACAATTCGTAAGCCTGCGGTGTGCCGCACCTATGAGTCTGAAACCGAGTGCTAGTTCCCCCGAGGTGCGCAGCCGCGATATGGACCTCGAAAAGAGGCTCCGTCCTCGCACGCTGTCCGAGTTCATCGGGCAGCAGAAGATTAAGGACAATTTAGGTGTCTTTGTTACCGCTGCCGTGCGTCGCAAGGAGACGCTTGACCATGTGCTCCTCTCCGGTCCTCCCGGTCTGGGTAAGTGTGTCGCCGCCGCAAGTCGAGTCCTGACCGATGGTGGATACGCGCGGCTGGGCGATTTGGTGCCGCGCGGTATGGTGGCAGGAGAGGTGCGCTCGTGCAACCTTACCGTGTTTGGTCAGCATGGTCCGGAAAGGGCATCGCACATTTACTGCAGCGGGCGCGGACGGACTTGCCGCCTCAAAACGCAGTCCGGCAAGACCTTGGAGGGCACACCTCATCACCCGATAATGGCCGCATCACCGCGCGGACCGGTATGGCGGCGACTGGTACACCTTACGCGTGGCGATCGCGTAGCAATAGCGGAGCGTACGAATACGGCCAGGTCTTCGCTACAGGCAGATGTTCTGGAGATGTTTTCTGATACTGATAGACGAGTGCCGAGGGCCAATTGCAGCAAGCAGCATCCGGTACGAGCGAACTGTGAGCGTCCCAGCGAGCCGCTACGCTGGGACACGGTGTCAGAGGTGAGAGATTCTGAAGCGTTGACATTCGACTTCGTGGTGCCGGGCACGCACTCCTTCACGGCAAACGGATTTATTAATCATAATACGACATTGGGATATATAATCGCCGAAGAGATGTCGGCGAACATCACGACCTCAAGTGGACCGGTATTGGACAAGCCCGCTTCCATCGCAGGCATCCTAACGAACCTGAGCGAGGGTGATGTTCTGTTTGTGGATGAGATACATCGCTTGACCCCCGTGGTAGAAGAGTACTTGTACTCGGCGATGGAGGACTACTTTATTGACATTGTGATTGACTCAGGACCGAACGCGCGAAGTGTAAAGATTTCATTGCCTCCGTTCACTCTGGTCGGTGCCACCACGCGTAAGGGTCTCCTCACAGCGCCGCTTCGTGCGCGGTTTGGCATTGATTTCAGGTACGACTACTACTCCGCCGAGCTATTGCAACAGATAGTTAAGCGCAGCGCGCTGATATTGGGAATCAGAGTAGAAGATGATGGTGCCCATGAAATCGCTCGACGGAGCCGCGGTACTCCGCGCATCGCAAACAGGCTGTTGCGCCGTGCGAGAGATTTTGCAGAGGTAACGGGCGATGGATGTGTCACGCAAGGATTGGCGGATTACGCTCTTACCGCACTGGAGGTGGACCAGGAAGGCCTTGATGACATGGACGCCCGTATTCTGACGACATTGATTGAGAAGTTTCAGGGCGGCCCCGCAGGGCTTACAAATCTGGCAGTCTCTGTAGGCGAGGATGCGGGCACGATTGAAGAGGTGTACGAGCCGTATCTGATCCAGGAGGGGTACTTGAAGCGCACACCGCGCGGTCGTGTGGCTACCCCGCGGTCGTTTAAGCATTTTGGACATCCGCGCACACAGGAACTGTTCGAGTGATGGTGTACGCGCATGCTGTGGAGGCTCGGACATCGTTGGGCTCACGATTGCCGGATGGTACCCGCGCATCCATCGGAGCGGGTGCTTCCAGCACATGGAGGTGCCGGAGCACGGATGATTCGGGGCAGACGGAGGGGGGAAGCAAGGGTTTATGAGCCAGAACAACGGAGCCCTTCCCGACTTCTTGGCCGAGCTGCGCAGGCGCAGCCACGGTGATGTCCGTACGGACGATTACAGCCGCATCCTGTACAGTACAGATGCGAGCATTTATCAGGTGATGCCCCACGGGGTCATGATACCGGCAAGCATGCAGGATGTGCATGCTGCCGTTACGCTCGGTGCGGAATACGGCATCCAACTGCTTCCTCGCACGGGTGGGAGCAGCCTCGCCGGTCAGGCGGTGGGGGAGGCCCTGGTGATGGATTTTACGCGCCACCTAGATGGAGTAATGGAGCTGAACGTGGAGGATCGGTGGGTTCGCGTGCAGCCAGGCATCGTCCTGGACAGGCTGAACCAGTACCTGCAGCCGCACGGTTTGCAGTTCGGACCGGACCCCGCAAGCAGCAACAGGGCGGCAATGGGAGGGATCGTCTCGAACAACTCCACGGGCAGCCATTCGGTCTGCTATGGCATGACGGTTGACCATCTCCTCGCGGCAAGCGTCATACTGAGTGATGGATCCAGAACGTGTCTTGGACCGGTGGAGGCGACCGAGCTCAAGCATTGGCGCACCCGGACGGGGTTGGAGGGGGCGATCTACGATGGCATTGCGGCGTTGGTAGCAGACAACTGCAATGCGAACACTATCCGCAATGGTACCCCGCGACATTGGCGCCGATGCGGTGGCTACAACCTTGACCGGTTTGTGGACAGGGGTATCAACTACAAGGGGAAGAACGATTCGCGCTTTAACCTGGCTAACTTGGTTTGCGGGGCAGAAGGCACGCTCGCTGTAATTGAGGATGTGACGCTTCGGCTGGTACCGGTACCGCAATGCAAGGCACTAGCCATCGTCCACTTTGACAATCTTACGGAGGCGCTAAGTGCGGTTCCAGTGGTTCTTGAAACCCGTCCGTCAGCCATTGAACTGCTGGATAACCTTGGAATGCGGTTGTGCCGCGATGTGCCGAAGTACGCTCGTCTGCTTCGGACATTTGTAGACGGGGAGCCCGACTGTGTACTGATCACAGAGTTTTACGGTGAAAGCGCGGACGAGCTGCAGTCCACGGTTGCTCGTCTCGGCGAGCATCTTCGCCGGCATCACACAGGTCGTGTACTGCCGGTGCTTGATCCACTGCGCCAGAGGGATGTATGGACGGTTCGGAAGGTGGGGCTGGGGTTGCTGATGAGTATCAAGGGGGATCACAAGCCCATTCCGTTTATAGAGGATGCAGCCGTTCCCACGGAGCATTTAGCGGACTATGTCGCCAAGATTGACGCTTTCTGCAAGAGCTTGGACACTCGAGTGGCGTACTATGGGCATGCCAGCGCAGGGTGCGTCCATATCCGTCCGCTGATCAATACGAAGGTTGCCAGGGAGCTTGAGAAGATCCCTGAAATAATGCACTTCACGGTAGAGCTTCTGCATGGCTTTGATGGCGCTCTCTCCAGTGAACACGGTGATGGCCGCGTGCGCAGCTGGCTCAATGAGAGGTTCTTCGGCCCCGAATTGTACCGGCTATACCAAGAGGTGAAGCGCACCTTTGATCCGCAGAACATTCTGAATCCCGGCAATGTGGTGAATGCTCCGCCGGTGGACAAAAACCTGCGCTACGGGACGGAATACGCGGTCATGGACCTGCCGGTCCATTTGGACTTTAGCGGAGACCTCGGGTTTGACCGTGCGGTGGAGATGTGCAATGGGGCTGGCATATGCCGGAAGACGACCGCGGGGACCATGTGTCCGAGTTTCATGGCCACGCGGGAGGAGGAGCATTCTACCCGCGGCAGGGCGAACGCGCTACGGGCGGCCCTTTCCGGCAAGCTGCCGCACGACGAGTTGACCAGCCGGCGCATGTACGATGTGATGGACTTGTGCATTGAATGCAAAGCCTGTAAGGCGGAGTGTCCGTCGTCGGTAGACATGGCTAAGATCAAGTTTGAGTTTTTGGCTCGGTATCATGCCCGCCACGGTGTGCCATTGCGGTCCAGGTTGTTTGGCAACATTGCCTCCATAAGCAGGATAGGTAGTGGTCCTTGGGCCGGTATGTTGAATAGACTTGCGTCCAGCCGACCGGCGCGCATGGGTATGGAGGCGGCGTTTGGTGTCAGCCGCTACCGCACGATGCCCGCTTTCGCCGCGGAGCCGTTTACGTCATGGTTCAAGAAACACCGTTCGGCCGGAGGCGAGAAGGTGGTGCTGTTCCATGACACGTTCAACACCTATAGCGAACCGGATGTGGCGCGTAGCGCGGTGGAGGTGCTGGAGGCTGCCGGAATGGCGGTTGTGCTGCCCGGCCATCGCTGTTGCGGCCGGCCTATGATATCCAAGGGTATGGTGCGCCAAGCGAGGGCTGCTGCGCGCCATACTGTTGACTGCCTCAGTCCCTTTGTTGAGGCTGGAACACCTATTGTCGGCCTTGAGCCAAGCTGCCTTCTAACGATGAACGACGAATATTTGTACTTGCTGCCGGGGGACCGGAAGGCGCAACGATTGGCGGAGCATGTGGAACTTTTTGAGGACTTTATTACGCGGCTGGGCCGTGACAGGAGACTGAGCTATTTGTTCACGGATGCTCAAGCGAATGTGCTATTACACGCCCACTGCCACCAGAAGGCCCTAGTCGGTTCAGAGCCCAGTTTGGAGGCACTTTCGCTGCCGCCCGGCTATCGCGTGCAGGAGGTGGATTCGGGTTGCTGTGGTATGGCGGGCTCATTCGGTTACGAGAAGGAGCACTATGCTATATCGGTGCGGATGGCAGAACACCGCCTGCTGCCGGCCATAAGGCAGCAGGCGGCAGGTACCATCATCGCTGCCGTCGGTACCAGTTGCCGGCATCAGATCAAGGATGGGACGGGCGTACAGGCCCTCCACCCTGCCCAGATTCTGCGCCGGGCTCTGCGCGCCTAGATCTGTTTTGGCTTGTAGCCTCCTGTCATCCGGTCACGGACGAACAGAAACCCAAAGACAAGGATCAGGATCAGTCCAATGGGAGCAAGCGTCCGGAAAGATCTTCTTCCTCCGTAATTATCAGCCGGGTTCAGGAGTTCTTGTGCACGTTCTGCCGCCGGGGAGTCACCACCTGTCTGGACTATGGTCCGTAGCGCCTTCGCCGTTTTTCCTGTTGGAAGTTCACCGGTCTCATCATAAACGACGAGCGCGGCGTCAATCACCGCCCGTGCAGCCACATAGTCGCCGGCCCGTGGGCCTCCCTCAGCAGCCATGCTTCGGAATTCCTGATCACCCCTATCAAGTGCGAATACCGTTTCATCTTCCGGCAGTTGGCTATGACCTTCCCGATCAGCAATGCCTCCGAGCCACGGTGTAACAAAGAAGGAGGCTAACATTCCGATGGCCCCCATCACACCTAGGCCAAGCGCGCCGCTCTTGGGGTTCCTTTCCGAGACAAAGCCAAGCATGGTTGGCCAGAAGTAGGCGATACCCGCTGCCCAGATGGCAGCGGTAGCAAAGGCCATAGCCGTGGTCTCGGCCATGCTGAACAGATACAAGCCTACGGTTCCCAGCACAGCGCTGGCCAACAGTATGCCCGTGGGAGTCAGTATGCGCACAACAGGCCCTGCCAGAAGGCGGAGTGTACCCATGATGCCAAACACGAAACCGAAGACCAGAAGACCGTTGATGCCTCCTGCCGTGAGCACGGAGGGGACCCAGCTACTCGGCGGCAGCTCCATGGATGCGGTAAGCAGCATCATCGGCATCATGATCAGCATGATGGGAGCAAACAAGGCCTTGAAAGACTGGCCGACGGTGACGCCAGCACGTACCCCCTCCGTGAGGGGGTACGCCTCTCTCAGCATGATTACGCCGTAACCTAGCGCCGGTACGAGAATCAAAGTAAGCTGCCCCCTCCAGCCAACACCAAGGTTTGCAAACACAAGGGTCAGGATAATGGCGGCAAGCAGGTTACCATAGGGGAACCACATGTGAAAGTGGTTCAGCTTGGGGGTCTTGTTGTCCGGATACAGCGCCGCAACGAGCGGGTTACATCCTGCCTCAACGAGTCCCGCACCAAGGCCGGCAAAGAGCGACCCGGCTACAGCCATCACGTATCCTTGTGATGTCATGATGAGGATCGCGCCCAACACATGGCCCACAAACGCACCACGAACAATGGCGCGCATACCAATGGTGTCGCAGAGTGGCGAAAAAATGACCTGGCTAATAGTGAAGCCAATAAAAAAGACGCCAGTAAACACCCCCAGCTGGGCATTTGTCAGCGCAAATTCCTGCTTGACGGAAAAGGCGATGCCGGAGATCACGGTGAAGGCGAATGCCGTCGTCAGCAAGGCGAGGCAGCTGCCGTAAAAGAGTTTATCACGCTTAACGGAACCAGTCATCGTTATTATTGGGGATTGGGCATTGCCAGTGGCAAGAAGGTTGGTTGCGGATGTGTTGTACACTATGGATAGCGGGAACGAAAAACTCCACCCTTACGATAACACGTACGCCTGTACATTTTCAAGGTCCCTACCCGTTCCGTTGCATAAATGACCGGAAAGGATTCAAATATAATTGTGTATCACCGGATGGCTAGCGCCTCTTTATTCATCGGAGACGGCGATTTTGTTTACGGTGTACGAATCGGCACCGCCAATTGCGCCGTAGTGCGTCCCATCAAACCCCATGCATTAAGACATCATGCCGTCAGATTTGTCTCAGTTTCACGGTCCGATAACAGATCTTTTTGAAGGCTCAGGCGTCCGGCTTTCCGAGGAACAGGTTGCCTCTTATCGGGAGCATGGCTACCTGTCCGGTGTGCCCATGCTGACATCCGCCCAGGTGGAGGTTCTAAAGGGCCAGTTGGCAGAGCTAATGAAGCCGGGCCACGAAGGGCAGGAGTTTTGGCACGAGTACCATGTGAATGAGTCGGGCGACCCTGACAACCGACTCTTTCATGCCTTGGGTGCTTGGCGCATTCGCCCGGGTTTTCATGATGCGTTGTGGAATCCGGCCTTCACTGTACCGGCGTGCCAGCTGCTGGGCGGACCGGTCCGGTTCTGGCATGACCAGCTGTTTTGCAAGCCTGCCCGGCATGGCGGCGTAGTGGCTTGGCACCAAGATTATTCTTATTGGACGCGAACGACGCCGATGCGCCATTTAACGTGCTGGATAGGACTTGACGACGCGACTGCCGACAACGGGTGTCTCTACTACATTCCGGGTAGTCACCACTGGAAATTGCTTCCCGTTACCGGTCTCGCCACCGACATGGAAGCCATCCATGAAGTACTGACACCGGAGCAGAAGGCGGCGTTCAATCCTGTGGCGATACCTCTTGAGAGGGGGTATGCGACATTCCACCATCCTCATCTGGTGCACGGATCGTATGCGAATCGGACGGACCGCCCCCGACGAGCGATGGTGATTAACGTTTTCCGAGACGGCGTCCGGTCGAACGCCAATGAGCCCTTATTAAACGGTGCAACGGTAATCCTGCGAGGACAAGAGATGGGAGGCCGGTTTTTCCCGCTCTTGGGGGCCTGATACCAGGTCACAACCGCATATTCCCCCGGGATGGCTGATAGCGCTCAAAATACCAAGTTTCGTCGTGTTGCGGGGGTTCCTAAGGGCATGTTGAGTGACCCCATTGTGCAGAGCGTAATTTGGCTTAACTCTTTTGACAAACGCCGCCGGGAATACAAGAAGCTGGGATGGGTCTACGTCGCGCGGAACGCATGCTTTGCCGATCCTGTCTTCAAGATTGGTCAAACGAGGGTCTCGCCAATCGTGCGGGTAGAGGGGCTGAGCAGTTCCACATCAGTCTATCAACCGTTCGAGCTGGTGTATTTTGTCCATGTTTCACATCGCTACGAAGCCGAGAACCATGTCCATAAAGCTTTGGCAAGCTCGCGGGTCAACCCGGCGAAGGAGTTTTTTGATGCTCCGATCATGACGGTGGTTCGGGCCCTTGATGAAGCGGCGAACAGTTGGCCCATTCAGCTTGGAAAAACGCCGCGTTATGGTTATTTGGGTCCCGCGTTAATACCGCGAGTGGTAGTGTGTCGGAACTGCGGCGGGAAGTGCAAGATGCCTCGTTTGCTTATCAGTATTCATGTGACCTGCAAGCACTGCTCCTCGGGGTTCAATGTGATTTCTGACGTAGCCGGATAGATTGGGGAGTTATATGGCTGAGTGCCACGCGTTTTCGCAGGAGTTACTTTTTGTGCTTTGGTGGTGCAGACAGGATGGCTTTCGCCAGTTCTTCATAATCGGTTCCCGCTTTTCACGAACAAACTGCAATTATTTCAAATAACTCAACCTAACTTAGCCATTTCGTAGTGCTACTAACCCACGGAATTCTCCCGTGGCCATATTTGGACCGTTTTTTTCAGGAGCAATGGATGGTGAGATTTACCGGATCGGTTGAAGTTGGTTTAGGGTGGTTTGAATCCCTGATTACCTGGTGTTTTGCCGCCTTTTTCGCTGCGATCTATCTCGGATCGTTTCCATCGGACGTAGCTCTGGTGGCTCCATCTGGAGTACGCTATCTCAACCGTTGTGAAGGGACCATGCGTCATGAGTCTGGAGGCTTCTGGCTCACCGGTGCACTCGCTTCCTCCACATGCTCGGTCACGGTGCGGGTCGCATCCGGATCATACACGTATCCCAGTACCGCAAAGAACTGTACCATACACGGAGGCAGATCCTGATCCACCTCCGTGATCAGGTACCGATATTGGTTCTTAACCATCTTGGTCGTAATCCGACGAATCCCGTTCAACCTGTCTCGGATCGTCGCCCAACTATCATGAATCCCGCATTCCTTGAGTCTGGTGCGAACCAGATGGGCAGCATGATAAGCCAGTACCGTGATGAACAGATGCCCTTCAATGCGGTCATCTCTGCTGTGGTAGATGGGCCGTAGACCGAGGTCCGATTTCATGACTCTGAATGTGCGCTCAATCTCTGTAAGTCGCCAGTAGGTTCGTGCAACCTTTTCCACCGACCATCCGGTATGACTGGTCCGAAGCACATACCCTCCGCTGGCCTGGGTGCGACGCGCATGCGAAGCATGCCGGGTCACCGTAACGGATGCTGCATGCTTGGTGCACTCCTTTTTGCTGACCTCTACCTCATACAGGTGTGAGACCTTCTTGTACTTTTCCTTCAGACGACCAACCTTTATCGTGACCTTTTCATAGTTCTTCAAGTACCCGGGTTTCGAGAGTCCCTCATGTAGTGTAGTGAGCGCCTTCACAAACTTCTTGCATTGGGTTTCAAGGATCTGATCCTCCTTCGCCTGCTTGGCCTCACTGTGCACAAACACGCGCAGTTCCGCATTGTCTTCAACATCTTCAACATCTTTTTCCTCTTTGGTGATCTTCCAGGCTTTGATCTTGACTCCCCCGGCGGTCGTAAACTGTTGATCCGGCTTGTTTTCGGGGACTGGAGGGGCTTTGGAACGCTCCATGGTGATCCAGTCCAGTCCCTGTCCTTTCAGGTACTGTAGATTCTTCTCCGTCGCAATGCCGGAGTCCATAATCACTGTGGGCGTAGCGCCGTTTAGTTTCTCAATCGCCTCTTTGAGCGTTGCCGGTTCCCCTGCATCGCTCGGCAGGATCTGCACATTGCGGGGGAACCCCGAACCATCCAGGGTGAGCGCCAGCGTAACCAACGGACAGTCACTGCGCTTCTCCTTGCTGCGCCCATGCGACAACAACTTCCCTTTCTTCTTGCCGTGGTAATAGGTATTGGTTAAATCATAAAAGACGATCGTTTCTTCAAACTGCAATACCGCTTTGGTAATGCCAAAGAGTTTCTCCAGGATCTGATCCATATGCTTATGGATCAGATCAGTGCAACGATAGAGGGTGTTGAGACTCGGGGGTTCCAAATCCAGAAGCTGCAGAACACTGGAGGTTTTACACAGCCATTTATGCGTTTCTCGTTCACTGCCCGGGTGGAGCATACGTCCGACGATCAGCGCACAGCAGAGCTTGACGTGTTTCTCGCAGAAGTTGAGCGAACGTAGCAGTACAGCCAGTCCGAGCTGTTCCAATGTCTGAAGGATCAGTCGTTCTCCGCCGACGGTCCGGGAATCGGGATGGGTTGTTTTCTCTGGATCAATGAGGAGTTGCTGATGGGATGTGCGATGGATGTCGTAGCCCTTGCTTTCGAGATGTGCAACGATGTCGTCGACCGCATTGAGAAAGGCTTCATCATTCTGGAAAGGGAGGATAGCTTTCCCTTTGAGTCGGGCAGTAACGCAATGGGTCAGTTCCCCCCACAGACTGCGGGGGATGTTGAAGTTCGGGCCGAGATTAAGGAGGGTGCGGTGTTTGGAGGTACCGTCTTTGCGATAGGATTCGATGAGGGCAAAGCTCTGCCCTTCCCCCATAAATCATCCAACACGGTTCGATTGTTCGTCAGTTTTGGTCAACTCTCGCTGGCATGGCTGTCGGAATATCTCGGGTATTTCGACCTGACAGGTATGGTGTGTGACTTGAGGTGAATAATGCCGTCCTCTCGTGCGGATACGCGATCTCTTCCTGCGCCGCTTCCACTGCCATCCTACCACTTCAGGTATTTGACATTTTGCTACTTGTTTTTTATGTTGTGGCATGCTTCAGCGAAGTCAGGTCTTACGAACGCTCACCGCTCCCTGCAATGGAGAGCGTTTGGACAGGGTTCTTGCCGACGATCGTTGGCGGTTTCGCACGCAGATAGCGCGCGCTGTCTGTGAAGAGTTCGGGTTTGTTGATGCACGGGGCGAACCGCAGGTGAGCAACTGTGCGCAGGCTTTATCGAAGTTGGAGGCCCGGGGGAGGATTGTGTTGCCCAAGCCCGAGAATTGTAATGCGGCTAAGGCGGAACCGCGTAGGCGCGAGGAGCGGGTACCGGATCCGATAGCGTTACCGGACACGGTACACGGTGTCCGGGGGTTGACGATTGAGTTGGTTGAGACGGACGAGCAGCGTATGGTGTGGAACACGTTGCTGCACTTTGAGCATCCGAGGCGTACGACCACATTTGTGGGAGCGCAGGTACGCTATCTGATAGGCAGTGCCCATGGTTACCTGGGAGCGGTGGGATTTTCGGCGGCGGCGTTGTGCCTGGCGCCCAGAGAGCACTGGATGGCGTGGAGTGATGAGCAGCGCAAGGCGCATTTGCACCGTGTGGTGTGTTTGAGTCGTTTTCTGATACGGGGGCAGTGTCAGGATTTGGCCAGCCATGTACTGGGTAAGGTATTGAGACGGTTGGCGGATGATTTTCAGGCACGGTACTGTTACCGTCCCTGGGTTGTCGAAACGTATGTGGATCCCCAAGGGGAAGGAGCGTGTTTTGAGGTGAACAATTTTGTATTGATCGGCCATACCGCAGGCGGAAAGCGGCACAAGGAGGCAAAGGAAGAGGATCCCAAGGGGCTGTATGTATACGAGTTGGACAAAGAATGGCGCGGGACCTTGGGGGAACCGGAGGAGGAGTTGCGTCCGGTGAGGGATCCGCACGAGGGGATTGACAGTGCGCAGTGGGCCGAAACGGAGTTTGGCGGAGCGCCATTGGGAGACAGGCGGTTGTCTGTGCGACTGGTAAAGAGTACGTCCATGTTGGCCGATGTGATAGGCCACAGCATTACCGCGCATACGGATGCGGACCGCGCGGCGGTGAAGGGGCATTACCGGTTATTGGAGAGCAAGAAGGACAAAACGGTAACGCCGGAGAACATATTGGCGCCGCATCGTGGGCGTACGATAGAGCGCATGCGTAGTCAGGAGACCGTGTTATGCATCCAGGACACGACGAAGTTGCGGTACAGTACGCGGCCGGCGTGTACGGATTTGGAGGTAATAGGGAGTAATCAGACGACGGCGAAGACGCTGGGGTTGCCGTTGCATGCGACGCTGGTGGTGACGGAGGATGGATTGCCGTTGGGGGTGTTGCGTGGCAGCTTCAAGGATCCGGAGGAGGGTCCGCATGCTCCGCGGACGCAGCAGTGGATAGACGGGTTCAAGGATATATGCGAGGCGGCGGAGGAGCTGTCCGGCGAGACGCAGGTGATCTGTGTTGCGGACCGGGAGGCGGACAGCTTTGCTATGTTTGCCGAGCAGCGCAGACAGGGTAAGGCGGAGGTATTGATACGAGCGAAGCATGATCGCAAGCTGTTGGATGATCGCAAGCTGTTTGCGGTAATGCGCAGTGGTAAGGCTCCGGGGAATGTGGAGATAGAGATACAGCGGGTGACGGCGCGCAAGAAGCAGGCGCGCAAGCAGGCACGGAAGGGTCGCAGTTACCGGATGGTCAATACGGAGGTACGCTACGGGAGGTTCTTGTTGCCGGATCCGAAGAACGAGGAGGAGCCGGTGGTGATGTACGGGGTGCATGTGATGGAGGTGGAGCCTCCGGGGGATGCGCTGCCGGTGGAGTGGATGCTATTGACCAGCATGGAGGTAGGGAGCGTAGCGGATGCACGGCGGGTGTTGGCAATGTATCTCAAGCGGTGGCGGGTGGAAGACTTCTTCCGCGTGCTCAAGAGTGGGTGCAAGGTAGAGCGTTTGGGTCTGCGTACCTCGTTGCGTCTGCAGCGAGCAATAACGATGTATTGTGTGATATCCTGGCGCGTCATGACCTTGGTGCAATTGGGTCGGGAGGTGCCGGAGCTGGACGCGGATGTCTTTTTCACGGAGATGGAGCTGCGATTCTTGGATGGATAGGCAGCACGGGTAAAGCTGCCGAAGCCCAGTACTTTGGGAGCTGCTATCCTGATCGTAGCGGTGCTCGGGTGAGCGTGCGGTGAACTGCATCTTGATTAGGTGACGGGTTCTGTATAGCTTACCCGTAGACGTGAGAACCCAGACCCCGGACCGCATGGTACAGCCCAGACGTACGGCGGAAGAGATGTTTCCGCTGGTAGAGCAGTATAACGAAAGGACCCGGTCCGCAGCGGCGTCTTGCACAGAGCAGGGCATCTCGTACGGACCGTTGAATTACTGGAGGCAGAAGTATCGCCAGGAGACTGCAGCCGAGGGTTCGTGGATGTAGGCAATGCAGCGCCAAGGGAAGCGGCGCAGGAAGAGATCGCGTATCCGCACGAGAGGATGGCATTATTCACCTCAGGTCACACACCATACCTGTTAGGCCGAAATACCCGAGATATTCCGACAGCCATGCCAGCGATACTTGACCATACCTGCGAACAATCGAACCGTAATGGATGATTTATGGGTACAGGGCAGCGCTAGCCCATAAACCTTCGAACCGCACTCTAACTTACTCTAATTGAGAGAGTAAATACCCTCGGTTATAATGTACTTCACCGGACGGACACGGGCGGTCCGTGCGAGACTGGTATTGCAGCGGCAGATGGGGTTAAGCCACAACCTGCTTTCAATCCCCTAGTAGGCGGGGCGGTCCGTGCGAGCTACTTCAGTAGAAGAAGCGACTAAACTATTGGCGTAGCTTTCAATCCCCTAGTAGGCGGGGCGGTCCGTGCGAGGTATGCGACGGATGTTATGACGGATCATACGTGTGCGATCTTTCAATCCCCTAGTAGGCGGGGCGGTCCGTGCGAGTAAGAGGGAGCTCTTACAACTACGCATCTGACGTACAAGACTTTCAATCCCCTAGTAGGCGGGGCGGTCCGTGCGAGATCTTGATTTTATTCATTAAATGGCAAGAGCCATGACTTTCAATCCCCTAGTAGGCGGGGCGGTCCGTGCGAGCGTTTGCGGTTACGCGGAGCGGGGGAGGTGCGTTAGGTCTTT
This sequence comes from Rhodothermales bacterium, assembly GCA_963663495.1. Classification (GTDB taxonomy): domain Bacteria; phylum Bacteroidota; class Rhodothermia; order Rhodothermales; family Bin80. The sequence goes on from OY760427.1 coordinate 5,650,062, forward strand.
CAATCCCCTAGTAGGCGGGGCGGTCCGTGCGAGAGTACCCTATGGTTCTCGTCCAGACGATAGAATAGCGGCTCACAAGCGTCACAGCATCGCACGCAGTATGTTGCTGAAAATACGACACGTAGCAGAATGATGCCCTGATCGTTGGCGCAAAGATCCGCCAACGGAACAATGACTCCAACGCCAGTTTTCGTAACCGAACAACCCAAGCTAATACAAACGCGATCAAAAGGCAACATCAACCCGATTCAAGATCCCTCATCAGACATAAGGCCCGAACATACAAGCGTTTATACTCATTCGTAACTAAGCCACTGCGCATATGTCTTTGGACGTTACGAATCCGGCCCTATGCTATGAAAACGTGCTCTTCGCCAATTGACATGTCGTCATCACTATGACCAAAATACTCCCTGCGATTATCGCACCCGGCACACAACATGTATATGGCAACGCGATCCTCACTCGTGTCAATTCGATCCTTCAGTTGATCCTTGCATTCCCTGATAAGCCGCGCAGGAAGCCGTAGCTCAAAGACACTGCCCTGTATCCGATCTCCATACGAGTCAAGGCACTCGGCTACCTTGCGACGACGACTATCGTCCGTGATGTCGTAGCAAACTATATATCGGGGCATACTAATATCGTGTGTCTAGGCCTACCGTTCAACCGGTACCCCTACTTAACATTGTAATTCATGCCGCTTAGATTGGCGGCATGGCGGTTCAACATCAGATTCTGAAGACACTGCGTGCCGCTCCATGTGAGTTGACAGAGGTCATGGAGCAGCATCCTGACGATGGTCACACAGTGATAAGTCGCCGTGTGAGTGAAGCGTTTGGCTTTTATGATGCCTTAGGGCGTGTGCAGCACAGCAGTTGTTTGCAGGCGCTCAAGACACTCGAAGCCGAGGGTGCGCTGTCCCCCTGCCTGCACCGAAGCGCGTAGTCCGAAGCACAGTGCCTCGTTTGTTGGACGAACCGGTACCTGCGCCTGTTGGAGTGCCGACGTTGCTCAAGGATGTGCGCGGCCTGGAGTTGGAATTGGTAGAAGATGCCGGGCAGCGTGCGATCTGGAATACGCTTGTGGAGGCCGAGCATCCGATGTGTGCGCCACGGTTTGCCGGACGGCAGTTGCGCTATCTTGTCGGGAGCGAGCATGGCTACATCGGAGCGATAGGCTTTGCGGCTGCGGCGCTGTATCTGAAGGCGTGCGACAGATGGATGGCGTGGTCGGACGAGCAGCGTGAGGACTACCGGGACCATGTCGTGGGTTTGAATCGGTTCCTGATTCGCTCCATGGTGCGGATCAGGAACCTTGCCAGCCATACACTGGGGAAGGTATTGCGTCGTTTTCCAGAGGATTTTGAGAACCGTTACGGGTATGTGCCGTGGGTGATAGAGACCTTTGTGGGCCCCGAACATCGCGGCACGTGTTTTCGGGCTGCGGGGTTTCAGTGTGTGGGGAAAACCAAGGGGCGTGGGCGTCATGCTCCTGGTAATGCATGCACCAAAGAAAAGAAGGCGGTTTTCGTGTATGATCTGGGTGGTGATTGGAGGCAGGAGCTTGGAGTGCCGGTTGTGGAGGCGTATCCCGAGCTTGAGGTGGGTGCGGGGCTGGCCAGTGATACATGGGCAGAACAGGAGTTTGGTGGAGCGCCGCTGGGGGACAAACGCCGTTCGGACCGGTTGGTACATAGCGTAAACATGCTTTCACGCACTCCAGGAGAATTGATCACGGCCAATCTGGACGCTGATCGGGCGGGGATACTACCGTTTTTTGGAGAAAGCGGCCGAGAACGAGATCACGCCGGAGAAGATTTTGCAGCCGCATCGCGATCGCACGATAGAGCGGATGCGTACGCAACGGACGGTGCTGTGCATCCAGGATGGCACGGACATCAGCTACAGTACTCGTCCGGCGTGCGAGGGGTTGGATGTGATAGGGCACAATCAGACCACATCAAAGGCAAAAGGAGTGCATTTGCACGCTACGCTGGCGGTGGGTGAGGACGGTGTGCCGTTGGGGATCTTACGCTGTGCCTATACAACCGACCAAGAGGCCCCTGCTTCTAAGACGCAGTTATGGATAGACGGCGTGCGGGACATAGCGGAAGCCGCCTCGCACCTGAGCGGTCGTACCCGTGTGCTGTGTGTCATGGACCGCGAGGCGGATGTGTTTGCGATCCTGGCGCAGCAGCGCAGGGCAGGGCGTGTGGACATATTGGTGCGAGCCAAGGCGAATTGGCTATTGGGTAAAAAGTCTCCCAAGTTGTTTGCGACCATGCGGTCGGGCCGTCCGGCAGGACACATGGAAGTGCCGATTGCGCGTTTGAGCCGCCGCGTGAAGTCAGGTCGAGTCAAGCATAAGGGGCGGTCGGGCCGTCTGGCGCGGATGCAGGTACTTTTCCGCCGCCTATCGCTTCCGGCGCCGGGTAAGTTGCAGGAGGATCCGGTGCAGGTCAGTGCGATTCATGTTCGGGAGGTGCAGCCGCCAGCCGGAGAGCGACCGGTACAGTGGTATCTATTGACGACCCAAGAAGTTACGACGCTGGAGCAAGCTATTGAGGTGGTAGGTTACTACGTGTTGCGGTGGCGTGTGGAAGACATGTTCCGTGTGCTCAAGAGCAGCTGTGCGGTAGAGCGGCTGGGTATGCGGCAGGCCAAGAGTCTGCACACTGCCATTACGATCTATATGGTGATGGCGTGGCGCCTGCTATTGATGACGCTTCTGGGGCGCGAGGAACCCGAAGCGTCGCCGGAAGGATTGTTTGATGAGATGGAACTGCGCCTGTTGCACGAGCTTGCCGACGAGTTTGGACTGCCGCCTCCAAAGACACTCGGGGCTGCTATTCGGGTGGTGGCCGTCTTTGGAGGCTATGATGGATCGGAAGAAGGACCGGCCTCCAGGCTCCAAGGTCATCTGGCGCGGCTACAGCCGGTTGGAGATACGGGCCAAGACCTTTGCCGTCCTTGAGAAGCGATACCATATGATACGGAGAGAGGTCCTCATCGTAAAGCGAGAATGACGAGCACGCGAAGCAACAAACGTACCCATAGCAGGTAGTGATACCTGCCACCCAGCGTCGTTGCCGCGCCAACGTTTAGTGCGATGGTAACGGGGATTCGGAAGAGAATTGTAAAGACGCCAGAGCTACCGGGCGTTATAGTGCCGACGTATGTCCATCGCATAGGTAAGCGCCTCGCGCATGCCAAATGATGCTACGCTTCCCGCATCCCCGGTGCAAGCATCACTCCGGTCCAAGGGCTCCGCACCTCTTGAAAGAACCAATCACTACACCGAACTTGCAAGAACAGATAAATATTATACAGTGTCAGGTATCTGGACTGGACACACGGTAGGCCTAGCTGCCGGACGCCGAATCGTCCAGATCGGGCAAGCCCACATGCTCTCCTCCTTCCAACCACACTGTACCCGCCAAAACCGCCAAAAAGCCCGCTACCCTGTACTTCACCGCACGCTTACCTCTTAGCTTGACTTTCACGCCTGCGGATTGGGATACGGACCAGACGGTCATGGTGACAGCACTGGACGATGCGGATGGTACCGACGAAGCTGGATTGGTACAGTTGTCGGCGAGTGGTGGTGGCTACGGAGGAAAATCAGGAGCTGTAAAGGTGAAGGTTACAGATGCTGATGCACCACACCGCATTGATATAGAACCTTCGTCGGTCCAGGTGTCTGAAGGTGCAGAGCCGGCGCGATTCAAGGTGAGGCTTAAAAGGCAGAGTGAGACGGCTGTCACGGTGCGTTACACAACGCACGATGAGTCGGCCCATGCCGGGCTTGACTATCTGGTGCCGGTAACAAACATGCTCACCTTTGAGACAGGCGGTAACCTGGATAAGTGGATAGATGTACCGATTATTGATGACGCATTGCACGAGGAAGAGGAGACTTTTACGCTGGAACTGACGGACGCGCAGGGAGCGGAGCTGGGTAACGCGACGGGCCGTGCCACGATTGTGGACAACGATGCTGCGCCGACCGTCAGTATTGTGCCTGCGGTATATGTGCGGGAAAGGGGTATAGCAAATGTTTACGTCAGTATAAGTAACGCCAGCGCGACTCCTATCAGGGTCTTGTACAGCACAAGTGATGTGACGGCAACAGCGGGAGAGGACTACGAGGCGGTGAGCGCCGGGTCGGTGACGATTGAGCATGGTGAGATGGGAGCGGTAATACAAGTTCCAACCGAAGACGACGCAATGCACGAGGGCAGGGAGGCGTTCCTGGTGCAACTTGATGGCGGCGGCCAGACCACAGTAACGATACTGGACGATGATCGTTTGCCGGGCCTATCCATAGGCGATGTGACGGTATCAGAGGATGGGGAGGGCGTGCGCAGCTTGCGGTGTCGCTAAATGGTATGAGCACGGTACGTGTAGGGGTTGCATATGCCACGCAGGACGGTACGGCAAAAGCGGGGGCGGACTACACACGCACGATGGGCACGCTGGTGTTTGCTCCGAGGGAGACGATGAGGCATATATGGGTACCAGTGGCGCGTGATGATGTGGTGGAGGAAGACGAGGGATTAGTAGTAAGGCTGAGCGCTCCGGAGCATGCCATGCTGTTGGATGCGGAGGGGGATGTGACGATTAAGGATGATCCTATAGCGGTCAGCATCTATGACGGTACAGGGGCAGAGAGTTCGGAAGAATTGGTTATGGCGGTGCGGCTGAATTATGGTAGTACCAAGGTAGTATCGGTGCAGTTTGCTGTGACGGGAGGCACGGCGACATCGGATGTGGACTACGAGTCGACGCAAGGGCTGGTGGTATTTGAGACCGGAAGTACAGAGGCGCAAGTACGGATACCGCTGATAGACGACGACTTGCAGGAAGGAGACGAGACGATAGAGGTGACGCTGTCGAATCCGACCAATACACAAATCGGGCAGGCGATAGCCACGGGCACGATCGTGGATGACAATACTGCGCCGGGAGTGCAGGTGCGAGCCATATTGGGGTGTCGCAGACCGAGGCGGTGTTTGTGGTGAGACTGCTGGCACCCGTGGCAGAGCGGATGACGGGGCGTTACCATACGGTAGACGGCACGGCATGGGCAGGAGAGGACTAAGAGCGCAAGGAGGGGGTGCTGGAGTTTGGGCCTGGGGAGATAAGGAAAGAGGTGCGCGTGCCGCTACTGCGCGCGCAAGGTAGCGGGGAGGCGTTTGCGCTGATCGTGGAGTTAGGGGATGAGACGGTGCGCGAGGAGGTGGTGTTGGGGTCGGACGATACGGGAACCCGTGCGCGATTAGGCCGGAGTGTGGCGGTACATATAGTGGAGGCGGTATCGGAGCGTATGGAGGGCTCATTGGTGGGTTGTATGCCGAGGCCGTTTCCCGGTCAGCGGGTACGGGCGTCGCACTTATTGTCGGGCTGTGGCATGCAGGCAAGCGGAGAGCGGCCGAGTGTATGGGGGTGTGGTGCGTACAGCAGGTTGCAGAGCGGCGGGGTATCGGGAGCGGATGGTGACGGCGTCATTGGGGGCGGACTACCGTGCGGGAGGTCGCTGGCTGATGGGGATGGTGGTATCGCGCAGCGAGGCATTGGAGCAGGAAGGGACGCTACTACAGATGACGGGCTGGTATCCGTACGTACGCTACGGGGGGATGCGGCACACTATGTGGGGGTTGGCAGGAGCAGGACAGGGAGTAGTGGCGGAAGCCGCGGACACGGGAATGCGCATGATGGCAGCGGGAGTGGGCGGCACGTTGGTACGCCGGGCGCGCGGCTGGGGTACCAAGCGGACGGGTTCTGGCTGGGGATGGAGGGAGGGATAGGGGTGAGCCGTGTTCGCGCGGGTTTGGAGGGGTCGGTGACGTTGCAGGACATCATTGAGCCGTATGTGGAGGCGGCGGTTTTGCACAGCGGCGGGGATGCGGAGAAAGGAACGGGAATGGAGGCAGGCGGAGGGTTACGCGTGCGGATGGGGATGTTGCATGCGGAGGTGATGTTAAGGCGTTTGGTGATGCATCAGGAGGATGGCTACGGGGAGTGGGGATATTCGGGCACGGTACGCTATGGAGGAATGGAGGGATTGGGAGCGCAGGTGCGACCGACCTGGGGTCGAACACATGTGGGGACGCTGTGGCAGGCGGAGCGTCCGTGGGAGGTGTATCCGTCGGATCGTCGGATGGAGTTGGAGGTGGAGGTGGAAACGGCTCGCGTTTTCACAGGCGCAGTGTACTGCGGCCGCATGTGGGTATGGGTTTGCGCGACAGAGGCAGGGACTACCGCATAGGAGCGGGAGTGCAGGGGCGCAGCGGGTTGGGATTCAGTGTGAGCGGATTGGCAATGGAGCACATGGCGCCGTACCGGCCGGTGAGCTACGGCGTAACCGCCAGCGGGTATGCGCGGTGGTAAGTGTTGACCGATAAACTACACCGAGGGGCACATCCAAGCAAACACTGTTCATTGATTAGGGATATATACGGCAAAGTGAAACTAGCTGTACGATCCTGCATCGTGGCCGCGTCCGCCCGATGTGCAGGGTCTCTGCACATGTTGATCAGACCCATTCCCTTCAAAAGAATATTCGTCGCCGCACTTACATCCCTGTCAAGAATACATCCACAGTGCTCGCAACGACACGCGCGAACACCAAGCGTGATCGTGTATCACGGCAACCACCGCAACCAATGCGTTGCTGTGTCGTGTAAGGCGGACCAATGCGTACCGCACTGCGCCAATACCGCCGGTAGCCGGAGTCGGCTACCCTGAAACCGTAAACGGTATAGACAACGCGGTACCTCCCCAGAGCACGGCCAGCCTACCTCCGCCTGATGTAACGTCAATAAAGCTAATTGTCAGCTGGTCAAACGACACATCAAGTGTCTCTACCTCCATCGCCATGCGCAATACATCCTTGTCGTCGGTGTAATTGTACGCACCCCAGAGGCCGTCCACGGAATCGCGCCCCGACTCCTTGGCCCCGTGCGAAGACACAATCAAGTCCGTCTGACCCGGCCCAAACTCCACGAACAGGCTGTACTCCCCTGCCGGCAACATCTCGCTGCCAAACTGCAAGTCCACCTCCGTCATCAATCGCGTTGATTTGTTGGCGCCTAATCTCCAGACCGGAGCGTTGCCGGTAACGGTAGCTCCCCACGATTCGCCTTCACCGAAAATGCCGGTTCGACCCCGCAGAATTGGTCGACCGTAGTCTACCGTAATCCAATGATCCCCTATCTGTGTCGCCGCTTCCCCACGTGGTGAAGCAGACCGTTGGGCTGTGGCAACTTCCGTACCCAACATCAGCACGGCAAGCGCGGCTATGGACAATAATGATCGCAGCATCTTTCTCGGATTTGGTTTAGAGCCCGCTTTTATCCAACCGACACCTACACGGTTCCGAAGGCACACCAATCCACTACCTTCGTGCTTCCCGGAAACTCGGATTGCTCGTGAAACGATACACCACTTGGAGGAATAGGCAGAGGTGTCCTAACGAGCGCGATTTACGTCTCCCATAAACCGCGCAGTCGACTGAATCGCGCAAAATTCCCGGGCAATTGTGCCATTTACACCTCAACTGACGAGCCTCCGGTGTTGGGTCGCACGGCGCCGGGCCCCCGCAGCAGGCAAAGAGCACGGTCCTTTGCCCCCCACCTGGCGCGTTTCCCGACAGCGTTCACTAATCAGGGCCTCCAATCCCCTCAGGCCGCCTTATGGATCTTGTCCGCTCAACAACAGATCGTCCTTCGGCCCGCTGTGCTCCTCGCGATGGAGCGTTCGTAAGCGTGCGGTGAACTACATCTTGATTGAGTGATGGGTTCTGGGGAGCTTACCCCTAGACGTGAGAACCCAGACCCCAGATCGCATGGTACAGCCCAAACGTACGGCGGAAGAAATGTTTCCGCTGGTATAGCGTACCTGCGCTCCCACAAATGTGGTCGTACGCCTCGGATGCTCAAAGTGCAGCAACGTGTTCCACACCACACGCTGCTCGTCCGTCTCAACCAACTCAATCGTCAACCCCCGGACATCGTGTACCGTGCCGGTAACGCTATCGGATCCGGTACCCGCTCCTCGCGCCTACGCGGTTCCGCATTAGCCGCATTACAATTTTCGGGCTTGGGCAACACAATCCTCCCCCGGGCCTCCAACTTCGATAAAGCCTGCGCACAGTTGCTCACCTGCGGGTCGCCCCGTGCATCAACAAACCCGAACTCTTCACAGACAGCGCGCGCTATCTGCGTGCGAAACCGCCAACGATCGTCGGCAAGAACCCTGTCCAAACGCTCTCCATTGCAGGGAGCGGTGAGCGTTCGTAAGACCTGACTTCGTTGAAACATGCCGCAACACAAGAAACAAGTTTCAAATTTCAACAACCTGAATCGGTAAAAAGGGCAGGGGAAGCGGCGCAGGAAGAGATCGCGTATCCGCACGAGAGGACGGCATTATTCACCTCAAGTCACACACCATACCTGTTAGGGCGAAATACCCGACCTAACTTCGCCATCCGGTCAGGGGAAAACGCTGAGTTCCGTCTCCAATTCTCTCGGTTTTCCCTCCTAATAGGGCTATTTCGGCTATAGTCGGCGTTTTTCGGCCGACTTTAGCAGTCAGCGGTGTTCTGTGTGTGGGCACACAGAAGCGAGTAACCGTAAGACACGGAGCAAATTCACGTGTATGTCCTGTGGACATGCGGAACATGCAAACCTGAACGGCTGCAAACATACTGGCCTCCGGGATTGGGGCTGCTGCACGGCGAGGGGCGTTCGGGTTACCGACCCCTATGACCCGTGAAATTGATACTAGTGCCTCACTGTGTACAGTTGGTCACTCACGTATATAATTCCCAAAATATGACCAGCGAATTCTGGGACTGCCCGGCCAATTCGGCAGGTGTAGCGGCGTCTAGCCACAGGGCACCCTCGTCCGTAGCGTGTATCGTAAAGGCTATACCCTGTCGGGCTTTGCTACGGGTTCAAAGTTGTCCCAATAGGCGTCCGAAAGATGCAGCTGCCTGGCACCAACACTAACTTTGAGGCGCTCCCACAATGCCGCACGTTTTGCCCATTCAGAGACGTTTTGAACGGCCCGGTCATCGCTGTGCAATGCGTTAAACGCATGTCTTGCCAGTTCTGCGAGTCCATCCAATAGCGATTCTGAAACGGCCTGACAGTCCCATACTTGACCGTACCTCAGGGCCATGGAGCGATTCTTCGCCAAGTGGCTGGCCAATGCTATGGTGTACGCAACAACATTAGCCCGATACCCTCCCTCGTACCACTCCTGCGCAGAAACCAGCTTCTCGGTTGCCTTGAAAACAAGTAGCCTCGCTATGGCTCGCTTGTAGTAGGCGGCATCAAACGACTTATCATCATGTTTCCACTCTTTGTCAACTCTATCAATGAATTGAACGAAATTCTTTTGGGCACCTAAGTTCACCCACTTAGGTTCCGCATCCCACATGTTTTCGACTCTGCCGAGGTCCGTTTTAGTGAACTTTTGGGCTCTTGGATATTGTGCCCTGAACTCAGCGGAGGTCTTCGCAGCCGTTGCCTTCATAAGGTCGCTCTGGTACTGGCCTCTGAGCCGTTCATAGTACCACTTCGTCTTGTGCGGCGATCCACCGGCTGCGGGAGCCCAGACTATTCGTGAGAGCTTCTCCATGTGCTGATGGAATGGGTGATTCGACTGGAGGTCAGCCGCGTTTACTTTGTTCTGCGTGTTAGCGTATTGCGAAATCTTCGCCGATATTTCTTCATCATCGTCTCCAATTACCGTCAGCTTCATCTGCACGAATACTTGGCTGAGGTCAGGATTATTATTTTGGATGGAGGCCTGGTACAGGGAGACCGTTGTTTGTCCACCATTTACAATCTGAAAATCCGTTATTCTGGTTATTTGGGTTCCAAAGGAACTAGACTCCGTGATTACTTTCTTGGCGGTGGCGGTAATCCCGTTGTTGTAGGCGAAAAAATGCTGCCCGTTCTCCAGGATCGTCCGCCGGATCCCTTTGTTTACGATACCGCGAGCTTGCAGGAAGCAGCGGACATTCTGCTCCAATAATTTTTGGTCGTATTCGCGGTATAGCGTGGCTAGAATATCGCCGCTGACCACAGCGAGGTATGCCGGAAACGCATTGGTGCCAAGATTAGGTTGAAGGCAATGGAGTCCTTTTCGGAACATTTCCATTAGATCAATTTCCAAGGGCTCTCGCCCTGACTTGGAAATGGTTCTTCTGTATAGCCGCGATATATCCCAAACGCTTTCAATCGCATGAACACCCTGTAAATTGTAACTCTTTGCCCTCTTCTGACGTGGACCGAGTTGTCGCTCAGATGCGAAGAACAAACGGGCGCGCTTGATTGCGTCGCGGTGGTCATAGAGTCCGCGTGCAAGGCGATAGCCGGGGGTTGTTTCGTCCAACTGTCTGTGCAGCCCTCCCTCGCGGCCGGCTTGCACGACACGCCGCAGGCTCTTGAATGCTCGCGAAGATGAACTTTCGGACAGCAGTTCCAGGCGCGGCCTGCTCCGACAGTCTGCATAGAATAGATCCACCGTACCGTTTATCAGGTCTATGTGGTACGCGTCGGCGCGTATTCTATTTTTCACATTAAGGCTGCACAGCTCATAGTCATGCGCCTCGCCGGCAGCCTGCATTTCCTCAATTACGGTACCGAGGAACATGTTTCGGTGAAAGCCAGATCTGCTCGCGTACTTCGTCTCAAGTTGGTTACGGAAATCCTCGTAGAATTCCTCAATTGTAAAGGTCATCAGCAGTTGTTGAAGATGGTATCGGGAGTGCACTCATAAGGTTTGAGCCTATCAAGGGAGAGTTGGTAACGGACTCTATGTATTCCGTCCGGGAGCTGGCTTCGTTGAATGCGCGGGAAGCCTCCTTCGACTCGGAAGAAGCGTACGCGGTCAATCTTTAAGCAAGGCGTGTCATACTTGTGAGCGCCGCCCACATAGCTAACCTTTTCCAGCGTTCCAAGAAAGTCCTGAAGAACGAGGCTATCCTGCAGGTCAGTCTCCATCGCTTGAACAAACTCGTCCAGCGATTCCTCGCCAGGTTTGCCGGTATTCTGGTGCAGCACATAGACGCCCAGAAACATGCGATCCGTAGTTGGATCAAGCTGTGCTTCCGACGCTATATTGAGTTCGTTTGGTGTTGCGGCCGACGCGGCTTTTACCTCAACCGCAGTATCACAATAAATGAAGTCCTGGTCGCAGCCGTCCGGCCCTTTCCACGATTCTATGGCTTCATGGCGCGACAAATGCGATTGGTACAGACGACGTAGAAACTGCAATTCGGCAAATAGCCCCCTGATTCTGGCATCCGACAATCGATCTTGAGGCACTCCTGAGAGGAAGCGCTGCCATCGTTTAAGATGGTTGATTACGGCGGGGAATATCTGCGTCCTATTCGCTGTGAGATTGAGCAAGCGAACCAGTTCTTCACACAGCGCATGAAACAGGTCACGGTCACGTTCAATCACCAGAGTAAGAATAAGGACTTGCGACCCCTTCCAAGTTCGCAGGTCAATGTCTAAGCCTTTGACGCGGGGATTTGCGTTTCGGAACGCGCTTATATGATCACCCTCAAGAACGATGATGAACAGGCAGCGACCTTTGCTGTCCTTCGCCCAGAATGTGCTAACCGGGCAGGGCTTCATCACCAAACGGAAAGTGAAGTCCTGGTTTGGTGTGGCCATGGCGCTCCAAGGGTCCTTAGGCATCACTCCTCTACCTGTTCCGCTTCGTATTCCGGTAGCCATGTTGTTGCCTCGGGCTCACGTATCCACACCGGATTCACCACAGCTTCAATCGCTGGCACGGATGAGTTGCTGGGGAAGCTGACCCCAAGGGTGGGAATCCGTTGTTGTTCAAGCGCCTTTTTGCCACTGATCACATGCACCATCAGGAGAGGGATGCCCCTAGCCTCTCGGTAATCCTTATCTATAGGCTCACGGCGGTTGCCTCTCTGCGCCTTGCGGTATGCGTCGTTGCATTGCTCCTCTGACAGCCCCAATTTTTCATCTCCTCTGCTAGCCACTCTGTATCCCCGAAGCTGCCATTCATCGTTCACGGTCCGTGGATCTGCCCTTTTCTGTACGCCGAGTGTAAGCGGGTTGCGAATACCCCCGCGACCTTTGGGCGAAATCAGCAGTACGTCGCACGCAACGCGCCGCACTTCCCACCGCCGCATATACCGGATCACAGCGGCTTTCCTGGCGTCTTGGGTCGAAGGCACACAAAAATGTTTCAGGAACGTGATTACACGAGTTGCGGGGATATTCTTTGCAATCCAGCCCTTGCTGATTTCGGATGTGATTACTTGAGACCAAGTCTGCCGGATGAGTTCCTCGTTGGCTCGGTTTAGAGCTGTGTCCAGCGGAAGAACAGGGAATTCGGCAATCCTGCCACCAAAATCTATGCTCACCTTCTCGCCCCGGAGCATTTTGTTGCGAGCGGTAACGGATAACTGTTCCGGGTGATTGCGGACCCACAAACCGAATTCTGAAGGTGTGCACGATTTTGCCGCCATGTGGTCCACTTGGGCATGAACTTCCTGGGTAGCGCGTGAAACGAATGTGTACCAGGAAATAGCTTCATCCGTAAGGTGGATGCGGCAGAGGTCCTGGTAACCGGGTCGATATCCAAACCATCGACCCATTTGCATGAGGGTGTCGTACATGCGCGTGTTGCGATAGAGGTAGCTGATACATAGTCCTTCGATCGTTAGCCCGCGAGAGAGGCTTAGTCCGCCCACCACAATAATGGTGCGGCAGCTGCCTTCCCGCTCATGATCCTCATAGCTTAGGCTGTCAGCAGAGGTTGCATTTATCAGGAGCACGGCTACATTTTGTCCGGCAGCTTGCAGATGATTGCGAATATCCTTCCAGTCTTGATCGCAGTTCTTGTAGCTGCGTTCAAACGAGGCCTTGAGAGCTTTGATAGCGTCGTGACGTTCGGCCATCCGGGCAGGCAAACGGTAGTGCAGTTGCATGGCATTCCGGAGGTCTTGGACATAGCTCTTAACCATGCGGTGGATCTGCTCTTGTACGGCAACAAATCGGGAGACATTTATGAGCATTGAGCAATGCTCGTTTGTCTGATTCCGCAGAATTCTTATGGCGCGCGCGAGTATGAACTGGTGAATAGCTTCCAGGAGGCTGGCAGGAAGACGGGGCACCTTGTGTTCTTTCTTGTGCTTGAGAGGAATCACATCCTCGCAGTCATTGATGGATAGCACATATTCGCTTGAGCGATCTCTATCCGGGAAAATTTTGGTAGGGCCCCAGTACGTATTCGGGGCTTTAAGGCAATGGATGAAGTCGCTGGGAAACAAGTTGCTCTTCAGTTCCGGGTGGAAGTTGACAGGATCAATGAAGATGTTTGCAAAGGGGGTTGCCGTGAATCCTACGTAGGCAGCTTTGGGAAACAGGCTTAGAATGCGGCGAATGAGTTCGTTGGTACGCGTGGGGTCCTGATCCAAGCCTCTGGTGTTGATGGAGGAATGATCTGCTTCATCATCAATCATCAGCATCGGTGCATTCCTGATCCTATTGGCTTGGTCCGCATTCATGGCCTGAAGCCAATCGTGCACATTTCGTAATGTGGTAACGTTCTTCTTTATGACGAGCAGGACAGGTTTGGTCAGGTCAGTTAGTCTAAAATTGCTGATGTGCTTGGTTGACGAGGAAAAGTCGCAGTCAACAGTAGTGAGGGTGACAGGATGTGGAAAATCCTGTTCAAGCCCGACACCTATACTCTTGCGAGACCGCGTGGAGCGTCCAGCAAATGTTGCTTCAAGGCGCTGCTGTGTCTGACTGCGGAGTGCGTTGTGGATACCGGCGATCACAATCAGAACCTTGTACCCGGCATCGGCTGCACTGCACAGGAGGCTAGTGTAGTTGGCAGTCTTTCCCGATTGCACTTGGCCGATCACCAATCCATACTTTTTGAACTTCTTTCCTTGCCGTGGATCATGTAGAAGACCTAGGAGCGCATGCCCGGAATTGCTGATGGAGGCCACTGCGGATGCCTCCCAGCCGGTCCCTAACAGGTATTTACGGTAGGCTTCGGCGTATTTCCACTTGATGTCAGGCCGGTTTGAGATCCAGTCAGCCCCGGCCGCCGTGCCTCGCCTGACAATTGACCCCCCGAGCACCTCCCTCGTATCTATGTATTTCCACACAAAGTCCACTGTATCACTGATCGGCCCGTTATAATTGAAGACAGCGGCCAGTTGGCCAGCCTTCTCTTTCACAACGTCTATAGACGGAGCCTTCTCGTAGGTGAGCACGCGAATCAAAGTGGCTCTGAGATCCAGTTCCTTAGGAGAAGGCATCATGTCATCTCGTCACTGATGAATTTCTCAATGACCGACGGGGAGAATAGCTGGGTTGTGGTGGCAACGTCCCTGAAAGCTTCCTTACAGTTCTGTTTGTGTTCGGGCAGAGTTTGCAATACGAGCCTGAGCCGATGCGTTCTGTCCTCTGGGGAAATTGTTTCGGTGTGCGGCTTCTTGCGGAGGTCTGTCCCGTCCACGAAAATCATGTCAACGGGAAGTTCATCCACAATAGCCTTGAGTAAGAGCGTAAGCCCAGCCTTGGCGGAATCACTTAGCGTGCCATTGAGCTGCGTGACCAGAGGGTGATCCGTGCGGATGCTGTACAGAGGGCCGTTCCTCCCCGAAAAGCGTTCCCAAAGCGATTCCTGTTCGCTGGTAACCACGCGCTGCCCCCTGCCTTGTATCAGCCGGACGGTGCATTCTGTGATAGGCACGAGGATCTTGTCCAAGGCCGTGCGCACAGCACTGGGTGGTTTGACATGAGATTTCTTGACGTCAATGGTCCAGTATTTGTCTAGCGCGCTGGTATAGTCAATGCTAACGCGCGCCAGCTTTGTAGACTCGCCTTTAGGAATCAGTCGGAACCATCCACCCCACGCAATCAAACGGTCATTGCGGTAGACATACACGCCCTGATTGGAAGCCAAATCTGCGTGGCTCGCATAAAGGGCATGCCCATCGGGTCCAAGATTGCTGTAGTGGGGAAGGATGTAAGTCTTCAATTCAACCGGATGTGCGCCGACGTACACAGTCTGATCCGGCAACCGCTGTGTAAACGTATGGTCGGTAAAGAATGGGTCATAGGCGTCAATAGGGTGCCCGTTCATGGTGATTGACAATGCAGTGTGCCACCTTGCTGCTCCCTTCAGAAACCGGTGGAATACCAATCCGAGGTGACGCTGCGTATCAATCAGTTGTTGATTGATAGCGGCGGAGTGTTTTCCACGGGTTGGTCCACCGTGCATTCGATCCAAGTTGCGCCAGAGCACCAACGTACCTGGGGAGGGAATTGTCTGAATTTGTGAAATACGACAAATGTCTTCCTCCTCCAGAACTCGTATCACCCAGTCATCCCGGCGGTTGACCAGGTTAAGGTCCCATTCCGCAGCGCTTTTGACACCATCCTTGCTGCTGACGACGGTAAGCCGACGGCACTGGGAGAAGGATGCGGTCTTGAGTCCGAGCCCGAACTTACCGAGGTTCCCGGGGTGAGGTGGTTCCGGGCCAACGGCGCTGCCATGACGCAAGGCGTCAATGATTGCTTTGCCTGACATGCCGTGCCCATTGTCTGTTATGGCCAGGTATGGTTCCGGGCCATCAGTGACGTAGTGTATTGCCACCTGATCTGCCCCGGCAGAGATGCTATTGTCCACTATGTCGGCGATGGCCGTTTCAAGCGAGTATCCGATATCACGGAGCGACTCGGACAGTGCTTTCGCGCTTGGTATCAGCTTGTGCTCAACTGCCACGGATCACCCCCAGCTGGCGAGATACCCCCGCAACCACGTTATCCAAATCGCGCTTCAGTTGGCATTCCCAGACTATTATGGCTGTCCATCCAAGGGACTCCAGGGCAGCCTGAGTTTTCTTATCTCTTCGAATATTGGCGGCGAACTTAGTCTGCCAAAACGTCGTGTTGGTCTTAGGATCTGCAGCCGCGGGGCACCCGGGGTGCCGATGCCAAAAGCATCCATGTACCATGATTACCGCTCGGTATTTGGTAAGGACCAGGTCTGGCTTACCCGGCAGTCTGTGGTCATGGAGGCGAAAACGAAATCCTGCCCTGTGCAGTGCGGACCGCAGCCGGCGCTCTGGCAGCGTGTCCCGCGACCGTATGCGGGACATGTTCCAGCTTCGTTGTTGTGGCGAAATCCGATCGGTCACGTAGTTTCAGACTTAGCCTTATCCAAGATGTCAGCCACCAACTCTCCAATTTGCATGGCCAGGTACGGGGGAACAGCATTGCCGATTTGGCGATACTGCTCGGTCCTGGGCCCGTCGAAGTGGTAGTTGTCCGGAAAGGTTTGCAGGCGCGCCGCTTCGCGCACAGATAAGCTTCTACACTGAACGGGGTCGTAGTGGATGTAGTAATTCCCGTCCTTCGCGATATGCGCAGTAATCGTGGATGCGACCCGGTTCGACCGCTGAACCTTGAACCGGTCAGGGAACGGGAGTGTAGTTCCACCGATGTTGGAATGTGCAGGCAGGAGCGCATTTGGAAAATCCTGCAGTTTGGGATTCTTTCCAACGTGCTCCGCATACGTAGCCGCAAAGGCGTACCGCCGCAGGTCCGAGGGCATGTGCGCGCGGGCCGCATGGCCGGTAATCGTGGATAGGCGAGGGTCGTGCATAAACTGCAGTGTTTCGTGGCCCATGTCCGGTGAATAGGTATCGGCGCGGAAACAGGAGTGCGTAGAAGCGGGAGCCCGGCAGCCAATGGTCTGGGCGAGGTTCTGTATTTCATCGGAGCAGGGCGAACCGGAGGTGTCAATATCGGCGAGCCCTTCAATGGCACGTGTCCAGCCGTTGCGGGTCCGTACGCTTCCGGTAACGCCGCTTCGTATGGGTGGTAGGTGCCCAATGGTTTGTGCCACCGTCGGTGGGCTGTGCGGTTTCAGAAGTTCCGGTCTTGTCTTGAGATCGCCTCTTACGCCGAGAATGAAAACGCGGTGTCGGGTTTGGGGAACGCCGTACCGCTCTGCCTTAACCACAAATGATCTTGGATTCGGGTTACCAAACAGGTCCCTTGACTCCCTGGCCAGAGCGTGGAGGGTGTAGTGGCAGACCGGGCTGCCAGAATGCGCAAGAGCATTGGATGGCTGGCTAAGATCACTTAGGATCTTGGCCATAATTGATTCTCCCCGGTGCGTGGCGGAGAGAAGGCCCTTTACATTCTCCATCAAGAATACCGGTGGACGGTGATCCGCTATGATCTTCAGGTATTCCCGGTACAGCGTGTGTCTTTCGTCAGCGTCAAATCCCGGCAAATGCTTCATGCGCGATCTCCCTGCCACGGAGTATGCCTGGCACGGAGGACCTCCCACGAGAACCCACCAATGCTGTCCTTGCAAGCGCTCCTCTATCAGTTTCTGCACTGCAGCATGTGAGGCAGTGCCCAGTGTAATCTGAAGAGCAGACCGTTCGGCTTGGGTGGCCGCCTCGGGATGATTCACTAGGAGGTCGCTCAGCGGTAATTCGTCGCTGAGGTACTGGTAGTAGGCCTCTGGTGCCCGACCGTACGGGAATGTTCGGTAAAAATGCCTCAGAAAGAGCGTCTTGTGCGCCCAGCGGTCCTTCTCAATGGAGACAGCGACAAAAAATCGGGGGGGGGGGGTATTTTCCAGACCCGTGGTGCCAACGGAAGCGAACCCTTCTCCCAAGCCGCCTGGGCCTGCAAAAAGATCTACCACGGGGTATGTGGAATCTGCGGAGTTGGGTACCACTAGTTCTGGAGCGGTCTTAGCGACCCTGCCAGGTTAATGAATTCCTGGTTCCTGGTACAAATTGTCGGGTGCGACATATGAGGCATTGAAACATGTACTGTTTTAATGCCCAAGTCTTAATGCAGCGCGCATGGGATTGGGACATGGTATGGGACTTGGAACCTTGGTCCAGGCGAGAATTGCCCAGTATTGGTAGGGCTGCGGCACCAGTACGCTGACGGCCATCCGCCCGTTTCCGAGGGCGATGAAAACGAAGTTGTCGACCCACCTTATGCTTCAGTATTATGGTCCTCGGTGGCGTCCTGTTGAAATGCGGATGCGGCTACAGGGCATATGGCGCATGTCTGGTGTCACAGTTCGCGCAGTAAAGGCTGGCATCACCTATGCGCTCACGACTGAGAATCGTCGTTGGACAAGGAATAACCGTAGACAGCGGACTATGCCATATGGAACGCCATCACAGCGACGTGATTTAGTCTGTACGCCATCCCGCGTGGGGCTCCATTCGACTGCTACCACTATTTTCCGGGAAACAGACCATTGTACATGAGCAGGGTTGATATCGTGGTCGGAGAGGGTAGTATGGACCACCCCCTCTCCGAAGCGACCGTTAGCAGTATCCTGCGGGACGGGTTGCCGCAGGAGGATGTCGCTGGCAAGCGTATCCTGGCGATAATTCCTGATGGAACACGGACAGCGCCCATTCCTCAGTTCTTTCGATTGTTGTGTGCGATGCTGCGGCCGGAGGTATCGCGCCTTGACTTTATCGTGGCCCTCGGAACGCACCAGCCCTTGTCATTCGACGCGCTATGTGCGCTCGTTGGCATTACGCCGGACGAAAAAAAAGGGTATTACGCCGATGTCGGAATTCTGAACCATGATTTTGACACGCCGGGACAGCTCATGCATATCGGGACGCTTTCTGCCACCGAGGTCGGAGACATTACCGGCGGGCTGCTGGAGGAGGAGGTGAAGGTTACGATAAACCGTATCATCTTGGACTACAACCTCCTGCTGGTTTGCGGACCTACATTTCCGCACGAATTAGCCGGGTTCTCGGGAGGCAACAAGTATTTTTTCCCGGGAATCAGCGGGGGCGATATTATAGACGTGACTCACTGGATGGGAGCGCTGCTTGGCTGCAGGTCCGTGATCGGTAAGATGCACACGCCCGTGCGGGCGATACTTGACCGTGCTGCGCGGTTCGTGCCGCGGCAGCGGCGTTGTGCATCCATGGTTGTCGGGAAAATGGGATTAGCCGGCCTGTATATCGGATCTCCGGAAAGGGCCTGGGAGGCCGCCGCCCGACTCTCGCAGCGCCTGCACGTATCATTCGTCTCGGAGCCAATCCAACGGGCATTGGCTGTAATTCCAACCATGTACGAAGATCTATGGACAGGATCTAAAGGGTTTTACAAGCTGGAGCCCGCCATGGCGGATGGCGGGGAAGTAGTGCTCTACGCGCCGCATATTTCGGAATTCTCCTATACGCACGGTGAATTGCTGAGTCAGATCGGATTTCATAGCGCTGCATATTTCCGTCGGCAGTGGGACCGCTACCGCACCACTCCATGGGCTGTGCTGGCCCACTCGGCACTAGTACGCGGTAGCGCAACCATGACCGGACCCACGGAAACGCCGAGGGTGACGTTGACCCTCGCGAGCCAGATCAACAGGGAGCGGTGCGAGCGGATGGGCTTGCAGTACCTGGATCCCTCTTCGGTAGATGTGGAAGCTTGGCGTGGCAGGCAGCGCGAGGGCGTGCATATGATTGAGCACGCAGGGGAGCAACTGTACCGGGTAAGAGACTCGCATTCTTCGCACATTCAACTATGAGAACCCCTTGTTGACATCACGACGGCAATTCTTGCGCCAGGTGCTGGCCGGTGCAGCTGCCGTAACAGGCAGTGCCCGGCCGGGATGGCGTATTGGAGTATGCGGCGCGGCCGAGGACCATGCGGCATTCGCTGCGGCAGGTTACCGGTTTGTCGAACCCCCCGTCCAGCAATTCCTCATGCCGCAGGAAAGCCAGGACGCATTCCGCAGGGTTGCAGAATCAACGTTGTTGCTGCCTGTACCGGTAGTAAACCAGTTCTTGCCTGCGGACCTGAAGGTGGTTGGCCCGGAATTGGACTTACCGAAGGTGCTGGCCTATGCGAAACGTGCATTCAGGCGCGCGAACGCAGTGGGCGTTGAGTACATTGTGTTTGGTAGTGGCGGAGCGCGCCGCATACCGAACGGATTCAATCGCAATACGGCGTCGCACCAATTTACGGAGGTGTTGCGTGCCATGGCCCCGCTCGCAGAGAACCAGGGCATCACTTTATGCTTGGAACCGCTGCGCCGCCAGGAAACCAACTTCATCCAAACTGTCCCCGAAGCAATCGCGATCCTGGACGATGTGGCACACCCGTCTCTCGGGCTGACCCTGGATATCTATCACATCCTCCAAGAAGGTAGAGACGCGGCCGATGTCGCAGCTGGCGGCGCGTATATCAGGCATGTCCACATTGCTGAGGACATGGATCGTGCACCGCCTGGTACCAATGGAGACGACTTCACCTCGTACTTTAAAGCCCTTGATGCCATCGGTTATGACGGGAGAGTATCAATCGAATGCCGTTGGCGCGAGAGGGAGCAAGAACTTGCTCCTGCATACAAGGCAGTAGACTGGCAGCTGCGAAGTATCAACTGAGGCCCTGCTGCTCAACACCATCAAGCATTCCACCTGTAGGCACAAAAGGCAATGACGGAGGATAACGAAAGGGAGGAAATAGGATTTGTCGGACTCGGCATCATGGGCGGTGGCATGGCACACAACTTGCTGCGTGCAGGCTACAAGTTGCATGTTTGGAATCGCAGCCCGGAGCGGATGGAACCCATCGTGGAGGGCGGGGCTCTCCGCGCCCGTGCCCCGTCAGATGTAGCGGCCCGCGCTGGCATCGTAATCACATGTGTGAGCGATACGGCCGATGTGGAGGAAGTGGTGTTGGGTCCGGGTGGGATTCGCGAGGGAGCGCAGCCGGGCACACTGGTGGTAGACACAAGCACGATCAGCCCCTCCGCTACTATCGCCATGGCCAAGGATCTTCGTGCCACCGGAGTGCACATGCTGGATGCGCCGATAAGCGGAGGTAGCGAAGGCGCAGCACAGGGTACGCTAAGCATTATGGTTGGCGGCGAGCCGGAGCAATATAGCAGAGCATTGCCGGTGCTGCAGGCGATGGGCCGTACCATCACGCATGTCGGAGGGCACGGATCGGGACAAACGGTTAAGCTGGTAAATCAGGTTCTTGTGGTAGGTACGATGCTGGCCGTCAGCGAGGCGCTCGTGTTTGCGGAAGCCGGAGGTCTGGACTTGGCGAAGACACTGGAGGCCG
The DNA here is from genome assembly GCA_963663495.1 of Rhodothermales bacterium. Lineage (GTDB taxonomy): Bacteria > Bacteroidota > Rhodothermia > Rhodothermales > Bin80. The sequence goes on from OY760427.1 coordinate 5,671,222, forward strand.
TTTCCGGGGGTGCGGCAGGTAGCTGGATGCTCTCCAATCGCGGAAGCCAGGCAATTTTACGAGATTTCCGGCCGGGTTTTACGATTGATCTGCAGCAGAAGGACCTGCGACTGGTGCTGGAGGCGGCCGACGATAACGGGGTTCCCGTGCCCGCTACGGCTCTGTGCTTTCAGCTCTACCGGTCGCTGCAGCAGCGTGGCCTTGGGGCCGAAGGTAACCATGCCCTGATCAAGGCCATTGAAAACTTGGCAGGATTCCAAGTGGGTTCCAGGCCGTGACGCAGTTGTTTATCGGCACATACACGCGCCGCGAGGATCATGTGGACGGCAAAGGAGAGGGCATCTACAGTGCGACGCTGGACAGCAGCACCGGGCGCCTGACGCTTACAGGTGCAACGCGCGGTATAATAAATCCCTCGTTTGTAGCCGTTGCAGGAGATGTGCTATATGCGGTGAGTGAAGTATCTACCAGCGACGGGGAGCTGGTTGCATACGCCATTGATCGCAGAACGGGAGAGCTATCAGAAATCAATAGGCAGTCAACACTGGGATCTGCTCCATGCTACGTAAGTGTTGTTCCAGCCGGTGTGCTGGTGGCAAACTACGGCGGAGGATCCGTAACGATGTTTCCCAGGTTGACACGCGGAGCCGTTGGTCCGCCATCAAGCCATATTCTCCACACGGGCAGCAGCGTCAACCCGATTCGACAGGAGGCGCCGCACCCGCATGCCATCGTACCAGACCCCGAGCACAGGTTTGTTCTGGTACCGGACTTGGGTACGGATACGGTCGTAGCGTACCGCTTGGATCAGCGGCGCTGCGTCATGGAGCGCACCGGCTTGGTGAACCTGTCTGCCGGGGCTGGGCCGCGGCATGTGGCCTTCAGTGAGAATGGTGAGCGTTGCTACCTGATGGCTGAATTGGATTCAACCGTCACGACATTCGCCTACAACCGAGGGGAGTTAAAACACCTGCAGACCATGGGTGCGCTTCCGGCCGGGTGGCAGGGGACGCCTTCGGGCGCCGATGTACAGATCGGGCGCAACGGGGAATATGTGTACGCATCGCTGCGCGGACCCGCATGCATCGTTGTGCTGCATGTGACTGCGGATGGGCTGGAATTGAAGGCTCGCGTTCCTACGCACGGTACTACGCCCCGCAACATTGGAATCGACCCGTCGGGGGAATTTCTGATTGCGGCAAATCAGGATTCGGACACCCTGGAAGTTTTTCGGTTGGACGAGGCGTCGGGCATTCCTGCGCATACAGGAGAGAACCTGAAGGTGCCGAGCCCGGTATGCGTACAATTTGGGTAGTCTGCCGTTGGAAAGATCTGGAATGTGAAGGTGGAGTGTAGTAGCTTCCCCTTCCCGAATCCGGTGGATTATACATAAGATTTTGGAGGACACATTGGACTATACAAGCATTCGATCGTTAACCCGCCGCGCTTTCTTGAAGGCAGCAGGCGGGACCGCGGCCATAACAGCAGCGGGTTGGCAAAGCACCGAGGCCAGGACACTGGTACGCAGGGTTGTACCGGTAGGCGTGCAACTGTATTGTTTCCGGCACCTTCTTGAGAAGGATTTTCCAGGAACATTGGCCCGGGTTGCTACCCTTGGCTATGATGGCGTAGAGTTTGCCGGGTACTATGACTACGAGGCATCTGAACTTAAGGCGATGTTGGACAGCCACGGCCTTAAGGTGGCGGGAGCCCATGTGGGCATGCCCGCGCTGTTGGGGGACGAGCTCCAGCGCTCAATAGACTTTCATGGAGAGCTGGGTAATCCAAACCTGATCGTGCCGGCTATAAGCGAGGACCGGTGGGAAAGCAAGGAGACGGTGCTAAAGACAGCGGAAGAGTTGTCGACCATACAGGAAGCCCTCCGGCCGCACGGCATGAGGACTGGCTACCACTGCCATGCCTACAGCTTCAATCATCTTCTGGATGGTGAGACCGTATGGGACCTCCTGGCAGGCAACACGCCGGAGGACTTCATCCTACAATTGGATACCGGTAACGCAGCAAACGGAGGGGCCAATTTGCCGGAGGTTATCAAAGGGAATCCGGGACGCATTAATTCGATGCATTTAAAGCCGTTCACACATGGAACGGAGCATCCGTTCGCTCCGTTCATCGGCGACGATAGCTTGCCGTGGGAGGAGATCTTTGACCTGAGCGAGTCGGTTGGAGGAATTGAGTGGTATGTGGTGGAGTACGAGGATGAATCGCATCCCCCGATTGAAGCACTGAAGATTAATCGGGAGAGGGTCAAGGGGTTTGGACGGTAGTGCCGTGCGCTCATTGGGCGTAGCTGTTGCAGGCACAGGCTTTATAGGACCGGTGCATGTTGAGGCGCTCCGCCGAGCAGGCGTCACCGTTACAGGGATTTTGGGGAGCAGCCCGCAAAAGTCAGAGGTGGCCAGAAGGAAACTGGGCCTACTGCGCAGTTATGCCGATTTAGAGGAGATCCTCCAGGATCCCGCGGTGAGTGCCGTCCATCTGGCAGTACCCAACGTGCTGCATTTTGATATGGCGCGGCGGGCGCTCCTCGCGGGTAAGCATGTTATGTGCGAAAAGCCGCTTGCCATGCATGCCGGGGAAGCAGACGAACTGGTTCGACTGGCCCGGCAGACCGGCCTCCATGCCGGAGTGTGCTACAACATTCGCTTCTATCCGGTAAACCTTGAGCTGCGGGACCGAATCCGCAGCGGCAGCATGGGCCGTGTGTATTCGGTGGTCGGGCGCTATGTCCAGGATTGGCTTTTGTACGATACCGACTACAACTGGCGCGTGCTGGCTGCAGAAGGAGGAGCGCTGCGGGCCGTGTCAGATATTGGCACCCATTGGATGGACCTGGTGATCTCAATTACGGGACTAAGACCGAAAGCAGTCTTTGCAGACCTGCGAACCGTGCATCCGGTAAGGTATCGGCCCGAAGGAGAGATAGAGACCTTCTCTGGAAAGGATGCAGCGGAGCTGCGCACTCAAGCGGTGAACATTTCAACCGAGGACACGGGCTGCATCATCTTGCGCTTTGAAAGCGGCGCCCAAGGGGTACTTTTTGTCTCCCAGGTTACCGCCGGTCGCAAGAACACATTGCACTACGAGATATCGTGCGCCGAGGGAGCGGCTTCCTGGACCAGTGAGCGCCCCAATGAATTGTGGCTGGGGAGCCGAGTTGGCACCAGTAAACTCATGGTACGTGATCCGGCGCAGTTGGGAAGTATGGCGAGCGCCTACACGGACTACCCCGGGGGGCACAACGAAGGATTTTCCGATACATTCAAACAGTGTTTCCGAGCATTCTATCAGGCAATATTATCAGGACCGTCGTCAGAAAACGGGGTACTCTACCCTACCTTCGACGAAGGCCACCACGAAATCCAATTATGCGACGCTATCCTGCAAAGTCATAAGGAGCAACACTGGGTGCTACTGTGATAGCAGGCTTTATCCATCGGTTTGATATCAAACCATCTTCAAGGTATATGCCATGAAAGTTCAGTTTTTCGCTTTTACCCTATTCCTCGGCGTGATTCTTGCCGTGCACCTTGCCATGAATGGCAAAGTGGGCGCCGCAATTGGTAACACGCCGGTAGCAAATGCCGTGTTCTGGTGCATCGGCGCCGTCACTGCAGTCATCATCGGCGCGATTGGTTGGCAGTCGGGAGCACTCGCCCCTCTCGCGGAGGTCAACAAGATACTGCTGACAGCTGGTGCGCTCGGTGCCGTGCTGGTGTTTGCCATAGCGTTCCTTATTCCCAAGGTGGGGGCAGGGGCACTGTTTATTTCGCTGCTGGCCGGGCAAGTGGTGACCGGCATGGTTCTGTCGCACTACGGCTGGCTGGGTTCCGATGTGGAGCCCATTACCATGATCAAGCTTGCCGGGGTCGTGCTCATGATTGGGGGAGCTGCCATGGTCACCTTCATGGACTAACGTGTGTCACAATGCAAAAGCAAAAGCTTGGAAGGAGTGCGGTAGAAGTTAGCGCACTGTGCTACGGTACCGATCTTGTCGGCAGCCGTGTGAGCGAGGCAGACTCGTTTCATCTCCTGGATGTATTCGCAGACCACGGAGGTTCCTTTATAGACACCGGTAATTTCTATGCGAGTTGGTATCCGGGGTGCGTAGGAGGAGAGAGCGAAACGGTTATCGGTCGCTGGATGGGGGCGCGCCGGAATCGCAGCCGTATGGTAATCTCGACCAAGCTTGGGTTTGACTATCCCGGTTGCAGTGGAGGACTGACAGCAAGCGAGATTGTGCGGGAGTGCGAGAAGAGTATGTCCAGGCTTCAGACTGAGTACGTAGATGTATACTACGCGCATCGGGACGACTTTGCTACGCCGCTTGAGGAGACCATGGAGGCATTCCACCAGCTGGTGACTGCGGGCAAGGTGCGGATGCTGGGAGCGAGCAATCTATGGCTCTGGCGCGTGGCGGAAGCCAACTGTTTGGCGGAGCTCCGGTCCTGGACGCCCTACGGAGTCGTAGAGCAGCGGTACACGTACCTCCGTCCTCGCCATGGGGCGGACTTCGGTCCTCAGATCTTTGTCACGGAAGATATGAAGCGCTACTGCCAGCACCACGGGATTACGCTCATCGCGTACTCAATCCTGCTGCAGGGTGCGTACACCAGAGAGGACCGTCCGATACCGGCCCAGTTTGCGGGACCGGAGGCAGACGAGCGCCTTGCGGCGCTACGCGTTGTTGCATCCGAAACGGGAGCGACGCAGAACCAGGTTATCATTGCCTGGATGCGCCAGAGTACTCCCGCGGTACTTCCCATCATTGGAGGCAGCCAAGAGGCGCAGGTGAAGGAAAACATAGCAGCGCTCCAACTGGTGTTGTCCCAAGATCAGATGGATATGCTTGCGCGCGCCGGCGATCCTCAAGTCAAAACGGCCTGGCTGCGTTAAAGGCAGGCCCCGTAACAAACAAGAGCATGAGCTTTTCCCGCATTCTGATTACAGGCGTTATACTGCTGACATTTGCCGCTCAGGCGAATGGTCAGTCTAGTGAGACGATTTTTGTTCCCGTTAGAATTGACGGCCCCGTGCACGATCCATTGCAGAACAGTTATTGGTTCGGCCCATTCTCGGAAACCGCATCGGTGGCTGACTTTGATAACGATGGTGATATGGATATTGCTGCAGGCAAGAACTGGTACGAGGCTCCGCTGTGGATCAAGCATCATGACTACCGCCCGGGAGCGGATGCGAATGGGCCGGAGACGGAGAGCAACAGTGAGTTTGCATTGGATGTGGATGGAGATGGATGGGAGGATGTAGTAAGCTCGGGCTGGATGTTCATGAAAGGAGCCTACTGGTACCGTAATCCGGGCAGTCCAGCTCAGGCCGACATGCAGTGGGAGTCACATAAAATCCACCAGGCGTTCAACATGGAGGGTGTCATACACGGTGACATTGACGGAGATGGGGACGAGGATATCCTTGTTAACCACTGGAGGCTTGTGGACGGCCAAGGTATGACATGGCTTGAGCATACAGACGAGGCGCCGTGGTGGAGGGAGCATATCGTAGGTACAGACGGAGATACGCACGGAAATGGGCTCGGGGATATCAACATGGACGGACGGATGGATATCGTGACCGGACAGGGATGGTACGAGCAGCCGGACGATCCGAGAGCCCCGTGGCCCTTCCATCCCGACTGGGATTTCCGGTCGGCGCAGTCAGAGAATGCCACCGCTACGGCGCATCCGGACATTGTGCATGATGTCAATAATGATGGTCTGAACGACGTCATCATTGGTAGCGCGCACGCCTATGGGCTGGCATGGTACGAACAGGCTGTGGATGCCGATGGTATTCGCTCCTTTACGCGGCACTGGATTGAGACTGATTACAGCGTTTTTCATACGCTGGCGATGGGAGACCTGAACGGGGATGGGAAAGATGATCTAGTGGCCGGTAAGCGTCTCTTCGCGCATTACGGCGGAGATGTAGGGGTGGGAGATCCGTCGTTTGTCTTCTGGTACGACATCAAGGGCGGCGAATTCGAACGCCATATCCTGTCATATAACCACGTACCGTACTATCCCGATGAAGGAGGAGTGAGTCCTCCGCCGAACAACGTTGTCGGGGTCGGCATGAAAATCAACATCGAGGACATGGACAAGGACGGTCGCAAGGATGTGATCCTTGCGGGGAAGACCGGGCTATACGTGTTCTATAATAAAGGAATCCCGCCGAAGCCGAAGTACGCCAACGTGCTGCCCCCGTATTACGAGTATCCGACATGGCGAGACTGGCCGCAGTACCGCACGCTGTTTAACGGGGTGGACTTTACCGGCTGGAAGGTGCCGGAAGGAGATGGGGGGCATTGGAAGGTGTTCGACTATATGATTGACTACGACGCATTGAGCGAGGCTGAAGACAAGAGTTTGTGGACAGAGGAGGAGTTTGGAGATTTTCGGCTGCATGTGGATTGGCGGTTCAAAGGAGCCTCTGGTATGTACGACATGCCTACGATTTTGCCGGACGGCAGCTATCTGCCGGATGCTGATGGCAACGTTGTGCGGGCACCAACGCCCAACTCTGACTCCGGCATCTTCCTACGAGGGACTACCCAGCAGGTCAACATCTGGAATTGGGGGGTTGGATCCGGTGAGCTGTGGGGTGTACGCACGAGCGAAGCCTCCACGCCAGAGCAGAAGGCAGCCTCGGTCCCCATGATGCGTGCGGACAATGCCATGGGCGAGTGGAACTCAATGGATATCACGCTTGTGGGCAACCGTATTTCCGTGATGCTAAACGGACGCTTAGTCATTGATGACGCAGAGATTCCGGGGTTGCCGGTACGGGGTTCAATCGGGTTGCAGCACCACGGCGGCTGGGACGATGAGGCAGACGCCTACAATCCGACATCAAGCAACATTCAGTTCCGCAACATTTGGATCCAGACGCTTGACGAGCCCCTGACTGTGGAGGATCCTGGCGAAATGCCTGAGGGATGGGAGACGCTGTTCAATGGTGTTGATCTGGCAGGATGGCTAACAGGAGAGAACAACAAGTTTGTAGTGGAGAACGGCGAGCTGACCGTAAAAAGAGAGAACCCGGACGGACAGGAGCACAATCTGGACTATTTATGGACAGAAGAACGCTATGGGGATTTTGTACTGGAACTGGAGTTCAAGGTAATAGAGGGAACCAACAGCGGCGTGTTCTTCCGAACCGATGACATAACGGATCCCGTGTACAGCGGATTGGAGGTGCAGGTGGCAAATTCGTATGGCCAGCAGCATGTTTCGCGCACGGCAACAGCTGGCGCGGTCTACGATCTGCAGGCACCTTCGCGAAACGTAATCAATCCACCAGGAGAGTGGAATACGTATCGACTGACTTGCCAGGGAGGGCGTGTCAGGGTGCGTCTGAATGGCAAGGATGTCGTGGACATGGATCTTGCACGATGGCGGAGCCCACACCAGAACCCGGATGGGTCCTGGAATAAGTTTCCGGTCCCTGCTGCGGCATTCAGCCGAGAAGGGCATATCGGGCTTCAGGATCATGGCCAGCCCGTATGGTACCGCAGTATCCGCGTAAAGCGGTTATAAGGCCGGTGCCCGGGGTTGGCAGGTGGCACGCAGTATGTGTTTTGGGATTGATTTGCGCCTGTTGGCACGGTAATGCGCAGGAATTTTCTGTGCTCGTATTTTCGGGAACAGAAGAATACCGGCATGCCTCTATTGAAGCAGGAGTCCAAGCATTGCAGTCATTGGGCGATAAACGCGACTTTCATGTCGTGGCGACGGAAGATCCGACCCACTTTGATGCGGACTCGCTGCGGCGGTACGCTGCGGTAGTATTCTTGAATACATCCGGTGATGTGCTGGATAGTGCGCAGCAACATGCGCTAGAGGCCTATGTTACGGGTGGTGGAGGGTTTGTCGGCATCCACGGAGCAGCCGCGACGGAGTATCACTGGCCATTTTACGAATCATTGGTCGGAGCCTTCTTTGAGGATCATCCTAGGGTGCAGCCGGCCCGCGTGCTGGTGACCGATCGCAAACATCCGGCGACATCAGGTCTGCCCTTCCGATGGGATCGTGTGGATGAATGGTATAACTATCGGATGAACCCTCGCAAGGATGTACACGTGTTGGCTGCTGTTGCGGAGGCATCCTACGAGGGTGGGGCCATGGGGCACGATCATCCCATCGTATGGGCACACACCAACCTTGGCGGACGCGCATTCTACACCGGACTTGGGCACACTACCGAGAGTTATGCCGATCCGTTGATGCTGGAGCATTTGCGGGGTGGCATTGAATGGGCTGCCGGGCGGTGGGATGCAGATGTCATGGCAACACGGGCCGCGGGGTTTGAGGAGGTGGTTCTTACCGGTCAGCTGACCGATCCCATGGAGATTGCCATTGCAAATGACGGACGAGTATTCATCATTGAATGGGCAGGCTCAGTCAAGGTTTGGGAGCCTGAAACGGAAGCCGTGCGTGTGGTGGGTTGGATACCTGTTGAGAAGCATATAGAGGATGGCCTCCTCGGGCTTGCTCTGGATCCCGATTTTGAGAAAAACGGCTGGCTGTACCTTTATTATTCCGCTGTCACGGTAGGCGACAAGTTCAACCGACTGTCACGGTTTGAGTACGATGGGCATTCCATTGATATGGAGAGCGAAGTCGTTATGCTGGAGATACCTGTGCAGCGGGTGCAGTGCTGCCATTCAGCGGGGTCCATCCAGTTCGACAAGGACGGGCTTCTATATTTGTCCACGGGCGATAACTCTGGTGGTCCGCGAGATCATGAGGACGAAGATGTTCGTCGAATGGCTGACCATGGCCGCACTTCCGCCAACACGAATGACCTTCGGGGCAAGATCCTGCGCATCCGGCCCGAGGCGGATGGCACCTATTCGATTCCCACGGGCAACTTGTTTGCGGCAGATAGCCTGCATCGGGGTGAGATCTACACGATGGGGCATCGTAACCCATTCCGGATTGCGATTGATGATGCTACGGGCTGGGTGTACTGGGGGGATGTTGGACCGGGGAATGGCAACGGGATGGACGAGTTCAATCAGGCTCGCGGCCCCGGCTTTTTTGGTTGGCCACTATTTACAGGGTACAATGTGCCCTACGACCTGTACCATGTTCACGGCGCTGACGACATGTCGCCATTCGTCGATCCTGCTGCACCGATAAATGCCTCGCCGTACAACACCGGGGTGCGGAATCTTCCTCCGGCGCAAGGCGCGTGGATTCCGTATATCTATGGTACTTCTGCAGAGTTTCCTTCATTGGGAGCGGGTGGTATCAATCCCATGGCGGGACCGATATTTCATTATGATCATGACGCCGCGAACGCATGGGCCTTGCCGTCCTATTATGACGATAAGGTGATGATTTATGAGTGGATGCGTGATTGGGTAATGGTAGTCACGGTTGATGAAGAGGGTGACATCGTCAAACTGGATCCATTCTTGCCCGGGTTCGACTACATCGCTCCGATGGATATTGAAGTGGGCCCCCATGGGCGCCTTTACATCCTTGAATGGGGAGGCGAATTCTGGGGTAGCAATCCCGACGCGCAGCTGGTGCGTCTCGACTATTATGGTGATGACTCCCGCCGGCCGGTATCGGTTGCCCTTAAGGACGAGGCTGCCAGCGCGCTTGAAATTGTGTGGCCGCCCGATGGCGGCGTATTCGACTTTGAGGCGGGGATACGCTACGAAGTGTTGGCGTACGACAAGGCGTTGTCCGAAATGGTGGAACTGCACACCTATTCCGGGTTTGACACATCTCCGATCCCGCTTGCGACGTATGGCGGGCCTATCGGTACTGTCACGATACCACGCACTTACACCCACGAGCCCGATGTGCACTATGTGGACAGGTTTGCTGAGTTGAGGGCTTGCCTGCCGGGAGCGCGCTGTGACCATGTAAAGCTGCAGCCACGTACAAAGGAGGCGGAGCATGTTACCGACAGCAGGCTGGCGCGTCGTGAGACCTATTCCGCGCGTCCGGCAAGCGAGCACTGGGGACGGACGGTGCTTTCAGCTATGCAACTGCAGGACAGTTCACAGCTCGCCTACGCTCCAGTAAACCTTGCGGGTATTGCATCCATTACGATGCGATTCAGGGTTCATTCTTCGGGAGAGGCTGTTATGCGGGTTGGTGAGGATGTCACGCAGAGCGTGCTGTTCGGTCCCGAAACGGGGGAGGCCGTGCGGCCGCATCAGGCAGATTATGCGGCCGGTGTGCCTGCAGACGCCTCCGGAATGGGGCTGTTGCCAAAGGATGCCTACGATGACTGGCGTGAGGTCACTGTGGAGGTGGCAGGGGCGGATCGGTCCTTGAGATTAGTTCTAGAGTTTTACAGTGTGTTTGAAGGTATATTCCTGGAGTTGGACTGGCTGCGGTTCAACGGCCCTGGAATTACTGAGCCATAAGATCAATACGAGCCCCCATGATGGACCATCACATTACTCGGCGTTCTTTTTTGAAGCACACCGCCTTCGCTACAGCGGGGATTGGACTTGCGGGCCGTGTCCATGCCCGACCTTCTGACGAACTGTTCAAGATTTCTCTGGCGCAATGGTCGCTGCATCGCTCCATCTTTGCGGGCAAGATAGATCCCCTTACCTTTCCGCATATTGCGGCGGAGCATGGGATAATGGGCATTGAGTACGTGAATCAGTTTTACAAGGGGAAAGCAGAGGACATGCACTATTTGCGCATGATGCGTAGGCATGCCGAAGATGAAGGGGTGGAGAGTGTTCTTATCATGTGCGATGGAGAGGGTCGGCTTGGGGACCCTGATGCGTCAAAGCGCAAGGAGTCGGTAGAGCTACATCATAAGTGGGTGACCGCGGCCGCTTTCCTGGGTTGCCATTCCATCCGGGTAAACGGTTACAGTGAGGGAACGCGCGAGGAGCAGATGAAGCTAGTTGCGGATGGATTGCATCAGCTTTGCGAGTTTGGCGAGCAGCATGACCAGCACGTCATCATAGAAAATCACGGCGGCTATTCGAGTGATGGGAAGTGGCTGAGTGAGACGATTGCCATGGCGGATCACCCGCGCGCGGGTACATTGCCTGACTTTGGGAACTTCCGCATAGATGACGAGACGACGTATGATTCATACAGGGGTGTTGAGGAGTTGATGCCGTATGCGACCGGCGTGAGCGTAAAACCCGTCGTCCTTGACGATGACGGTAACAGCAGTCCATTGGACTACAAGCGAATGATGAAGATAGTTCTTGATGCCGGATTTAGCGGATACTGCGGCATCGAACATGGCCCGGAAGGCCGCGAGGTGGAGGGGGTGGTGGAGGTACGCGATGCCTTGATTGCTGTCCGAGAAGAGTTGGCAACCGGGGGATAATGCAGGAAAGGGTTGCGTATTCGCCGCTCAGCTTGGGAAGAATCAGCTAGTCCGTGACGGAGGCTTCGCCCTTCAGATGGTATGTTACGCGGCCTCCAGGATTAGAGCAGTTAGGGTATCCGTACGTACGCTACGGGGGGGATGCGGCATAGTGTGTGGGGGTTGGCAGGAGCAGGACAGGGAGTGGCTGAAGCAGCGGACACGGGAATGCGCCTTATGGCAGCGGGTGTAGGCGGCACGTTGGTACGCCGGGCGAGCGCGCGGCTGGGGTACGAGGCAGACGGGTTCTCGCTGGGGATGGATGGCGGGATCGGGGTGAGTTGTGTCCGCGCGGGTCTGGAGGGATCGGTAACGTTGCAGGATGTATTGGAGCCGTATGTAGAGGCAGCAGTCTTGCGGGGACGCGGAGAGAGGAATGGGAATGGAGGCAGGCGGAGGGTTACGGGTGCGGATGGGGATGTTGCATGCGGAGGTGATGTCAAGGCGTTTGGTGATGCATCAGGAGGATGGCTACGGGGAGTGGGGATATTCGGGCACGGTCCGCTATGGAGGAATGGAGGGCTTGGGAGCGCAGGTGCGACCGACAGGGGTCGTACGCATGTGGGGACGCTGTGGCAGTCGGAGCGTCCGTGGGATGTGTATAGTGGCTTATCCGCTTCTTGGAGCATCGTATTGCGGATAAGCGGGTGATTCGGTTGATCAGCAAGTGGTTGAAGGCGGGCGTGATGGTAGATGGGATGTGGCGGGATAGTGAGGAGGGTACACCGCAGGGTGCGGTGATTTCCCCTATACTGGCCAACATTTATCTTCATTACGTGTTGGATCTTTGGACCGATGCATGGCGCAAGTCACAGCGGAGTGCGGGGGAGGTCTACATCATTCGTTATGCGGATGATTTCGTGGTGTGTTTCCAGTACGAGGGGACTGCGCAACGTTATCTGCGTGCACTGCGGGATCGGCTTGATAAGTTCGGGTTGAGACTGCATCCGAGGAAGACTCGTCTGATTGAATTCGGGCGACATGCCGAGGAAGATCGCAGGAAGCGTGGTGAGGGTCGACCGGAGACATTCGACTTTCTGGGATTTACGCATTATTGTCGTAGAGATCGGAGGGGGCGATTTAGTCTTGGTCGTAAGCCGATAGCCAAGCGTATGGCTCGTTTTCTGAAGCGCGTGAAGGGGCAGTTGATTCGCCGCATGCACCGCCCGGTGCATGAGACGGGGAAATGGTTGGGGCGGGTGCTCAACGGATGGTTGAATTACTATGCCGTACCGACGAGTTACCGGTACCTTGCGAGCTGCTACATCCGGCTGTACTGGATATGGATGCGCGTGCTACGACGACATTCCCAGCGGGGTCGTACGACGTGGGACACGATGGACAAGCTCACTGCGATACACTGGCCGAAGCCGGAGATCCGGCACCCATGGCCTTCCACACGATTCACCGTTAAGCGCGCTGGCGCGACCCAAGGGAGGAGCCGGATGCGTTAACGCGCACGTCCGGATCTGTCCGGGGGGCCCGGGGCGACTCGGGTCCCTACCGGTATGGAGGAAGGGAAGAAAAACGAAGGAAAGACGCATCGCGGCTATCTTTGGGTATACCTGGCACTGCGGGCGAAGGCGGTGATGATGGATTACAGCCCGAGCCGTGCGCGCGCTGGACCGTGGGAATTCTTGCGCGGATATAGAGGGGCGATGCAAACCGACGGGTATGTGGTGTACGATGCGTTTGGTACGCGGGGCGGGATAACGCTGTTTGGATGTATGGCGCATGCGCGTCGCAAGTTTTATGACTGCAGGAAAAAGGAGCCCAAGAAGGTGCGCCATGTAATGGAGGAAATCTGGCAGTTGTATGCGATAGAGCGTGGGTTGCGTAAGGAGGGAGCTGGTCCGGCTCGGCGTGTGGAGGTACGACAAGAGGAGGCACGGCCGGTACTGGAGAAGTTGAAGCCATGGCTTGAGGAGAGTAGTGAGCACCGGCCGAGTGCGGGATGGGATGAAGCCGTGGGGTACATGCTCAACAGGTGGGAGAAGCTGACTTGTTACCTGGAAGACGGCTAGGTTGAGATTGAACAATCTGGTTGAGAACCAGATGCGGGCGATTGCGCTTGGTCGAAAAAACCATCTGTTTGCGGGATCGCATGCGGCAGCGCAGCGGTCCGCAGTACTGTACGCTCTTTTTGCCACATGCAAGTTGCAATCGACAAACCCGATTGAATGGCTTACCGACGTACTACGCAGTCTTCCGACACATCCTGCCGACCGCATGGCTGAACTCTTGCCCCATCATTGGAAAGCTAGTCGGGACTTGCAGCAAGCTACCGTCAAGAAAGCGGCATAGGAGCCCCTAAACAGGCGCGCCCGGGTCATCCGATAGATCCGTGTACGGGTCTGCGAATACGCTGTCAGGTACTTGACTCCTGCACACCCAACCGACGCTAGCCTATAAACCTTCGAACCGCGCTCTAACTTACTCTAATTGAGAGAGTAAATACCCTCGGTTATAATGTACTTCACCGGACGGATACGTCCTAAGCGCTTCCATGCTGACATGGTGCAGTAACGTCGTGAGACGCTCCTCTGGGTTTCGCTTCATGAACTCCCGTAACCGCTCCTTCCCCTGTGACACGCGAGCCCATTTCTGCGCCTGGTGCGTGGTAGGATCTCGCGGTTTCCCCTCGGGCGACAGCCTTCGCTCCCGCTGCTCCGCCAAGGTATCGTCCCCTTTGTTCGGAGCATTCATCGCTACTATGCTGTCGTCTGACTTCTTCATACCGTGCATCTCCGGTTACGGCGTTTCCACCTTTCCTTCGCGGCGGCGCACGACTACAGGACAGTACGAAGACCTCCCAGGTCCCGGCAGGATATGTACGTGCGTCCATGGGGGCTCGGACACCGCGGGCCTGTCCGCCGTCTCACCATAACGATGACGGACATGTTGCCTTCGACCTATGTGAGAGCCTCGGCAACCCGAATTACAGAACTTTCGGTGCTCAATAACCCTGGCCATACGCACCGCTACCGACACTTCACGTCCACCCTCACGAGTGACCGCGCACGGCTCGCGGAAATATGTGCATGGTTCTTGCTTCATATTACGGGACTTTCACCCGATATATCCTTGCCAGTTAGCCTAGCGTACCACATACTTTCTCACCTTCGACTCATCACGCCACTGACGGTGCGTACGCACCCGGTTGAAGGCCTTCTTCAAGGTACGACTACACCGTCCACATCAAAGACCACCTCAGGGCAGCGCTCCCCGCCACCAAGCCGCAGCAGGTGCTCCATGGCGAATGTCTCTGCAAAACCGCGTAATTTCTTGAAATTCTTTTTCCCGGCCAACATGTACACGAACCGAGACATGGTTGACTGGGATGCCAGGGACTTGTCGTCCTGCAATGCCGCCATGCCCTTTTTGGAAGAGGTGGCCACGCGCATGGCAAGGTCCCTGCGAAGCTTGTCCACATCTGACTGACGACCCCACCCCTGCACATGTTGCAGCAGGTACTGCCGCACTAAATCCTCAAGACTACGCGTAATCCGAGCCGGGGCCCGATCATCCTTAAGCACGGTAGCGAGGCGGCTTGCCAAACTAGAGGCCATCATCAGTAGGCGCATCGGAATAACTCCTGCACCCGATCTAAAACTATCGGTTTTGGAGCGTCACTCAAGATCCTTTCCAACCCTTGTATAAGCAATATCTTACACAATATTCCTTAACGACGCTTTTCCACCACTAAACTCCCTTATGAATATGGCAGGGTAAGGGATCACGCTGGAACCAACGTAAGCATGCGGTGAAGTACAGGGTAGCGGGCTTTTTGGCGGTTTTGGCGGGTACAGTGTGGTTGGAAGGAGGAGAGCATGTGGGCTTGCCCGATCTGGACGATTCGGCGTCCGGCAGCTAGGCGGCCTTACCCTAGTGGGCTTGCCGTGCCCGTTTCCAATGATGGGGCAATAGCGCTGCTATGTCCTCGGCAGGATGTGTCGGGATGCGCTGGAATACTTCCATGAGCCATTCCATTGGGTTGACGTCGTGGAATTTGCAGGTTCCAAGGAGCGAATAGACCACGGCACCCCGCTGGGATGCATCATGGGATCCTGCGAACATGTAGTTCTTCCTACCAATAGCCAGTGGCCGTATCGCATTCTCAACCAGATTATTGTCCAACTCCACACGGCCCTCATCCAGATATCGGGTCAGCCTTTGCCAACGGCCAAGCGTATACTGGGTCGCCTTGGCCCACGGGCTCTTGGGTAAACCATTGTTCACCTCCAGCCACGGCTTCAGCTCCTCCAGTACAGGTCCGGCCCGTTCCTGTCGCAGTTGCTGACGAACATCCGCACTCGCACCCGTTTTGCGTAGCCAACGCTCTATGAGGTAGAGCTTGCGTATCTCCTTCAACACATGCGCGGCCTTATCCGGCTCGTACGTCTTGCAGTCGAAGAACTTGCGCCGGGCATGCGCCATGCATGCGTAGAGCGTTACGGATGGGGCCGCATCAAAGATGTCGTAAGCTACATACCCGTCTGTCTGTAGCAATCCCTCATACCCGTGCAAAAACTCCACCGGACCCGCCCGAGCACGGGTCTTCCGGTATTCCATCACCAACAGTCTCTGCTCTGGACTATGGTACACCCAATAAAAGCCTTTATGCAGCGATCCCTTCTTATCTCCATCCTGCACCTCAATCCCCGTCTCATCCGCCTGCAGATACCCGGTGGATAGCAACTCCTGCTTCAGAGCATCATACAACGGGGTCAGGTGCGACGCAGACTGCGATATCCAGCCTCCCAGCGTGGACTTCGCAATTTCCACGCCTTCCCGACGAAACCGCTGCTGCTGACGGTACAAAGGCAGGTGGTCCGCATATTTGCCCACCACCACATCTGCCAACAACCCCGGACCCGCCATGCCCTTGTTCACCGTCCGTGGTGGCAACTCACCTATGATCACCCCCTTATCCTCATCCCCAGGGTCCACATACTTCGGACGCACATACTCAATAACCTTCATATGGGCGGGTACACGCTCCAGAACCAGCGTCTTCTCCGCCCCGATGCACGTCATACCACTGGTATCCCCGTCAGGCTCAATAGTAATCGTTTCGCGGGGCAGTTTCTTCAGCAGATCGTCCAGCGCTTTACGCTTGGGCTTGCCCTTCTTCTTCTGCCGTCCGTTCGCCTTTTGCCCATTCTTCGTCTGTCCATTCGTCTCCGGCTCCGGTAGAGGGACCTCCTGCTCCGGCTCATCGAATAACGTGCCCTGCTGCGGGTCATTCAGCACACACTTTTCACTCTTAGGACTGTATAGCGCGCGTAGCGCTAGCATCAGCCGGTTATTCATATTCCCCAATTCTGCCTCAAGCCGGCTGCATCGATCATGCAGCTGGCTATTCTTTCTCTCCAATTCTGCATTATCCCGGCTGTACTGATCAAAGGCACTGGCCAATTCGGGGTGCTGTGCAAGCAACGCAACCTGCGCGGGGGAGAGGATAGAATGTGCTTCGGGCTGCATGGTGAGCTAACAATACCAGCATATTTCTTGTTCCCGAATCACACATTATATTTGGCCCGATTATCGGCTTTTTACCGCATATCGGGGCCGATATTTCACCGTCTTCAACGACACCCCCTCCAGCATCATCACCATCTGTGCCCATGTCGGCACATCCTCCTCTGGCAACGCAAACGTACCCGTCTCCAAGCGCTTGTAGAAGATCGCAAAGCCGTTCCGATCCCATGTGAGCGCCTTCAAATGGTTTCGCCTCCTGTTGATGAATACAAAGATGTCTCCCGACATCGGATTCCGCTTCATGCCGCTCTTTACCAAAGCGCACAAGCCGTCAAAGCTTGTGCGCATGTCCACCGGTGGTCGGTAAAAGAAGTACCGGTGCGAAGGTGCCAGTCCGATCATGACTGCGTCAGCCTGGCCAGGTACGAAGCAGAGACCGGTGCAAAGAACCGCACCCGTATCCCACCCGGATATGCGATCTCTACCTGTGCCGCTACCCTTGGTGCTGCACTGCCTATCTCCACGAAGCCTCGGCTGTCCTCGGCTGCAGTCTCCTGGCGAACCTTCCGCCTCCAATAATTCAACTGCCCATACGAGATGCCGTGCTTTGCACAAAACGCCGCTGCGGACTGGGTCCATTCGTTATACTGCTCTACCAGCGGAAACATCTCTTCCGCCGTACGTTTGGGCTGTACCATGCGATCTGGGGTCTGGGTTCTGGGGTAAGCTCCCCAGAACCCATCACCCAATCAAGATGTAGTTCACCGCACGCTTACGAACCAACCGCCCCCGGAACCATAACATTCAGCATGAATTCTCCATGACAAACCGCATCAGCTCAGCAGTGTGAGCGTAGGACCAAGGGGCCTTCACCGCACGAAGCGAATCCGACCGTTCCCCGTTCCGTACATTCAGCCAACAAAGCCGAACCGATTATGAGCACGAATAGGAGCAGGTGTCTCCCTGCAAATGCACCTACAACCCTTGATTGATTCATGAAAAGACAATCGCCGCGCCATTTGTGCCGAATCCTGACCGCCGTCCTATGCATGTCATTTATGGCTACTGCAGCCCAAGCTCAGGAGTTCGGTAAGTATTGGGTATTCTTTACCGACAAGCTTGATGCTGCCGGAACGTCATCACCGCCTGTCCAGATTTCGCAACGCGCTCTTGATCGGCGTGCGTTACGGGGAAGAAATATACCGGACGCGATAGACGTACCGGTATCTCCGCACTACCGGGCCCAACTCCAAGACCTCGGAATCACAGTCGTACATGAGAGCCGCTGGCTGAACGCCGTTTCGGCATATATGGACCGCGATGGTAAGCAATCAATTACGGATCTGCCTTTTGTCAGCCACCTGCGCGCCGTCGCGCCAATGGATGTAGAAAAGATCTTCCCGACCCCACTGGCGCTAGCCCCGCCCCGCCCAAGCATAGACTACGGTCCGTCCGAAGTACAACTTAACGTGGCAAATGCGATCCCCCCGCTGGAGCGAGGACTAAATGGCGAGAATGTCATTCTGGGCTTTTTGGACACGCGATTTGATGGTACCAGCGGAGAGCTGTTTGATGCCCCGTCACTAAGCCACCTTATGGACGGCCGTGCCACTTGGCGGGACTTCACGGAGGCGGATCAGGAATTCCATGGCTCTAACCAGCGTTCACGACACGGACTTAGTGTAGCCTCCGTGGCTGTAGGGTATGCACCGGGCTTTCTTATTGGCCCGGCCCACGGCGCGACCGTATATGCCGCAACTACCGAGTTTGAACATCACGAAAGAAATTCCGAAGAGGACAATCTGGTGGCAGCACTTGAGTGGATGGAGTCAGAGGGAGTAGATGTTGTAAACATTTCACTGGGCTACAGGCAATTTGACACTGGACAACACAGCTATTCTCCGATTGACTTTGATGGTGATACGGGGCTGACAACCATAGCAGCGGACCGCGCAGCCATGCTTGGCGTGGTGGTAGTCTCATCCGCAGGCAACTCTGGAGCAGATATATTCGAACCAAAAACGATTGGGATGCCTGCGGATGGGGACTCAGTCATTGCGGTGGGCGGTGTGGAAGCCACTGGGCGGCGATCAACGTTCAGCAGTCTGGGCCCGACATCGGACAATAGGATAAAGCCGGATGTGGCAGCGCAGGCGACATCCGTATTCTTGGCAGTTCACGAAGTGGGTTATACATTTTTTGACGGTACATCGTTTTCTAGCCCCATGGTTGCTGCGGTTGTATGCCAGATTCTCCAGGCGAATCCGGAATTAAACCCCATGGAAGTATTGCAACTACTCCGGTCTACCGCCAGTCAAGAAAATAGCCCGGACAATTTTCTCGGGTGGGGTATTGTGGATGCGGACGCCGCGACAATCAAAGCGACAACACCTGTCTCTATTGAACCAGAAATAAATGCTATTGAAGGGCCAACTTTCGGATCACCACACCCCAACCCCGCGCTACGCTGGACAATCTTACCTATCCGAACGAACCGTAAGCTCAATCACGCCGAGGTGCAAGTATATGATACGTTGGGGAGACTGGTAGCTCGACCCTATTCCGGTCCACTGGAGGCGGGCAAAGCCGACATCACTTTGGACACGAGCGGGCTCGCTCCCGGAGCCTACCACTACGTCATTAACGGTTACGGGAGGCCCCATTCTGGAACCTTTATGGTCGGAAGATAATCCAGATAGTGCTTTCTTTTGGGCATAGCTCATGGCTGTTATTGCCCATCGGGATAGTAGGCATCGGGTTGGCCTTTGCCGCCTATCACCGGGTCTCACCCAAGCCTCCTCTTCCTGTACGTAGTGGACTTGTTACCTTACGAGCGCTCTCATTCTCTTGCGCAGCAGGGCTGCTCCTGAGCCCTGCATGCGAGCGCACAGCAACCGTCCACTCGGATCCGGTGCTCGCCTTACTCATAGACGGCAGCGAGAGCATGAACTTGATCAGCAGGGACAGCACAAATGCCGCCCAATCTACTAGGAAGGCCGTTTCGAACGCGGAATCACTGCCTGGTACCCATCGCACGTTTATCTTCAATCAAACGACGACTGAGGTGCTTGGGCCAGATAGCCTGACGTTCGATGGCATTGCTACAAATATTTCAAACGGACTGCGTGACGTTCGAGCTGCACTGCGGAACGACAACCTGCGAGCGGTGCTGCTGATATCTGATGGTCTGCACAATTCCGGCAACAACCCGATATATCTGGCTCCTGAGCTAGGCGTGCCCGTACATACCATGGCGGTAGGCGATTCTACAGCACGCCATGACCTGTTGATCAGCAGTGTGCTCACCAACGAAGTAGGGTATTCCGGTAGAGAACAGGTTGTACGCGTAAGCCTTCAATACTTTGGCATGGGAGCACAGGACATCACGGTACGGCTGCTCCATGCCGACTCCGTCATTGCATCCACCTCGACACGCGTGCACGGTGGTTTGGGAGTTTCGAGCGCAGAAATGATGCTGCATCCCGCTGAACCTGGCATGCAGCAATACACGGTTGCTGTCACCCACCTGGAAGGTGAGGTGACACACCGTAACAACGTTGCAACAACGTCTGTACGGGTGCTGGGGACGCGCAAACGCATCCTTATCCTCGCAGCGGCCCCAAGCCCCGATGTCGGATCGCTGCGGCGGTTCCTGGACCTACAAGGGCCGGAGAACTACGACATGTATGTCCAGAAAGGACGGGATGAATTCTATGGCGGCCCCCTTGCCATCAGCCCATCCCACTACGAGTTGGTGATCCTGGCAGGGTTTCCGGGCCCAAATGCGTCCCGGTCTGCCCTGCAGGCTGTCGCTGAACTGGCAGACGCAGGAACACCGCTTCTCTTCATGGCCTCCCGCGTGACGGACTTAGCTAGCCTGAAAATAGTTCTCGGAGAATATCTCCCGGCCTTGCCCAACGGTGCGCGGGCTGAGGCCAGAGACGTTATGGTTGCACCAACACCGGCAGGACTGCAGCATCCCGCACTAGACTTTGACAACGTGAACCATGTCGCACTGCTCCCGCCGCTGGAAGGACTTTGGGCTGACTGGAAGCCGACCCCCGATGCCACGATTCTTGCCGCCTCAGATCCCACACCTGATGCCCCCGCTATCCCACTCCTAGTAACCCGTCGGCGCAGCGGTAGTCGGACGGCAGCATTCTTGGCGGGCCGATTTTGGCGATGGGAGAATCTGCCTGATGACCTAGATGCTGCTTCCCACATCTGGCCCGTACTTTTCGAAGGCTTGGTGCAATGGTTGACCGTACCCGAGGACCAAAGAACCGTACGCGTGAATCCGGCCACACCATCGTTCGGCGGCGGCACGCCCGCCCAGATGGTGGGGCAAACCTACGATGAAAGCCTTAATCCACTCGAAAACGCTGCAATCGCGGTGACTGTAACCAACCCCATCGGTAATACCAACGAGTTCCAGATGCAGTCGCTAGGTAACGGTCAGTTCGGCCTTGACCTTGGAACGCTGCCGACGGGACGGTACGGCTACAACGCTGTTGCTACCCATAACGATGGGCGTTTGGGTGAAGATAGCGGCACCTTCCTGGTCGGTGGTCATCAATTGGAGTATCGGGAAACACGTACCAACACCACCATGCTGCGCCAGATTGCTGCACGCTCGGGAGGGCTATTCCTAACGCCCGATCGGATGGAGATGCTAGACGATCACCTCGCCAACGACCCATCCTTTGCAGCCTCGTCGCGCACAGAAACCACTGTCACAAACCTGTGGAGATGGATCCCCACGTTCCTTGTTATACTGCTGCTCCTGACTGCAGAATGGGTCATCAGGAAGCGCGTGGGCCTAGCCTGACACCGAGCGCTGACAGGGCGACCTTCGCGCCTTCCGGTCCGCGACTCAGGAATGCCCCAGCACGGCGCGCGTAGTGCCGGTGTTGGTGGGAGGAGTCGAATACTCGGAAACTAGGCTTGAGCGCGCAAGATACTGGTGTACAGCCTCTCGGAGCGCACCTGTACCCTTGCCGTGCACAATGTTAACAGCAGGAAGGTTGGCGGCATGGGCCCGACCAATGATGCCCTCCAGTGCTTTGAGTGCCTCATTAGGGAGTTATATCCTGCAATATTCATGATGTACCCTGTTCGGGTCTAAAAGTGCTGTTTCGGTACCTGCAGGACCGATTGTGCGTTGTTCATGCGTAGGGACGACCATGAGAGGGGCTGAAAACACCAGTTTAGGCCCTTTTCCCGACTCGATAGCGGTCACATTACCGAGATTTTGGGAAGACGTCTGTCGGGTAGACACACCTCTGCCTACCTTCTCTTTCCGCTTTCCGCGTTGGGCGCCTGCGGTGTCGGAGCGCAGGCACAAATTTGACTTGGCTAGCTCTTCATGGGAAGCGTGATCCATGTGAGTTGACAATAACGTCGCCAAAATTGCTCCCATGCAGCATCTGCGCTGGCGGCAATGTGGATAACGATGTTGCGCGCGTGTTGTACGAAGCGGGCCCCCACCTTGAGTACACGCTCGCGATAGGTGCTCAGACTTATCTGGGATTCGTCAGGCTCCCGCATAAGGCAGCGCCCCACATGCATGAGCTGATAAGTTAGAAGGTATACCTGTAGCAGGACCTCGTTCTCGGCTCGGATCTCGGCATCCTGTTCCGACTCATCAGGCACCCGCACTACAGGCCGGCCCTTATAGTGTGTCTTCGGACGGAGAACCGACGACAGCGCCATGGAGCAAGCCGCATTCAGCTCCCCGAAGTGCTTTTCCGCCTTTCCTCTCTTCCGGTACAGATTCACAAGCTGCTCTGCCGGATAGGCTTCTACATCCAGATCGGTGATCAGATAGAAATGCCGCGGAAAAAGCTCTCCCGGCACCGGAACAACCACGAGCACCACACGACGCTCTACGGACCAGCACTTTGCACGGTAGCGCAGTTCGTGGTAGCATTCGTCCGACGGCTGATCACCCTCCAAATGAGGCGCCGCAAGCCCGTCAATCACATCGTTTCCTTTCAGACGCATCACGTAGCCGATACGGTCGTTCTCCAGCTTATCACATAACTCGCCACTGTTGAAGCCTGCGTCCAATCGGACAATGACCTTGTCGGCCACATGTTCACGCAATGCCAGCCCAATGCGTCGAATGAAACCGTAGCAGTCCTTCACCACATTCTGCGTGCCCCCTCGCAATTCCGCCCCCAACATGTCGCCCGACTCACCGCATATGGCGATAAGGGGCAGAAAGATGGTGCGCTTGTAATATCCGTTCCACTTGCTGCCCTGCTGCTTGCCATGCGTATCTACCGGTACACCGTCCACATCAAAGACCACCTCGGGGCGGCGCTTCCCGCCACCACGCTGCAGCAGGTGCTCCATGGCGAATGTCTCTACAAAAAGGCGCAACTTCTTGAAATTCTTTTTCCCGGCCAACATGTGCACGAAGCGAGACATGGTTGGCTGGGATGCCAGGGACCTATCGTCCTGTAATGCCCTCATACCCCTTTTGGAAGAAGTGGCCACGCGCATGGCGGGGTCCCTTCGAAGCTTGTCCGCATCTGACTGACGTCCCCACCCCTGCACATGTTGCAGCAGGTACTGCCGCACTAACTCCTCAAGGCTATGCGTAATCCGAGCTTGGGACCGATTGTCCTTAAGCACGGAAGCGAGTCGGCATGCCAAGGTGCTGATCACCATGAGCAGGCGCATAGGAATGACGCCGGCATCCGATGTTAGATTATCGGTCTTGGAGCGTACAACTTTAACGGATTTATTGAACTGGCAAGCGAACAGAAGGTTGGATTTGGGATCTTGCATCGGGTGTGTTACAGGGTGAATGGGTATTGGGGTTTCTGAACGTTTGAGCGTCGCGGAAGAGTCCATTCACCCCGTGTATAGTCAACATATTACACCATAATATTAAACGACGATTCCCCGCCACTTAACTCCCTCATGAATAAGGGAGGGTATCCGTCGGATCGTCGGATGGAGCTGGAGGTGGGGTACGGATTGCGTGTTCGTAGACGAAGCATGCTGCGGCCGCATGTGGGTATGGGATCGAGTGACAGAGGCAGGGACTACCGCATAGGGGCGGGTGTGCAGGGGCGCACGGGGTTAGGGTTTAGTGTGAGCGGTTTAGCGATGGAGCACATGACGCCGTACAGGCCGGTGAGCTACGGCATGACCGCCAGCGGCTACCTGCGGTGGTGAGAAATGAAGGTGCCAGTCCGATCATGACTGCGTCAGCCTGACTAGGTACGAAGCAGAGACCGATGCAAAGAACCGCACCCGGATCCCACCCGGATATGTGATCTCTACCTGCGCTGCTTCCCTTGGTGCTGCATTGCCTATCTCCACGAAGCCTCGGCAGTCCTCGGCTTCAGTCTCTTAGCGATACTTCCCCTCCAGTAATTCAACTGTCCGTACAAGATGCCGTGCTCTGCACAAAACGCCGCTGCGGACCGGGTCCTCTCGTTATACTGCTATACCCACGGAAACCTCTCTTCCGCCGTACCTTTGGGCTGTACCATGTGATCTGGGGTCTGGGTTCTGACGTCTACGGGCAAGCTCCCCAGAACCCATCATCTAATCAAGATGTAGTTCACCGCACGCTTACTCGCCTACCGCCACGATTTCCGCTTCAGGGAAGACCTTCATGATCTCAATCAATTGGTGGGCACGGGCGCCAACACCAATGAACCCCAAAGTGATGCGATCACTCGGTGGGACAGTCTTGGCTGCGTGTGGACTCATGCCCAGGCCAACGGCGGCAGTCCCTACAGCCCCCATCCGCATGAAGTCTCTTCTGCTAACGGCAAAATGTCTTGATATATCTACTTTGTTACCAATGAGGAAAAGCTAGTTTGTAATGGGTGTTAGTACCAAGTTGCGGTACATGACATGGCCATGGTCGCCTTGGAGGTAGATTGGGCCTGGAGAAGCCTCGTCCGCTGTCAGTGCGCCTCCTGTCACGCCAAGGACAGGTTGGTTAGTAATGATTGAGACATCGTTCAGTACAACGGTGAGGTGGCTTCGGTACAACGTTATGTCCATAGTTTGCCATTCGCCGGCCATCTTTTCTGCGGCAGTGCTCGGCGTTATGCGGCTGTATAGTGCTCCCATATTGTGCGAATCCGTGTCCTGGCCGTAGGTATCGGCTACCTGAATTTCGTAGATGCCTCGCAGGTACACTCCGCTATTGCTCCCCTCGGGGACATTCACCTCCAGCGTCAGTCGAAAGTCTTCAAAAGTCGCATCTGTGCGCAGGTTGCCGTAAAAGATATGTTCGCCGTCTTCGGGTTGCACGGGCTTATTGGCTAGCACGCCATCCTCGGCTATCCATCCGTTCGATTGGTCAGGATTGACGAGAGACCATCCCGTGAGGTCGGTGCCATTGAACAGCTCTATGGGTTCCCCGAATTCAATAGTTATCCTATCAGGGGTGTCCGGCAGATCCAGAATACGGGTGGCGGAAAATTCGACGGTGTCCATTCCGTAGCCATGCCGTCCAGGAAACATGGCCGTTCCAGCGAGCCCGTCACCATCAGGTCGTAGTACGACCCTGATGGTGAGGGTATGTGAGCGGTCTTCACTACGCCGCACCGTGGAGGTTCGGGTCACGGTCAATACTCCATCAGTAATGTTGACGCTGGCCACGGGCAGGACACTTCCTCCGTACCAAAGCAGAGATGCATCAAGGTATCCGTTGGAGTCGTGGATTTCCAGCCAGCCTGCACCGCGAGGAAGATGTAGCGCCCATCGCCCCATTAGGGAAGAAGCATCCTCTTGGGACAAAGCCGGGGCTGCTATGAGCATAAAAAGACAGGTCAGGGCTACGAATCGTTGGTGCATGGTCTTGGCGTTGAGAATTGATATGCTGCGTACGGGCAGCCTTTTGGTAGGTCACGGGATGTTTAAAAGATTAGTACAGTAACCATCCTTACCCGTGGCAAGTTGCATTGGCAGTGGTGTGCGGCTGGAAACAGTAATGACGAATCGGTTTGCCTTTGGAAAATGTAAGTGGTACGTCGGGTATGAAGCATCCCCTCGCGCTAACAGGTAACGTACCGACAGGCCTGACATCGTGGCGGGATTAAACGGTAAGTGTTGCTTGGAATCGTTTGGCTATGACATAGTGCTGTCATAGGATGTAGATACCATTCAAGGGAGACTCAAGACATATCTCTGTCTGCTTTGAGCAATGCACTATATGAAGGCGATTGCCTTGACGTAATGAAGAGGATAGCGGATCAGTCCATAGATATGATCCTTTGTGACCTGCCTTACGGGACGACGCAAAATACATGGGACAGCTTGATTCCACTTGACGAGCTGTGGGCGGCCTATCGCAGGATTATCAAGCCTAGGGCTACCGTGTACCCAGTTCAGATACTTGACACTGTATAGTATTTATCTGTTTTTGCAAGTTCGGTGTAGTGATTGGTTCTTTCAAGAGGTGCGGAGCCCTCGGACCGGAGTGATGCTTGCACCGGGGATGCGGGAAGCGTAGCATCATTAGGCATGTGCGAGGCGCTTGCCTATGCGATGGACATACGTCGGCGCTATAACGCCCGGTAGCTCGGGCGTCTTTACAGTTCTCTTCCGAATCCCCGTTGCCATCGCACTAAACGTTGGCGCGGCAACGACGCTGGGGGGCAGGTATCACTCCCTGCTTTGGGTACGTTTGTTGCTTCGCGTGCTCGTCATTCTCGCTTAACGATGAGAACCTCTCTCCGTATCATATGGTATCGCTTCTCAAGGACGGCAAAGGTCTTGGCCCCTATCTCCAACCGGCTGTAGCCGCGCCAGATAACCTTGGAGCCTGGAGGCCGGTCCTTCTTCCGATCCATATAGCCACCAAAGACGGCCACCACCCGAATAGCAGCCCCGAGTGTCTTTGGAGGCGGCAGTCCAAACTCGTCGGCAAGCTCGTGCAACAGGCGCAGTTCCATCTCATCAAACAATCCTTCCGGCGACGCTTCGGGTTCCTCGCGCCCCAGAAGCGTCATCAATAGCAGGCGCCACGCCATCACCATATAGATCGTAATGGCATTGTGCAGACTCTTGGCCTGCCGCATACCCAGCCGCTCTACCGCACAACCGCTCTTGAGCACACGGAACATGTCTTCCACACGCCACCGCAACACGTAGTAGCCTACCACCTCAATAGCTTGCTCCAGCGTTGTAACTTCTTGGGTCGTCAATAGATACCACTGTACCGGTCGCTCTCCGGCTGGCGGCTGCACCTCCCGAACATGAATCGCACTGACCTGCACCGGATCCTCCTGCAACTTACCCGGCGCCGGAAGCGATAGGCGGCGGAAA
Source organism: Rhodothermales bacterium (assembly GCA_963663495.1). Taxonomy (GTDB): domain Bacteria; phylum Bacteroidota; class Rhodothermia; order Rhodothermales; family Bin80. The sequence continues at coordinate 5,698,405 of OY760427.1, forward strand.
CGTACCTGCATCCGCGCCAGACGGCCCGACCGCCCCTTATGCTTGACTCGGCCTGACTTCACGCGGCGGCTCAAACGCGCAATCGGCACTTCCATGTGTCCTGCCGGACGGCCCGACCGCATGGTCGCAAACAACTTGGGAGACTTTTTAGCCAATAGCCGATTCACCTTGGCTCGCACCAATATGTCCACACGCCCTGCGCTGCGCTGCTGCGCCAGGATCGCAAACACATCCGCCTCGCGGTCCATGACACACAGCACACGGGTACGACCACTCAGATGCGAGGCGGCTTCCGCTATGTCCCGCACGCCGTCTATCCATAACTGTGTCTTAGGAGCAGGAGCCTCTTGGTCGGTTGTATAGGCACACCGTCCTCACCCACCGCCAGCGTAGCGTGCAAATGCACTCCTTTTGCCTTTGATGTGGTCTGATTGTGCCCTATCAAATCCAACCCCTCGCACGCCGGACGAGTACTGTAGCTGATGTCCGTGCCATCCTGGATGCACAGCACCGTCCGTTGCGTACGCATCCGCTCTATCGTGCGATCACGATGCGGCTGCAAAATCTTCTCCGGCGTGATCTCGTTCTCGGCCGCTTTCTCCAAAAAACGGTAGTATCCCCGCCCGATCAGCGTCCAGATTGGCCGTGATCAATTCTCCTGGAGTGCGTGAAAGCATGTTTACGCTATGTACCAACCGGTCCGAACGGCGTTTGTCCCCCAACGGTGCTCCACCAAACTCCTGTTCTGCCCATGTATCACTGGCCAGCCCCGCACCCACCTCAAGCTCGGGATACGCCTCCACAACCGGTACTCCAAGCTCCTGCCTCCAATCACCACCCAGATCATACACGAAAACCGCCTTCTTCTCTTTGGTGCATGCATTACCAGGAGCATGACGCCCACGCCCCTTGGTTTTTCCCACACACTGAAACCCCGCAGCCCGAAAACACGTGCCGCGATGTTCGGGGCCCACAAAGGTTTCTATCACCCACGGCACATACCCGTAACGGTTCTCAAAATCCTCCGGAAAACGACGCAATACCTTCCCCAGTGTATGGCTGGCAAGGTTCCTGATCCGCACCATGGAGCGAATCAGGAACCGATTCAAACCCACGACATGGTCCCGGTAGTCCTCACGCTGCTCGTCCGACCACGCCATCCATCTGTCGCGCGCCTTCAGATACAGCGCCGCAGCCGCAAAGCCTATCGCTCCGATGTAGCCATGCTCGCTCCCGACAAGATAGCGCAACTGCCGTCCGACAAACCGTGGCGCACACAACGGATGCTCGGCCTCCACAAGCGTATTCCAGATCGCACGCTGCCCGGCATCTTCTACCAATTCCAACTCCAGGCCGCGCACATCCTTGAGCAATGTCGGCACTCCAACAGGCGCAGGTACCGGTTCGTCCAACAAACGAGGCACAGCGCCTCGGACCACGCGCTTCGGTGAGGCAAGGACAGCGCACCCTCGGCTTCGAGTGTCTTGAGCGCCTGCAAACAACTGCTGTGCTGCACACGCCCCAAGGCATCATAAAAGCCAAACGCTTCACTCACACGGCGACTTATCGCTGTGCGACCATCGTCAGGATGCTGCTTCATGACCTCTGTCAACTCACATGGAGCGGCACGCAGTGTCTTCAGAATCTGATGTTGAACCACCATGCCGCCAATCTAAGCGGCATGAATTACAAAGTCAAGTAGGGGTACCGGTTGAACGGTAGGCCTAGGGGGGTAATTGCCTTGACTTCGCAGGGTGTCTTCACAGCCAAACTCATTCTCAGCAATGAGAAGTGGTTCAGATACAAGTTTGTTTGGGTCAAAAGCAAGTCAACCAATTTTCTAAACGCTCGGAGGCAGCCATTGAGACGGCACGAGGATATCTGCATATTCGACGCCCGGCAACCGAAATACCGGCCAGTCATGTGGGCCGCTAAAACCTAATGACAAGGGTACTCGAATCATGTAAAGAGCTCGGGTGAACGGTTCCCAACGGATACGTTGTACTGCAAGACCGCTGAAACTGAATCTGGCGGGCGAGTGTGGCATCCTACGCAGAAACCGGTAGCCTTGGGACGCTACCTGATTCGAATGTTCGTTCCCAAAGGAGGACTTATTCTTGGCAACGCATTTGGGAGTGGTAGCTTCTTGGTGGCTGCAGCCATGGAGGGACGCAAGTATATCGGAATCGAAAAAAACGAAGAGTGCCGCCTTTTCAAGAATGAGCGGATTGACTACATAAGGGTCGCTAAGGATAGGCTCGCTCAAGTTGACGACATGATGGCGAATAAGAAGCCTTTTCCTCCTCTGTTGTCCTCCTTACTAGCGTCAGGCCTGACCAATTTAGTGGCTCTACGATGGTTAGTGTTTAATGTATGCTGCGCAACAAATTGTGGCGTCGGATGCCATATCGAGTAATGTATAACGAGAGGTCGTGGGCAATCGACCTGATTGCCCACATCAAAACGATAGTTGATGCAAATAATCGAGCGATCAAGAATGCGGGAGGTGAACAGACGATAAGGGCAGACGGTGGTAGCCTGTTTCCTGATGTTCTGTTATTTGGCGATCGGTCAACAGCCAAGATCCTTCAGGGTTGGGAGCTCAAAATGCCTGATACAAGTATTGATGACATAACATTTCATCGGGATGCCGCGAGGAAGGCAAGAGCTCTCGGTCTTAACAGTTTTGTCCTGTGGAATGTCACGAGCGCACGTTTATATGCGAGCGAAACTAGAGCAACACAGTATACTTGTAAGAAGCAATGGCCCACATTGGATCATATTGTGGATCGGGAAAGCGTCCAGATATATCGCAATGATTGGAAGCAGTTTGCTGGTAAAGTATTAATGACTTGAACGCCCTCTTCGAAGACGGATCCATAGAAGGAAGACGGTTCGTTGACGCCTATAAGTCCGGTGGAATCCAAGCCCTAATTTGGATTATGCTACAGAGGTTGCAAATGCATTGGAATTGGCTGCTAATCTTGATGCGAAACTGCGAGCCCAGATTTTGTCGTGGTGGAACTTGTATCGGAACGAGTACAGGAATAAACGCAAGAGAGGGAAGTATAAGGTCTTAGCGCGAGCGAATATAACTAACTGGATTGGCAAATTATTGTTTGCCAACGTTCTTCAAAGCAGAGATAGCCGAGCACGGGTGGTCGCTCAATTCGGGGAGAACATATCTCCACGGGAGGCCTTGGATCGGCTTGGGCGCCTTTCGGAAGAATGTAATTTCCACACGGTATTCTCCGACGATGTTGGTCTGTCTGTGGTCCCGAAAGGTTCGTGGACCCAATTACTGCAGTTCAATAGGTTGTTGTCAGACTTGCGCATTGGTTCAGTTGACCAAGGACAGCTGGCCATTCTCCTTGAGGCTGTCGTGGAAGTAACAGTCAGGAAAGTCAGGGGACAATTTGCAACGCCGCCGGCTCTTGCGCAACTCATCGCAGCACTGGCTTTGCGTGACATTCTTGGCGACAAACGGCTGGATCCATGTTGTGGAAGTGGCACTATTGCTCGTGCTGCATTTGAACGCAAGCTAGAACACGAAGTACCGTTGAGAGAAGCAGCAGCAGCAGTTTACGCCGGCGACCAAGATCCGCTAGCAGTCCAGATCGCAACGCTCGCAAGGGTCAAGCCGTCCCTGATGAATATTGCTCTGAGGATTTTCTGCAAGAATGCATTTGATCTTCAGCCGAGCACAGATATCACTTTCTATCATCCCCGAGACGGAAGTTGCTTTATCCAAAGTCTCCCCTCGTTCAATGCCATAGCCAGCAATTTGCCTTTTGTGTCGCAAGGCGGTTGGTACAAATACAAGGAAGGCATGGATGCGGTTAATCAGTGGCTTGAGGGTAACCCGGTGCGCCTGTCTGGAAGATCAGATGTCTCGGCTGACTTTCCATTCGCGTGGTATCGCCTTTTGGCATCGCGCGGGCGCTTGGTGATGATTATCTCCAACTCCTGGCTTTCCACGGATTGGGGGGATAAATTCTATTCATTCACTTCTATTGCACAGTACTACAATATCAAGGCCATCGTCATTTCTGGATCAGGTCGGTGATTCCAAAACAGTCAGGTAGTAGCGAACCTTGTTGTGATAGAGAAGCGGGAAGTTGCCGAGACGTCAGATCAAGATGAGGCTACTAAATTCATTGTATTGAATCAGCCGCTGGAGGAAATTGCCGATTCACCTAACGGGATTGCGGATATGTGTACGCAGATTGAAATAGGACAAGGCATTGAGGATAATCTGACTTTTCGATCGTTGTTAAGGACGGAGATTGCTTCGGTGCAGGCTCACGGCTTGAGTCGAAGTGCCTGTTTTGTTGATTGTGCCTGGACTTGGGAATTGCCATCCGTCCAGCTGAAAAATCTTTGCAGGATTGGTCGTGGAGAAAGGAGAGGATGGGATAAGATGTTCTACCCGACAGGTAATCACGGCATATGAGGCCAAATACATTCGGCCTCTACTGAAGTCACCGAAAGACATCAAGCGATACTCCGTACATCCAAGCAGGGAAGCATTCTGCTGTTCTGATTCTATTAATCAGCTGAAAAAGTTGGGGCACACGGGGGCATGGACGTGGATTAAGAAGTTTGAAACGGAGACAAACGCGAACGGGGTACCCCTTAAGGATAAGTTAGGGAGTTATATAGCTGACTGCCCACGCGTTAAATTGTTGAAATAATTGCAGTTTGGTCGCGAATAGCGGGAACCGACTATACCGAAAATGGGTACCATCCCGTGATAGATTGATGACCTAACTAAATGCCTTCAAAGAAAAGAAACAACAGAAACACCAATGGCCCTGGACGGGCTGATCGTGAAGGAGTGTCCTTGATCAAGCTAACCAAAATGTTTCCAGACGACCCATCAGCCGAAGCATGGTTCGCAATGAAGCGTTGGGGCGACACTCCTGTTTGCCCGCACTGTGCGTCTAAGAACGTACAGTCTGGCGCCAAACATCCTAGCATGCCTTATAGTTGCCGTAGTTGCCGTAAACGATTCAGTGTCCGCATAGGGACTGTAATGCAGGACTCCAAACTGGGATACCAGGTATGGGCATTAGCCATTTACATCATGACTACCAGTATCAAGGGCGTATCCAGCATGAAGCTGCATCGTGACCTTGGCATAACCCAGACGACAGCGTGGCATCTGGCCCACCGTATTCGACAATCATGGAATGGAGAGCATGCACTATTTGCCGGTCCGGTAGAGGTTGACGAAGCCTACTTCGGTGGCAAGGAAAAGAACAAGCACGCCAGCAAGAAGCTGAAAGCAGCCCGTGGGCCAGTAGGTAAGAAAGCCGTTGTAGGAGTCCGTGATCGTGTCACCAATAGCATTTCTGCCCAGGTAGTAGAAAACATAGACGGACAGACGCTCAATGCGTTTGTGGATACCCATGTCTCGGAAGACACCGAGGTCTATACGGATGGCACGTCAGCATACCGGGGCCGCAACAACCACGCCTACGTACGTCACTCTGTTGGCGAATACGTTCGTGAGCAGGGCATGGTGCCAGATTTAGTTGGCTTATAAAACGAGGGTCGCGAATGTTTAGGAGTATTCGGAGCCTTTTACACGAGCCAATTATTTTCTTCCAAGATGCCTTCAGATGATCTTTCGGAGCTTGATCAGATGCTTCGCGACGCGGGTCAATCCGGTCGGTCGCTGCGATATTTTCTCCTGCGACAATGCACCGAGCTTGCACAACGCCTGACATGCAGTCTGGAGTCGGATGTGCAACAAGAGGAGTCGGCCAGCCCGGGTGTGAATGCGGTTCCATCATCCCCTACGGACGGCAAGACGCAAACAGAGGAGTCGTCCCGTGTTCTGGAGGCGAAGGAGGCCTCGTTACAAGGTGGTGGTGGTCAGGATAATGCCTATTTGCGGGAGGTGCGCAACCAGGCCTTGGAGGTCTTTGAGAGTCGGCACATAGGCGGGGAAGATTACGTGGCTCTGTGGATGGATGCCACATCGGTGTACGGTCGTTCATTGTTGCTTTGCATGGCCGTTACCGCAGAGGGGTATCGGCATATGCTGGGATTTACAGAGTCCACGGTGCAGGATACCGGGGCGGTGCGGCAGCTGCTACAAGGGTTGTGCGAGCGCGGTTTGTGTGTGGATCGGGGCCTGCTTTGCATCACATCTGGACAGGCGGGGCTAACACGAGTTCTTGGTCAGAGCTTGGGCATGCATGTATGCCTGCAGCATTGCCAGATGGCCAAGCGCGAGCGTGTAGTCAGCTATCTTGCCGATGAGGATCAACGCCGTGTAAAGGGCGCCATCTCGCGTGCTTATCAATTACCGGACCGACAGGAGGCCCACAGTTCCCTGATGCGGATCCATGCCGAGTTACAACGGTGCAACCGATCTGCGGCGCAATGGCTGCTGCAGGATCTGGACCGAACACTGACGCTGCATGGTACGGGCTTGTACGAGATGCTGAGTCCGAGTCTTAGGAGCACCCGTTGTTTGATGCATACCTCGCACAGGCTGGTCAAGCAGTTGCGCGGCCTTCGTCACTGGTATCCGCCACAGGAACGACGGGCGCAGTTGGCGCTGTTGCTGTTGGAGATGGAATCACGCATGCGCAGACTGGAGCATGCGTCGAAGTTATTACCGATGCGGTCGGCATTGTTTGCTGATGAGGTGTCCGAGCAGCAGGCATGAGAGATACGAATACCGAACGGGAGGGGCTTTTACAGCAGCGAGGGTACTTCAACACTCTTCCCCTGGTACACAAAAGCGCTGCCTTCCCGATTTTCTGCCTGGAATCACCCGCAAACGGGCTGTAGAGCACTTTTAGAGCGCGCAGTACGTCTCCGGACGGGTGATTATGCGGATAAGACCGCGGGAGTGGCAACGGGGAGCGCCTCCATTGGGCCAAAAAGGGGCTCGTGCAGGCTGTTTTTGGTCCAACAGCTGGCTTTTCGCCGCACAGCGGCCCGTGGAACCTCAATAAACGCTCTCGCAGGCCCGGTTTCCTGCTGCGGCCGGACACACCCGGTGTGCAGATCAGGCTTCAAGTACACAAAAAACGCGGATATCCCCGTTTTTCTGCCCGGAATCGCCCGTAAACGGCCTGCCGAGCGCCTTTCAGATCGCGCAATACGTCTCTGGACGGGTAATTATGCGGATAAGACCACGGGAGCGGCAACGGAGAGCGCCTCCATTGGGCCAAAAAGGGGCTCGTGCAGGCTGTTTTTGGTCCAACAGCTGGCTTTTCGCCGCACAGCGGTCCGTAGAACCTCAATAAACGCTCTCGCAGGCCCGGTTTCCTGCTGCGGCCGGACACACCCGGTATGCAGATCAGGCTTCAAGTGCACAATAAACACGGATATCCCCGTTCCGGAATCACCGGTAAACGGCCTGCCGAGCGCCTTTCAGATCGCGCAATACGTCTCTGGACGGGTAATTATGCGGATAAGACCACGGGAGCGGCAACGGAGAGCGCCTCCGTTGGGCCAAAAAGGGGCTCGTGCAGGCTGTTTTTGGCCCAACAGCTGGCTTTTCGCCGCACAGCGGCCCGTAGAACCTCAATAAACGCTCTCGCAGGCCCGGTTTCCTGCTGCGGCCGGACACACCCGGTGTGCAGATCAGGCTTCAAGTACACAAAAAACGCGGATATCCCCGTTTTTCTGCCCGGAATCACCTGTAAACGGCCTGCCGAGCGTCTTTCAGAGTGCGCAATACGTCTCTGGACGGGTAATCATGCGGATAAGACCACGGGAGCGGCAACGGAAAGCACCTCCATTGGGCCAAAAAGGCCTTGTGCAGGCCTGTAAGGATGCCAATTGCTGTGCACAGAGGGATGACCAAGGCCATCAAGGAAGCAGACTGCCCTGTGTTAAAGAGCTGCCGAGCTGGCTAACAGCACTATTGGAACGCGTACGATTGATCCATGCTTGCCAGAACAAGAATGTGGCCGTGCAATACTACTATGAGCACGATATCCGGGCGCACCGTGCCACGGTTGAAAAGATTGGCACGTTTTCGGAGCTAATCACACGCATGGCAGGCTACAATGCCTCCAGATCGTACGCTTTAAGCCGCTATAGCGATGCCAGCGCACGCAGAAGGGCTCAACGAAGCCGTTCGCGTGCAGAAACGCGCCCATATCTGCCACCAAAACGCCGACGACACCATACATCGCGCGTGTAGGTTATTGCGTGCACGGAAAACGGTGCATAAAGTATTCAATATTTGTAACCTGCACGGAATGGCATAACACCGCTGTTTTTGTACAAACAGCCGACTTGTTGCCGCACAGCAGCCCGTGGAGTCGCTATAACCTCTCTCAAAGGCCCGGTTTCCTGCTGCAGCAGGACCCACCCGGTATGCAGATCCGGCTTCAAGTGCACAATAAACGCGAATATCCCCGTTTTTCTGCCCGGAATCACTTGTAAACGGCCTTGCAGAGCACTTTGCAGAGCATGCAAAACGTCTCCAGACGGGTAACTATGCGGATAATACCGCGGGAGCGGCAACAGGAAGCGCCTCCATTGGGCCAAAAGGGCCTCGCACAAGGCCTGTAAGGATGCCAATTGCTGTGCACAGAGGGATGACCAAGGCCATCAAGGAAGCAGACTGCCCTGCGTTAAAGAGCTGCCGAGCTGGCTAACAGCACTATTGGAACGCGTACGATTGATCCAGGCTTGCCAGAACAAGAATGTGGCCGTGCAATACTACTATGAGCACGATATCCGGGCGCACCGTGCCACGGTTGAAAAGATTGGCACGTTTTCGGAGCTAATCACACGCATGGCAGGCTACAATGACTCCAGATCGTACGCTTTAAGCCGCTATAGCGATGCCAGCGCACGCAAAAGGGCTCAACGAAGCCGTTCGCGTGCAGAAACGCGCCCATATCTGCCACCAAAACGCCGACGACACCATACATCGCGCGTGTAGGTTATTGCGTGCACGGAAAACGGTGCATAAAGTATTCAATATTTGTAACCTGCACGGAATGGTATAACACCGCTGTTTTTGTACAAACAGCCGACTTTTTGCCGCACAGCAGCCCGTGGAGCTGCTATAACCTCTCTCAAAGGCCCGGTTTCCTGCTGCGGCCGGACACACCCGGTATGCAAGATCAGGCTTCAAGTGCACAATAAACACGGATATCCCCGTTCCGGAATCACCGGTAAACGGCCTGCCGAGCGCCTTTCAGAGCGCGCAATACGTCTCTGGACGGGTAATTATGCGGATAAGACCACGGGAGCGGCAACGGAGAGCGCCTCCATTGGGCCAAAAAGGGGCTCGTGCAGGCTGTTTTTGGTCCAACAGCTGGCTTTTCGCCGCACAGCGGCCCGTGGAACCTCAATAAACGCTCTCGCAGGCCCGGTTTCCTGCTGCGGCCGGACACACCCGGTGTGCAGATCAGGCTTCAAGTACACAAAAAACGCGGATATCCCCGTTTTTCTGCCCGGAATCACCCGTAAACGGCCTGCCGAGCGCCTTTCAGAGCGCGCAATACGTCTCTGGACGGGTAATTATGCGGATAAGACCACGGGAGCGGCAACGGAGAGCGCCTCCATTGGGCCAAAAAGGGGCTCGTGCAGGCTGTTTTTGGTCCAACAGCTGGCTTTTCGCCGCACAGCGGCCCGTAGAACCTCAATAAACACTCTCGCAGGCCCGGTTTCCTGCTGCGGCCGGACACACCCGGTATGCAGATCAGGCTTCAAGTGCACAAGAAACGCGGATATCCCCGTTTTTCTGCCCGGCATCACCTGCAAACGGCCTGCCGAGCGTCTTTCAGAGTGCGCAATACGTCTCTGGACGGGTAATCATGCGGATAAGACCACGGGAGCGGCAACGGAAAGCACCTCCATTGGGCGAAAAAGGCCTTGTGCAGGCCTGTAAGGATGCCAATTGCTGTGCACAGAGGGATGACCAAGGCCATCAAGGAAGCAGACTGCCCTGTGTTAAAGAGCTGCCGAGCTGGCTAACAGCACTATTGGAACGCGTACGATTGATCCATGCTTGCCAGAACAAGAATGTGGCCGTGCAATACTACTATGAGCACGATATCCGGGCGCACCGTGCCACGGTTGAAAAGATTGGCACGTTTTCGGAGCTAATCACACGCATGGCAGGCTACAATGCCTCCAGATCGTACGCTTTAAGCCGCTATAGCGATGCCAGCGCACGCAAAAGGGCTCAACGAAGCCGTTCGCGTGCAGAAACGCGCCCATATCTGCCACCAAAACGCCGACGACACCATACATCGCGCGTGTAGGTTATTGCGTGCACGGAAAACGGTGCATAAAGTATTCAATATTTGTAACCTGCACGGAATGGCATAACACCGCTGTTTTTGTACAAACAGCCGACTTGTTGCCGCACAGCAGCCCGTGGAGCTGCTATAACCTCTCTCAAAGGCCCGGTTTCCTGCTGCAGGCATCTACAAAGTCATCCTCGTCGTTGGAAATCCTTACTATTGAACCATCTGGGGGCTCTGCATTATGCTACTTGGAGCCCTAATCATCCAACACCCTAACACACCCATCGTTATGCAAGCATGTGAGACAACAACCAAGCCCTCAACCAAGGCCAGGAAGCGAGTGAAGCACTTCCGGGATATAATTGATCAAGATCGGGAGACCAAGATGGCACTCTTGCGATGCAGCGGTAGCATTGAGGAGCTGTTGGCTAAATTGGTCATGGAAGAGGAGGTAGAGTCGCTCTGTGGCAAGCGCTACGCGAGAGACGATGTGCACGACGGACGTTACGAGAGATGGGGGACCAATCCGGGTTCAATCAGGATCATGGGGAAACGCCTGAAGATCCGGGTGCAGCGCGTACGGGATAAGAAAGAGGGCAAGGAGCGTCCTCTGGAGACCTATTGTGAGCTACGCAATGCATCGGTTGAAGAGGAGAACAATCTGACGGAAAACATTCTTCTTGGGATCAGCCAGCGGGATTATCACCGTGTGGTCAGCGCGTTTGCGGACAGTTATGGATTGAGCGCTTCCTCGGTCAGTCGCACTTTCAGGAAGAAGAGTGCGGAGGCCCTCAAGAAGTTCGAAGAACGCGATCTGTCTTCGGAAACCTATGTGACGCTGCTGATAGATGGCAAGTACTTGCAGGAGTGCCAGATCGTGCTGTGTATGGGCATTACGGCAGACGGAAAGAAGGAGATCTTGGGCATGGTGGAGACGACCACGGAGAATGCGGAGGCGATTGCAGGTTTGTTGGAAGGCCTGATCAATCGCGGCCTGTGCTATGACCAGGGCCTGCTGTGCGTTGTGGATGGAGCGAAGGGGCTTTACAAGGCGGTAAAGGATGTTTTCGGCGACTACACGCAGGTGCAGCGTTGTACCTGGCACAAGCGGGAGAATGTGGTGAGCAAGCTCACGAAAAAGGAGGATGCGCCCAAGGTGCGTCGGAAGATGCAGGAGGCGTATCGTGAAGACACGTACGACGACGCAAAAGCGGGGCTTGAGACCCTACGGGATGACTTGGAGGAACAAGGGGAGGAAGCGGCCGCACGTAGCCTGGAAGAGGGCATGGAAGAGACGCTGACACTGCACAGGCTGGGTGTGGCGGATACGGTCGGATGCAGTCTGCTAACCACCAACATCATTGAGAATGTCAACGGCCAGCTGGCTAATCGAACGCGGCGGATCAGACGTTGGGTAAACTCAGATCAACGTCACCGATGGGTAGCAATGGCTATGCTGGAAACCGAACCCCGATTATGTAAGCTTGGCTGCGCAAAACACCTTCCGAAGCTCCAAAAAGCCCTGCTAAAATGTGTGCCGAAACCGTATCTTGGGCCCACTCCTAAGCCGGTCTTGAAAAAATAGACCAACTAAATCTGGCACCATGCCGTGAGCAGGTCCGTACCAATGGCGTAGAGAGCTTCTGGTCTTTGCTGAAGCGTGGGTACTACGGAACGTACCACCACATGAGCAAGAAGCACCTACAGCGGTACGTGAACGAATTTGCAGGGCGACACAATGCACGCGACTTCGACACAGCGGAGCCAATGACAATAATTGCTCAAGGACTGGTCGGTAAACGGCTCATGTACAAATCCCTCATTTCATAGCCAAACGTAAGCGGTAACGTATCAAGCCATCCGTACTCATGCGCATTCCGGGCATCGGTCAGCTACAATTGCTTGCTCGTGGACGGAGAACGGAGACGAACGGGCCGCGCAATACTGCGCCTGCAAGGCTTCCCCGACAGCTACGAGATTGACAGTCCGATAACGACCGTCAGACGGCTTACTGGCAACGCCGTACCCATTCCGGTGGTCAGGGCCGTTATGCGCCAGCTTTCCCATGTCTGTGCTTGATGGCCCGCGTCTCATGGGTTCGTCCGGTGCGCTTCGTGGCCCGTACCGGGGTCCGCCCAGTACTTCCGCATTGTCAAGAGCGTCCCGATATAAGCCAAGGAATCGGTCCTGAAGTTGATCGACTGTCGTGAAAACTGGATCGCAATGTATGCAGCCTCCTACTCTAAGCAGATGTCCGCCATGAAATCATTTCGGTATTCTGCCCCAATGGATTAGTGCTACTCTATAGCCTATAACACCATGAGCATAGATAAATCCCCGAAGCCCGGTAACAAGATTCAGGAAACGAAACGCCCCGGCCGCCCCGTAACAAACGACATTCTCAATATCCAACAATCCATCCCTACCATACCGGAAGAACTGGCGAAAGCCATCCTGTCTGCACCACCAAAGCACAAAAAGTAACGCCCGCGAAAACGCGTGGCACTCAGCCATATAACTCCCAAATGCATGCAGAGGAGCAGTCATTTCCGATACTTCGGAGAAAATATCAGAAGACCGGTGCGCCTCGGCGATCTCGGCGTCCGTCAATCCCTCAATGATCTGCATCGGTGCGGCAGCACGCATCGCCCGGTCAAGCGGGTCCCTTAGGAAAAGGCTACTATGTTCGTTTGTCCTCTGCACAGCGCGAGCCACCCACTCGCCGAACAGGCTGTCGCCGCATCGGAGATGATGATCAAGAAAGCTTAGCGGAGCGCCGACGGTGAAGGTGTGGAGCCAAAGCGACACCTTGGCCAGCTCTACCGCCATTGGGATCTTATCAACACCGTAGACGCACCGCTTGAGCACCATGCGACGGATAATGTGCTGATCGTCAAGCTGATCCGTATTGTGTGCCCGGCCCTTGTCCTCCGCGTTACCAATGATCTTATTGCGGATAGCGTCAATCCTCTCTGCAAGCGGAGAAAGATATGGGAGTTATATGGCTGAATGCCACGCGTTTTCGCAGGCGTTACTTTTTGTGCTTTGGTGGTGCAGACAGGATGGCTTTCGCCAGTTTTTCATAATCGGTTCCCGCTTTTCACGAAAACACTGCAATTATTTCAAATAACTCAACACGTGGGTACGCATGGAATATAATTATCATATATTAGGGAGTTATATATCACAATGCCATGCCCGAAACGGTTAGTGCATACCGCAATATCACATACAGGCTGTTGCCCGGAAGTCGAAGTAACGCCAAGCAACTTGCTGGATTAGCGGGTGCGTGTAGGTTTGTGTGGAATGCCATCCTCGCAGAGCAGAGCGAGGCCTACAAGAAAGCGAAAGAGGCTGGAGAGAAGCCGCCCTCGGTAAGCTTCTTCTCGCTGGGGAAGCGGTTCACGGCACTGCGCCGTACGGTCGAGTGGCTACCTGAATACTCCTTTGGTGTCGTTAGATACACATTGAAATATCAGGCGGATGCATGGAAGGCATTCTTCAAGGAAGGTAAGAGAAGACCGAGATTCCATTCCAGACGTGGTAGTACGCCTTCGTTCACGATCCCGGATAACGTAAGGGTTCGGGATGGCAAGCTGTATATCCCGAAAGTGGGATATATGGCGCTCCGCAGGCGGGGAGGCAACCCGTACCCTGATGGTATACCCATCAAAGCCACTGTAAAGAAGAACGCCGGCAAAGGGTATGCTGTCATCTGCTACAAGATGGAGGCACCTGTAATAGAGGATACCGGCAGTGCTGTAGGCATTGACCGTAATTGCGGGCAGGTCGCTATGGTCTTCACAGAGGGCGATACAAGCATTATCAGACAGCCGAATACGAAGCGTCTTGATGCCACGTTGAAGCGGCATCAGCGAAGACTGGCGAGACAGAAGAAAGGCTCCAACCGTCGTAACAGGCGGAAGCATAGAATCGCCCGCATACAGCGCAAGCGTGCTAACGTCCTCAAGAATGCGAACCACCAGGTAAGTCGCAGTATTGCCAATTGCTCCTCAACGGTGATACTGGAGGACCTGAAGATCAAAGCGATGACACGTTCAGCTAAGGGGACGATGGAGAGCTTTGGCACAAACGTTCAGACAGAAGTCTGGCCTCAACCGTGGAATACTGCGAACAGGTTGGGGCCAGCTGGATCAGATGCTGAGCTATAAGTGCCGCAAGGTGATAAAGGTTACCGCTGCCTATACCAGTCAGCGGTGTTCTGTGTGTGGGCACACAGAAGCGAGTAACCGTAAGACGCAGAGCAAATTCACGTGTATGTCCTGTGGACATGCGGATCATGCAGACCTGAATGCGGCTGCAAACATACTGGCCTCCGGGATTGGGGCTTCTGCACGGCGAGGGGCGTTCAGGTTACCGACCCCTATGACCCGTGAAATTGATACTAGTGCCTCACTGTGTACAGTTGGTCACTCACGTATATAATTCCCATAAGTTAGCCCGAAAGGAAATGTACTGGTATGAGATGCACGGAGTCTGCACAGCGGAATTGGCCATGCCAATCGATTTTGGGGACAGACTATTTGTCTCACGATTGGAGTCGGATGCTGTCGTAGATCAGCGCTTCACTCAGCTGAATTGTTTGCCGAATGTGGATGTGGACTTATTGTTGGCATTGCTCAACAGCGCGATTGGTCTGTTCTATATTGAAGGGCTTAGCTTTGGTCGGGGGCTTGGAGCGCTTGACCTGGGCTCAACGCGTATTAAGAAGGCCATGCGGGTCCTAGATCCAAACCGACTGGACGGCAACCAAGCGCTTTCAGTCAAATCAGCGTTCCAGCCGCTTCAAGACCGTAACATCTACTCCATCACAGAAGAGTGTAAGCGGTCAGATAGACGCGTTTTCGATGAAACTGTAATTGAAGCATACCGACTGTCCGTGTCCGGGGACCATATTTATAAGAGCCTGACAAGACTCGTTAATATCCGGCTGACGGCTGGGGCAGTATAGGGAGGACCCGAATGGGGTATCTGAAGAACTTGTCGGTGGCGGTTCTGGAGGACAGGTGGATTAATTGACCTTAATCGTTGGCTAGGTCGCTGTGATGCTTGATGCTGACCACTATCATGGTGCAATTATTCGCGGTTGGGTCGTGTGGCAGCCGATACCCGTGTGTGAGAATGAAGTGGTGGTCAACATCCATACTTTAGCCGGTTGATGCCCAAAACGAGTCCGAGGTTTGAGACCCTGGAGTCGCGTGGTTGCTCCGGTCAGGAAGCTTGACCAGCTCGGTTTATTGAGGTCCTATCCTACGCCACAGGGCGCGTCAGTTGGATGGCGGGTGTTTCAGGTGAAAAGAGTGCGACCTCCTATCTGAACCTGATTTGCCATTAAGCAATGGTCCACGAGCTGGCAAGCACCCATGTCCTACCTCCCATATCTGAAGAGAATCGGCAGACAGACCATAGTCTTTGAGATTGCGGAGCAAATGGCAATAATTGCTCAAGGACTGGTCGGTAAACGGCTCATGTACAAATCCCTCATTTCATAGCCAGACGTAAGCGGCAACGTATCAAGCCATCCGTACTCATGCGCACTCCGGGCATCGGCCAGCTACAACTGCTTGCTCGTGGACGGAGAACGGAGACTAACGGTATCCGTACGGTGAAGTACATGGTAAAGCGGGCTTAGCATTGGTCTGCGTAGTCCGCTTGTAGAGCTTAGTGCAAGGTGATTATACGCCGGGTTTGGTGTGCCGACTTGGGAATTTCGGAGTGGTGTGCAGCTTATCGTCTTGGCGCCTGAATGCAGGCAGCAATCAGCGTCTTTGGGGACAAAAAACATGGGTTTTGGGGAGAAGAACCGGAACATTGTGGCGGACGCACATGTACACGAACTATGCGGCCCAAGGTATCTTTCTCCCCCTCTTCTCCTGCCGGTGAAGCCCTTTTTCAGAGGCTAAGAAACCAAGAGGCTGAGAACAAGGATCTGCGAAAGCAGGTCCGTCGCTTGGAGAAAAAAGCCGATCGTCTATCCAAGAACATCGCGGATATGGCTGCGAAGATTAGCCATCTGGAAGACAGGTTGGAACAAGCGCATCGCCTACTCTCTGGCAAAAAGAGTGAGCGTTACACGCCGGCGGACAATGCGCAGCAAGGCCAGTTGTCTGGAGAGGAACCAGAAGCTGTTGAGCCCGAGGAGGAGGAGGAGGAGTATGTCCCGGTAAAGCGCAAGCGGCGTGGGAAGAACAAGCCGGTGCGTGGGCCGATTCCGGACCATCTGCCCAGAGAGGTGATCCGCCTTGAGCCGGAGGGCAGCACCGCGGGTATGAAGTACATCGGCGAGGAAGTAACGGAGTACCTGGAATATGTGCCGGGCTTCACGAGGGTAGTACGGATTGTGCGGCCGAAGTACGTTGTCTGCAAGGAGCCTCGCAAGGGGGTGGTCATAGCGCCGTTGCCGAAGCGTGTCATACCGAAGGGGAAGGCGGGTCCGGGGTTGTTGGCGTATTTGGCGGTAGCCAAATACGTGGATCATATGCCGCTATACCGGCTGCGGAAGAAGTTTCAGCGCCATGGCGTGAAGCTATCGGCTGCTACAATGGGGGATTGGATTGCGAAGGTAGCGACGTATCTGGGTCCGTTAGGAGATGCGTTGCGTAAGGAGGTGCTTCGTAGCGGGTATCTGCAGGTGGATGAGACAACGTTCCCGGTGCAAAAGCCGAAGAAGGAAGGGAAGGAGAAGAAAGGGAAGAAAAACGAAGGAAAGACGCATCGCGGCTATCTTTGGGTATACCTGGCACCGCGGGCGAAGGTGGTGATGATGGATTACAGCCCGAGCCGTGCGCGCGCTGGACCGTGGGAATTCTTGCGCGGATATAGAGGGGCGATGCAAACCGACGGGTATGTGGTGTACGATGCGTTTGGTACGCGGGGCGGGATAACGCTGTTTGGATGTATGGCGCATGCGCGTCGCAAGTTTTATGACTGCAGGAAAAAGGAGCCCAAGAAGGTGCGCCATGTAATGGAGGAAATCCGGCAGTTGTATGCGATAGAGCGTGGGTTGCGTAAGGAGGGAGCTGGTCCGGCTCGGCGTGTGGAGGTACGACAGGAGGAGGCACGGCCGGTACTGGAGAAGTTGAAGCCATGGCTTGAGGAGAGTCGTGAGCACCGGCCGAGTGCGGGATGGGATGAAGCCGTGGGGTACATGCTCAACAGGTGGGAGAAGCTGGTTTGTTACCTGGAAGACGGCAAGGTTGAGATTGATAACAATCTGGTCGAGAACCAGATGCGAGCGATTGCGCTTGGTCGAAAAAACCATCTGTTTGCGGGATCGCATGCGGCAGCGCAGCGGTCCGCAGTACTGTACTCTCTTTTTGCCACATGCAAGTTGCAATCGACAAACCCGATTGAATGGCTTACCGACGTACTACGCCGTCTTCCGACACATCCTGCCGACCGCATGGCTGAACTCTTGCCCCATCATTGGAAAGCTAGTCGGGACTTGCAGCAAGCTACCGTCAAGAAAGCGGCATAGGAGCCCCTAAACAGGCGCGCCCGGGTCATCCGACTAGATCCGTGTACGGGTCTGCGAATACGCTGTTAGGTACTTAACTCCTGCACACCCAACCGACGCTAGCCTATAAACCTTCGAACCGCGCCCTAACTTACTCTAATTGAGAGAGTAAATACCCTCGGTTATAATGTACTTCACCGGACGGATACGACTAACGGGCCGCGCAATACTGCGCCTGCAAGGCTTCCCCGACAGCTACGAGATTGACAGTACGATAACGACTGTCAGACGGCTTACTGGCAACGCCGAACCCATTCCGGTGGTCAAGGCTGTTATGTGCTAGCTTTTCCATGTCTGTGCTTGATGGCCCGCGTCTCATGGGTTCGTCCGGTGCGCTTCGTGACCCGTACCGGGGTCCGCCCAGTACTTCCTCATTGTCAAGAGCGTCCCGATACAAGCCAAGGAATCGGTCCTGAAATTGATCGACTGTCGTGAAAACTGGATAGCAGTGTATGCAGCCTCCTACATGCTCTAAGCAGATGTCCGACATGAAATCATTTCGGTATTCTGCCCCAATGGATTAGTGCTACTCTATAGCCTATAACGCCATGCGCATAGATAAATCCCCGAAGCCCGGTAACAAGATTCAGGAAACGAAACGCCCCGGCCGCCCCGTAACAAACGACATTCTCAATATCCAACAATCCATCTCTACCATACCGGAAGAACTGGCGAAAGCCATCCTGTCCGCACCACCAATGCACAAAAAGTAACGCCTGCGAAAACGCGTGGCACTCAGTCACATAACCCCCTATTTCTACGGAGTTATTCAGACGTTCTTTGCTATATCTGGCCTAAGCGAGTGCAACTGCTACTATCAAAATTACGTAATGCCCATAAATATGATAACCGGAATGTGCCCCGGTCGGGCTCATTGGTACAGGCAACGCGCCACGCTCCCAACTACTGTCGTGCCGCTCGTCGGTATCGTTGGGGAGAGGAGGGACGAGTGATCACATGTAGATGTTGGGTAGGCGCGGGTATGAACGGGTGGATGGTAGGCGAATAACCGTGACGGTTAGCACGGTGTTGTTCTCCATTCAGAATGGCACACTCTACGTGCTACTTTCCGACCGGATTTCTTCCCCGTTTCGGGGGGCATGGGTTCTCCCGACCTGCAGACTGCAGCGGCAAGAAGCTATTGAGGCAGCAGCTCTACGTACGTTTGAGGGGGTTCGACCGACTACCGTGTTTTTCGAACAACTCCGCGCCTATGGCGACATTGACAGAGATCCTCGTGGACGAAATGTGACGATCGCGTATTGGGCTGCCTGTTCTGGAATGGACCACAAGAAGGGCGCGTCGAATACTCCCATCACGGAAAGGATTCCTTTGACAAGTGTAATCAACGGCAGCCACCATATAGCATTTGATCACCAGAGGATTGTAAAGGATGCCAACGAGCGTTTGAAAGCGAGGCTGGAGACCACATCAATTGGATCACGATTTTGCGGTCAGCAGTTTACTATTAGCGACCTTCGCAAGGTGTATGACACGGTCTGGAATACGCGGTTGGATCCCGGCAATTTTCAGCGTAAGGTGCGTATTAATTCCGTATTCAGGGAGATGGGAACCATGAGCTTCGGCGTAGTCGAAGAGCAAAAAGAAAGCATGGGTAGGATGGACGATTCGGCTCTCAGCGAGACGATTACAGCACCGTCTGCCCCCCCGAGGACCGATCAAACATCGCCGAAGCCGCTGGAAGAGAGGCGCTGGGGCAGACCGCCCTCTATTTGGACGGCGTCTCAAACAGAATTCAAGCTGAACCAGCCAATTTTCCGGAGCGGTACGCTGGGGCGCCGCTGAATGGTGCTATTCGGCCCGGCGCTCAATCTCTGTTTGGGGCCCTACAAGGACCATTCGGGCCCATGTGGCATCGTCGTCGCCCGTGCCGTAGATCATAAAGTGCCCCCCGTAGGGTCCTCCGTCGGGATCGCAGTGGACGATCTCAAGCCCCCACATGTCACCGACCACCGGGGTACGCCATTCGCCATCGCTCACGCCCAATGTCGGCGCCAGCTCTACGCGAGCCTCTAGTCTATAGTCGGCCGCGCCTGTACCCCAAGGATCAAACGTTAGGGCATAGTCCACGGCGTCTATCGGAATGGGCTCTTCCAGGCGCGTGGCATCGGGTGTCCCGTGGCGCCACCAGGCACCGTGCTCCGGCATGGATGAGTCCGCAGTGAAGCAGAAGGCGTTATCGCCTCGGCCAAACCACTCTGGAGCCTCGTCACGCGGAGCCTCAATGAACCAGCAGATGCTGTCCCGAAAATACCACGCACGTGCGTCAGCGACTGGGCTCTCGACATCATTCCTGTTGTCTCGCACTTCAGCGCCCAAGTATAGGAACTGGCTATCCCAAGCAATATAATATCGGGCACTGAGGTCATCCTCAGGATGTCCTTCGTTACCGTGATCGGTTAATCGATTGCGCCTTCCGTCGTCATACCAGAATGTGTGGCGTAGCCGATAAATGTCCCAAACCCCATCCGTAAAGGCAACATCCTTCCACTCTTCAAGTGACCCGTCGATGGTCGGTGCTTCTTCCAGGAAAGGGACCAATACCGTGACACGCTCCGTGGGACGGGGGGCATCTTGTGCCATTGCGGCGGGGCCTGTGAGAAAGGCAAATAGTACGAAATTACGTACGGTTCTCATGGGGATATGAGAAGAGATGCGAACGGGAGTATCCATGTCGGGCTTAGTTCGAACCGGTGTACCAGTCTGGAGTGCCAAACCAGTCATGCATCTCCTGCACAAATGGCTTAAGTATCTCCGGTGGCTCCGGCCGCGCCCCCAAATCGCCGGTTTCAGTGATCCAGGTATCTAGCGCAGCACGGTACTCAATCAGGATTTTCTGATGTTCGGGGCTATCGGCTAAGTTGTTGATTTCATGGGGATCTGCTTCTGTATCGTACAGCTCTTCATACGGTAGCGGTTCCATCAGCCGTGCAGCGGCTCCGCTCAGCTGTCCTTGCGCATGTAGCGTGCGCATCAACGGCTTCACCAGAAAGCATTGTTCCTTGTACCTGTTCAACGTAGCGAAGCCCTGCTGCGCATTGATGTTGCGCAGGTAATGATACCGAGGTCCGCGTACCGAGCGGATACGCAAGACTGTTTCGTCAATGCGATCCCGGGCGCTGAATGCGTACTCTCTGGGCTCATCGGCGTCCTCACCCAGGAAGCGGCGGCTCTGCATCAGAGGCGGACGGTCAATTCCTCCCATCCACATGGTGGTTGCTGTAAGGTCAAGAAGACTGACGATATCGTCAATGACGGCTCCTGGCTCGTATTGGGGAGGTGCCGCAATGCCTTCGGGCCAGTGCATGATCATCGGGACATGGAGGCCGGAGTCCCATGCCCAGTGAATGCCGCGTGCCTCCAGACGTCCGTTGTCCGCGAAGAAGACTACGATCGTGTTTTCATGCAACCCATCTGCACGCAACCGGTCCAGGATCCAGCCAATGCGGACATCCATCCCCGAAACGGAATTCAGGTAGCGAGCCCATTCCTTGCGCGTAACAGGATGATCCGGGTAATAGGGCGGAGGCGTGACATTCTCCGCTGTAGCTATCTGCGGATGCCAATCCTCCCCAACCCACTTGACGCGCTCTTTTTCAGCCGACATACGGTCATAGATATCGTATTCAGCCTCGGGAGTATTTATCTGGGCGAAGAAGGGTTGGTTGTGTTGCAGTGCCTCCCAGTCATCGGATTGATAAACGGGGCCCTCGTTTACAAAGTTGAGATCTAGTTTGCCGGTGCCGACCTCGCGCTCGCCTATGTAAGTAATGTTGGCTGTGAAGTACCCGGCATCCTGCAGCCAGTGCGTCAACGGGCGTACACCAGCGGGCAAGCGATAGTCGTCGTCTCGGTGCGAGCGCATGTTGTGGGTGTCGGTGGATGTCTGATACATGCCGGTCATAAAGGCAGACCGGCTGGGTGCACAAACCGGGCTGGTAGCAAATGCTCGAGTGAAGCGTATCCCATGCTCTGCCAGCGAGTCAAGGTGTGGTGTATGAACATTTTCTGCACCGTACACACCAAAGTCAAGCTTGAAATTCTCGCCAACGATCCAAAGAATATTCGGTCTTGTGATGCCCTCGTCCATTGGCGGAGTGTGCGCGGCTCCGCACGCTGCCAGGATCATCAGCACCGGTAGCGCAACAGAAGGTAGCAGATGTTCGGACAGTCTTGTTCTCAGATGCATGTAATTATTGCGGCATGAAGTGAAATCCGTAGAACAGTGGTATATGCTTCCCTCGCCTTTCCATATCCGACCTAATGCTCTGGAACAATTGATGGGTCATGATACGATGCCGGTGACACACCAAGTGACCGGACTCGAACACCAGAAAGGTTAGGCATTGCTTGACAAGGTTATTGTTTGACGCGGCTCAGGTTTCGACATACGACAGCTCTTAAGGTTCTGTGGGGCTGGTGGTTGGTGGCGAAGGAGGAAAGGTTTTCAACCCTGATTCCCAACTTGCGCATAGATGAAACGCCCTAAGCAACAACAAGTATCTTCTAATGTGAATTCGCGGCCGACTCTGCGCGAAGATCGCTAACGCTACATATCAACCGTTGTAACCGGCATTCAGGGGCGAGGTGTGCCCAATCGCAGTGCAACTTGTTAAACTTGGTTTAGGCCTTGGCACGCATGCGGGACGATAGCGGATTCACGGCACTCAGGGTTCAGGGCGGGATCCTGCCGCCGGAATTCATGGATGAGGTAGCTGCGCTCAGAGCACCAGAGCAGAGTGGTCCGTCCTACATGGTTTCGAAGTCGCTTTCGATCAAGGACGAGATCTCCAGATACTGGCAGATCGGGAGAGATTTGTACGAGCGCTACGATAGAAGACGCTTGCGCGAAGACGTAAGTGCGTCAACGGTTGGCGTCAATGACTGGCTCATCCCTCTGTTAAGGACCCTGTTCGGGTACGAAGACTTATTGAGGGTCGGCAACGTTGAGCTTGGAGACCGTGTCTTCAAGCTCACGCACCAAGCCTTCAACGGCGCGGTGCCGCTGCTTCTGGTGACCAGCGACTACGATCTGGATAAGGCGGATCCGCGGCTAAGCAACGGTCGCAGACTTGCTCCGCACGCTCTTATGCAGGAGTACCTGAACGCGGAGGAGGACGCCCTATGGGGCATGATTTCCAACGGTTCCAAGTTGCGAATCCTTCGGGACAACCCGAGTCTTACGCGCCCGTCCTACATAGAGGCAGATCTTGAGCTCATATTCAACGAAGACCTCTATCCCGACTTCGTAGCCCTCTGGCTTTCCGCTCATGCCAGCAGGTTAAAACCCTCCGACGGTAAGCCGCAAGACTGCATCATTGAGAAATGGAGATCCAAGGCCCACGAGATTGGCGAGCGCGTCCGCGGAAACCTTCGCGAGGGCGTTACTGCCGCACTGCGAAGACTTGGAAATGGTTTCCTGGAACATCAGGACAACGATGCCCTGCATAAAGCGCTGAGCTCCGGCACTTTGACTCCTGAGGCGTACTTTCAGCAGCTTCTCCGGCTAATCTATCGCATAATATTCCTTTTCACCGCTGAGGAGCGGGATCTTCTCCATGTCCCAGGTACTTCGGACTGTGCACGTAGCGTGTATGCCGAGGGGTACTCGCTTGCGCGCCTTCGTCAACGCGCGCTCCGGCGTCGCCATTACGACCGGAATTCGGATCTCTGGCAGGGTCTCCAGATCACGTTCGGGGCGCTTGCCCGCGGCGCACCGGGGCTCGGGCTGCCTGCTCTCGGCGGGTTGTACCGCACGGACCAATGCCCTGATCTTGACGGATCGCTGATCAGGAACAGATACCTGCTGGAGGCTGTGCGGAAGCTCGCCTACTTCCCGTCCACTTCGGGCAAAAGCCTCGCTCGGATCAACTACCGGGATATGGGCACCGAGGAACTCGGATCTGTCTATGAGAGCCTGCTTGAGCTGCGTCCGGGCATTGATGTGCAGGCCTTGCCGTGGCGTTTGGAGTTTGCGGGGGGCGGGACCACGAAGGTTAAAGGGTCAGCCCGCAAGCTCAGCGGATCCTACTATACCCCGGCGAGTCTTGCGGGTGAGCTCGTTAGGACGACCCTTGACCCCGTCATCAAGCGGGCCATATCCGAGCGGCCAGAAGATCCGTACCGTGCGCTTCTGGGTCTGCGGGTCATTGATCCTGCCTGCGGATCCGGCCATTTTCTCCTGGCGGCGGCGCGCCGACTGGCTGACGAGATCGCGCACATTGATGCAGATGGAGACACTCATGTTGATAAGATTCGTCAGCACGCGCTCCGTGAAGTCGTGCGACACTGCATCTATGGCGTTGATAAGAATCCGCTTGCTGTCGAATTATGCAAGGCGGCGCTGTGGATTGAGACGATTGAGCCCGGAAAGCCGTCAACTTTCCTTGATGCCCACGTTGTTCTCGGGGACAGCCTGTTAGGCATCATGGATCCCGCGATCCTGGATGAGGGCATCCCGCCCGCTGCGTATGACCCCCTGACGGGAGATCACAAGGCGACCTGTAAAAGCCTCAAGGCGAAAAATCTTGCCGGACAGATTGACCTGTTTGACGACGAGGCTGTGCTTGAGGTTGCCGTGACGCACATAGAGCTTGACGCAATGTCCGAGGATACGCTGGATGATGTGGAACGCAAGCGCGCCGCATGGGAATCGGCCCGCACGGACAAGGCCCATGCTCAAGAAGCGCTCAAGGCCGATCTATTCGTCGGTGCGTTTTTTGCATCCAAAACATCCGACACACGCAGTACCGTGGCGCTCTCCGAAGACATTATGCGCGTGGGGTCTTCCTGGCCTATCCGTGCTGGCGTTGAACCTTCCGTCCGCGACTTGTCAAGACGACATCGCTTCCTTCACTGGTATCTCACCTTCCCCGATATCATGCAGGACGGTGGGTTTGACGCGGTGCTTGCCAATCCGCCCTGGGAACGTATCAAGCTCCAGGAAAAGGAGTTTTTCGCATCCCGGTCCACAGAGATAGCGGGTGCTCGGAACCAGGCAGCACGACGCCGGCTTATCCGGCACTTGAATCGCGACGATGCTCCCGCGGCTGAGAAAGCGCTCTACAAAGCATTCCGGGATGCCAAACGCGATGCAGAAGCCGCCAGTCATTTTGTCCGAAAGGGACAACGCTTTCCGCTCACAGGCGTAGGGGATGTCAATAACTACGCAGTGTTCGCGGAGACATGTCTCCGGCTGGTGAACCCCAGGGGTCGCGCCGGGCTCATTGTGCCTACAGGTATCTCCACAGATCATTCCACAAGGAAGTTTTTCCAGGACATCGTCAACAGCCAGCGGCTCTCGACGCTTTATGACTTTGAGAACCGGGAGAAAGTATTCCCCGGCATTGATAGCCGAATCAAATTCTGTCTGCTCACGCTTGCCGGGAGCGATGATCCTGTGGAGGAGGCTGAGTTCGCGTTTTTCCTGCACCAGGTCGAACATCTCAAGGAGCGCGAGCGCAGGTTCACGCTGTCGAAAGAGGATTTTGAGCTGTTCAACCCCAACACGCGGACCTGTCCCATTTTCCGTACGCGCCGCGACATGGAGATCGCGCGCAAGATGTACAAGCGAGCTGGTGTGCTGTGGAAAGAAAAGCGGGGGGACGAATCGGAGGAGAATCCGTGGGGGGTGAAGTTTCAAAGGATGTTTGATATGTCGAACGATTCTCGGTTATTCAAGACGCGTGCGGACTTGGAAGAGGAAGGGTGGGAGCTCAATGGTAACGTATTTGTTTCGGAGGATTCAGAGGGGCGGTATCTGCCGCTATACGAAGCCAAGCTGTTCCACCAGTACGATCACCGGTTTGCTACGTTTGACGGGGTTTCGGAAAAGGATATCCGAAATGGAAAGGCGCGGCGGATGACCAGTGAGGAAAAGGCTGATCCGGAATCTGTGGTAATCCCGCGGTATTGGGTGCCTGAACAGGAGGTCGCGAAGAGACTTGACAGGGTTTTGCCTACTGAGGATACACATAAATTGCCCCCCCCCCCCCGTATATATCACACACCCATTTTGCTACAGTGCTGTGCGACTCATCGCACGAGCGACCGATCAAAGAACAACCATCAGCAACATTCTCCCATACTCCGGAATCAATCACAAGGCAGCAGTCATTCGGCTCAAGACTGGCTACCAGCAGTAAGGTTGATCACGAACGCGACCAATCAGCGAACCCTGATCATTGCCTTGATTCCAAGAGTAGGTCTAACCCACAAAGGAGCCGTGGTTCACATGCCTGGATTCTCCCGGTCAGGAAGACAACAAATGCCACCAACGAACGCACCTGTATCGTTTCCGTCGCGCCGAGAGCAGGAATGAGCGACAGGGCCCCGCTTTTGCAATTCAGTGCTGCCGAGATGGAAGCGCTGATTATAGCAAACACAAACAGCGTGATTCTTGACTTCGCAGCTCGGAGCGCAGTTGGGGGGACAGACCTGAGCTACTTCATTATCAGGCAGCTTCCTGTGTTAGCGCCTAACACGTATGCTCAAACGCTCCCAAGCGGATTGACCTATGCCGACTTGGTCCTTCCACGTGTCCTCGAATTAGTCTACACAGCTAATGGGTTACAGGGGTTTGCTCGCAATCTTGGATGCTATGGACCACCATATTCCTGGGATGACGATCGTCGGCATCGTCTCAAGTGTGAACTTGACGCCATCTTTTCGCACATGTACCAATTAGACCGACGAGATGTAGAATGGATCTTGGATTCCCCGCCTCCGAGCGCATCGTTTCCAAGGCTCAAGCGGAACGAACTTAAAGAGTTCGGCGAGTACAGAACCAAACGGTACGTGCTGGCTGCGTTCGATTTGTTGGTAAAGGGCGAGGATCCGAGCATTCACGTTGACAAACAATTGTAGCTCCGAAAGATGGGTCCGGCTCAATTTGCCCTATAAAGGAAGATATTTCTGGGGCTGATGCCGAGCGAGCATAGCTCGGGCGATCACATGAAGTGTGCTTCTGTCACAAAGATCGGCGACACACATGTCCAGAAGGTGCTGGCTTCCACTGCGTGAAAGTGTGCTGTTCCACCCCGATGCAGCAAATTGCTTCAGCAGGAAGTCTCAGTGAAGGTGGTAACCCTTGTATGGAAAGCCCAGTGCCGGCTGTACCAGCGGTTTCGTATGCTGAGTCAGACGAAACCACGTTGTATGGCCACCACGGCCAGGCCGAGGTTCTTCACAAGCATAACATCATATTGGGTCCTACCATACCAAGGTTTATGTTAAGAGTACAATATTATGGAGCAGAGGAATAACCCTTGGGCATCGGACGCTGCCATGCTTCACCAATGGCAACAGCGGGAATTCAGCTTGAAAGGCGATGTGTTTGCACCGCAAGGGCTGAACCATGGAGACTACAGGTGCCTACCATGGATATCGG
Source organism: Rhodothermales bacterium (assembly GCA_963663495.1). Lineage (GTDB taxonomy): Bacteria > Bacteroidota > Rhodothermia > Rhodothermales > Bin80. The sequence goes on from OY760427.1 coordinate 5,725,589, forward strand.
CTACACCTACCTGTGACGCAACGTTGGACGCACTTCTCCGTAATTAGCGCAACCACCCACGGGCCCGGCCCGATTGTGCACTGGAACATGGGACGGCTTGGTTCTATATCCCTTGCTGCATGGTCCGTAAGAAGAATCACTCGCCTCACGAGGGCCCTGTAATCCACCTGAAACATGAGTATAAATATGTGGTGTCGCATGGAAACCGATCCAAAGAGTATTCGAGTAAACCTGCCTGGCCCGCTGTTCCTCGGTGCGTTCATGATGCTCTCACTGGGCTGCTCCCCGGACAGCAGAAATGTTCTTCCTCTCCACGCAGGGGATCGTATTGTGCTTATCGGCAACAATTTTGGATCCCGGATGATGAACTACGGGCATTTCGAAACTGAAATGCACTTGCGCTATCCGGATAGCGCACTCATCATTCGCAACATGAGTGATGGCGGCGATACACCCGGCTTTCGCCCTCACTCCGGGCGGCCTTCGCCTTGGGCGTTCCCTGGAGCGGACAGTTTTTATACTGAGCTTGCGCGGCCATCCGGGAGTCAGGGACACTTTGAGACTCCCGACGAATGGCTTACACGACTGGAAGCCGATGTGATCATCGCGTTTTTTGGGTACAATGAATCGTTCGGAGGGAAGGAGGGTCTCGATGTGTTCGAACAGGAGCTGGAAGCCTTTGTTGTGCACACACTATCTCAGCAGTACAACGGTGAGTCCGCACCTGCGCTGGCCTTGGTGTCACCTCCGGCCTTTGAGGATCTGTCAGATCGCTATGACTTGCCTAATGGGGATGCGGAAAACACCAGGATTGCACTGTACGCGGAGGCCATGAAGCAGGTGGCACGCCATCTGGGAGTACACTACGTAGATCTTTTCTCAAAAACGCGAAGATGGTATCGCCGCGCCGACGAGCCATTTACGATAGATGGGCTGCAGTTTACCGACGCTGCGTACGCGCTCCTGAGTCCGGTGCTGACTGACGCGCTCTATGGCCAAGCTAAAGCGGTAGCGGAGGAATACAGGGAGCCTACGCGTGCTGCCGTGCTGGATAAGAACTGGTTTTGGCACAACGATTTCAAAATCCCCAACGGCGTCCATGTGTTTGGCAGGAGATACGACCCGTTCGGCCCGGACAATTATCCTTCTGAACTGGAAAAGGTTCGTCAGATGACAGCCATCCGGGACACCGCGCTTTGGATGGCGGCTCGTGGCATCCCGTTTGAGACGGCTGCAGCGGATCAGCGAACCATTCGTCTTCCTGCCATCGAAACCAATTTCACACCGGAGGGCGGGCCGCAGCGTTACCAGTATGGAGACGACGCTCTGGCAGCACTAATTACTGCACCCGGTTATGAAATCGCATTGTTTGCGTCTGAGCAAGAATTCCCTGATTTGGCGAACCCGGTCCAGCTGTCATTTGATAACGCCGGCAGGCTATGGGTAGCGGTCATGCCCAGTTACCCGCACTACCGCCCCGGCGATGGACGTCCTGATGACATGCTGCTGATCCTAGAGGACACGGACGGCGATGGTCGCGCTGACAAGCAAACCGTTTGGGCGGACGGACTGCACCTTCCTGTCGGGTTTGAGTTTGCTCCTGAGGGTGTTTATGTCAGTCAAGGTACCAACTTGGTGTTGCTCACAGACACGGACGGAGACGATCGGGCAGACAGGAGAGAAATCATCCTGAGTGGCTTTGATGATCACGACACCCACCATGTCATCAGTGCATTTACTACGGACCCTTCCGGAGCCATCTATATGGCAGAGGGGGTGTTTTTGCATACCAATGTTGAAACTCCTTACGGCACCGTGCGCGGCACTAACGGCGGCTTCTACCGGTATAGCCCACAGCGCCGCCGACTGGAGCGGACAGCACAGCTGAGTATTCCCAATCCGTGGGGCATAGCGTTTGATGAATGGGGCCAGGTCTTTTTTGCCGAGACATCCGGCCCGGGTGTAAACTGGATGATGCCCGGCACCATAAAGCCGCGGTACGGTGTGGCTACCCACAAGTCATACAATCTGATCGAACCGGCACATCATGTCCGACCCACATCTGGACTGGAATTTGTCTCAAGCCGACACTTCCCGGATGCGGTACAAGGAGACCTCCTCCTCAACAACACCATCGGGTTTCTTGGGATGAAGCAGCACAGGATAGAGGCCGACGGGACGGGGTACACCACCCGGCATAGACAGGATCTGGTCCAAGGATCGGATGCGAACTTCCGTCCGGTGGACATGGAGTTCGCTCCCGACGGAAGTTTGTACCTGGTAGACTGGCATAACGTCCTTATCGGGCATATGCAGCACAATGCACGCGATCCGCTTCGAGACCATGTTCACGGGCGGGTTTATCGCATCACGTATCCGTCCCGCCCACTTGTGGAGGCTGCACCTGTGGCTGGTGCCACGATCGAACAGCTATTGCAAAACCTTCAGCTGCCCGAATATCGCAGCCGTTACAGAACACGGCGGGAGTTGCGCGGACGCGATGTGGGAGAGGTATTGGCCGCGTTGCGTTCCTGGATGGACGATCTTGATACCGGAGAAGACAGGTACGAGCACCATCTCCTGGAGGCGCTGTGGGTCACCTGGGGATTGAATGCGGTGGACGAAGAATTGCTGCGCCAGTTACTGCAGTCCGGTGACTACCGGGTGCGTGCAGCTGCCGTACGCGTGCTGCGGTACACGGGGCATCAGGTTCAGGACCAAGCGCAATTGTTGGTTGAAGCCGCCACAGACGAACATGGACAGGTACGCCTTGAGGCGCTTGTTGCTGCGTCATGGTTGTCTGCGGATATGGGTCTACCCGTTGTTGAGCAGGCCATGAAAATGCCAATGGACCGTTGGATCACCAATGCGGCCGTTACAGCGTATGCTTACCTGACGGGTGATGAGGTGCCTGCACGCGGAAGCGGTGAAGCCCCTGTGCCCGAGGGGGTGGATGCCGAGCAATATGCGCTAGGGCGGCAAGTCTATGGACGGGATAGCTATTGCGGCACATGCCACGGTGCTGACGGCAAGGGACTGCAGGCGGCCGGGTTTCCTCCGCTTGCAGGAGCAGACTGGGTCACGGGGTCCAAGGAACGCCTTATCCGCATCTCATTGGATGGTCTGACCGGGCCTGTGACGGTGCTTGGAGAGGAATACGCGGGAACCGTGCCCATGACACCATTCAAGAACCTTTTGACGGACGAGGAACTGGCCGCCGTACTCACTTTCGTGCGTAACTCGTTTGGAAACGAAGCATCTCAAGTGAATCCCGAGGAGGTTGGAGCCGTTCGGGCAGCGACCCAAAACAGAAATGGTTTTTACACGGCAGACGAATTATCCGGTAGCTGATGTGCGCATCCTGGTATTCCTTGCACTGGGATTGACGGCTGCTTGCCAGTCGCGGGTGCCGCCCAATGTAATTTTGATAATTACGGATGATCAGGGTTATGGAGGGGAGTTATATGGCTGAGTGCCACGCGTTTTCGCAGGAATTACTTTTTATGCTTTGGTGGTGCAGACAGGATGGCTTTCGCCAGTTTTTCATAATCGGTTCCCGCTTTTCACGAAAAGACTGCAATTATTTCAAATAACTCAACCCGTGGGTACGCATGCTATATAATTGCCATATATTAGGGAGTTATATACCACAGTGCCATGCCCGAAACGGTTAGTACATACCGCAATATCACATACAGGCTGTTGCCCGGAAGTCGGAGTAACGCCAAGCACCTTGCTGGATTAGCGGGTGCGTGTAGGTTTGTGTGGAATGCCATCCTCGCAGAGCAGAGCGAGGCGTACAAGAAAGCGAAAGAGGCTGGAGAGAAGCCGCCCTCGGTAAGCTTCTTCTCGCTGGGGAAGCGGTTCACGGCGCTGCGCCGCACGGTCGAGTGGCTACCTGAATACTCCTTTGGTGTCGTTAGATCCACATTGAAATATCAGGCGGATGCATGGAAGGCATTCTTCAAGGAGGGTAAGAGAAGACCGAGATTCCATTCCAGACGTGGTAGTACGCCTTCGTTCACGATCCCGGATAACGTAAGGGTTCGGGATGGCAAGCTGTATATCCCGAAAGTGGGATATATGGCGCTCCGCAGGCGGGGAGGCAACCCGTACCCTGATGGTATACCCGTCAAAGCCACTATAAAGAAGAACGCCGGCAAAGGGTATGCTGTCATCTGCTACAAGATGGAGGCACCTGTAATAGAGGATACCGGCGGTGCTGTAGGCATTGACCGTAATTGCGGGCAGGTCGCTATGGTCTCCACAGAGGGCGATACAAGCATTATCAGACAACCGGATACGAAGCGTCTTGATGCCAAGTTGAAGCGGTATCAGCGAAAACTGGCGAGACAGAAGAAAGGCTCCAACGGTCGTAACAGACGGAAGCATGGAATCGCCCGCATACAGCGCAAGCGTGCTAACATCCTCAAGAATGCGAACCACCAGGTAAGTCGCAGTATTGCCAAATGCTCCTCAACGGTGATACTGGAGGACCTGAAGATCAAAGCGATGACATGTTCAGCTAAGGGGACGATGGAGAGCTTTGGCACAAACGTCAGACAGAAGTCTGGCCTCAACCGTGGAATACTGCGAACAGGTTGGGGCCAGCTGGAACAGATGCTGGGCTATAAGTGCCGCAAGGTGATAAAGGTTACCGCTGCCTATAGCAGTCAGCAGTGTTCTGTGTGTGGGCACACAGAAGCGAGTAACCGTAAGACACGGAGCAAATTCACGTGTATGTCCTGTGGACATACGGATCATGCAGACCTGAATGCGGCTGCAAACATACTGGCCTCCGGGATTGGGGCTTCTGCACGGCGAGGGGCGTTCGGGTTACCGACCCCTATGACCCGTGAAATTGATACTAGTGCCTCACTGTGTACAGTTGATCACTCACGTATATAATTCCCTATGGAATCACAGACAAGTGTCGGCAGGAAAGATGGGCAATGGATATTGGGTTGTGGATGTGGTAAGGCCAGGGCCGTACACCTTTGAACTGCGCAGATGGCCCAGGCACCAGGACCTTCCTATTGAGGCAGTGCAGGCACGGCTCAAGATTGATTCTTAATCGTGGACGCAGTCACCTAATCGCACAGCAACACATGCGACTTTCCGTACGCCGTTGGACGCCGGCCCGGCTACTATTCAGACTTAGCTTGAGCTACCCGATGGCAGCGAGCGGGGTGCATACTATGCTTACGTTGGGCGGGTGAAATGATTTATCTGACTGCAAGTCTGGACTTCACCGGTTGCCGCCTGTAGATTCTCTTTGCCGCGTAAGGGCAGAGCCTGAGAACATTACTGCACAGCCTCCAGGAACCCGTGATAGGCAGGCTTTGGGTTGAAGTCCTCGTCAAAGAGCAGTGGCCATTCCGGGTTGCCCCAAAAGTCAATCAGCCAACTCTCGGGGTCACGAATTCCCCATAAGGTGATCGCATACCGATTTTCTGCAGGCAATGCCATGAACGCATGTACAACAGAACGCACTCGTTGCTTTTGCTCCTCACTGCGCTGGTCGGTCAGTGCCTGCAGATCACCATCAGGATTTACCCGAACATCAAGCTCGGAAAGGTGCACCAGTAGCCCCCTTTCCACAATCTGGTCCATGACCGACGTAATGTTTCCCAGCGTAGGGAAGGTGTAAGTGATGTGCGTTTGTAACCCGACTCCGTCTATGCCTGCGGGAGCAACCTTCAGGCGATCAACCAAGGTTAGCTGGGCGCGACGTTTGTTGGCGTCCCACAGCGTTCCATAATCATTGTAGAAAAGGAGCGCTTCGGGGTCAGCTGCTCTAGCGTACGCGAAGAGGCGTTCTATATAGTTGTCCCCCATCCTGCGACGAAATACGGAATTACGCAGAGCGCCGGACCCATCTTCAAAAGCCTCGTTAACCACATCCCAGCTCCGGACGATCCCCTTGTAGCGGGTCACTACATCCGTGATGTACTCTTCTACCGCTTCTTCGAATTCCTCATCTGTGCCACCAAAATTTTCCAGCCAAGCCGGTGTTATCTGGTGCCAGACAAGTGCATGGCCGTGGATCTGCATGTCGTGCTGGTCTGCGAATTCTACCAGGGCCTCAACGGCGGGCCAGGCATAGCTTCCTCTGCCCGTGGATAGTGGTACCATCTTCATCTCATACTCTGCCGTGATGCTGTTAAATACTCTTCCGACCAACTCCGCGTGGTTTTGGGAACTGGTATGGCGGGCCTGCATCGCCACGCCCACGGGGAACGGCGCAACATCACGGAGAGCCGTATAGGGGGGTGGTGCAGGCTCTTTAACGGCTGGATCCGCTGAATCGCAAGATAACAAGCAGAGGGTTAGCAGAAACAATGGCCTAGGAAGAGAGCGCATTTCAACGGATGAATTTGTATTGGGAAGGGGGTGGGGTTAGGTTCAGACAAGCGATTCTTACGCGGCCAGAGCTTGGATACGGAAGGAGGCGGATAGCATGAAGAAGCAGTTCATTGATGGGATGCCCGGCAGCGGCATGTGCCAAGGAGTGCGCCGAATGTTCGAACAAACTAGCTGGTTCGCAAAAGCCCTTATCCGGCGTAATCTGGTAGGCCTGCTACTCCTGAAAAAGGCATCCAGAAGTAACGCCGCACGAAATCTTGGAGCACGCCCGTTACGAAGTAAAGATACTGCACGGGAATCGCTCGGGTGCTTCCATTGCGAATGGTTGATGATCATGTGGTGCGCCGCTGAATCGGGTTGGGGCACGCCTGCAGTACATTGTGGAAAGAGCATCGCCTATATTGTTACCCGCCAGCGAATCGAATGGCGAGGGGTTCTTGCGTGAAACGTGTTCGACCAGCGACGCACACGATGATTGAACCTGCTGCAAAGCCCCGCAGATGACCCATACCTGAAAGAAGGGGCATGTATGACTGCGAGGATGCCTCGACTCTGCCTTCGTGTCACACGGAAGCGATGATTTCCCAGCGCCTGCCCGGATTCACCCGCAAACGGGCTGCAGGGTGCCACCCAGAGCGCATGAAATGTCCAGGGACGGATGCAAATATGCGGATAAGGTCTCAGGAGCGGCGTTTGGGGAGCCTTCGTTGGGCCAAAATATTTATTAGGCGGATGTCGTCCAAATAGCTGGCTTTTATCGTGCGCCATGGAAAGGTGCACGATAAAAGAGGGGTATTCCGAGCAGCTGGTGGGCCACCTATCGCGTGATTCGCTCGCGATTGCAGCGCGAGAGGAGTTGGAGCGTCCCCCAAAGTGCAAATCAACGTATCCCTCCAAAAAAACAGCCTCCGAGGAAGCTGCCGCGGCTGGTGCGTCAGCGTACCATGGGGGTAAAAGAGATTTTGGAAGAGTTACCGAAGCAATGTACGGTAGGCGTTAAGCGCAATGCGAAGGGGTATACGCGGAAATGGTCGGGGTACAAGTTGCACATGGATGTGGCCGACTGAGGTGTACTGATCATGGGTTTTGTTTGGGAATTATATACGTGAGTGACCAACTGTACATAGTGAGGCACTAGTATCAATTTCACGGGTCATAGGGGTCGGTAACCCGAACGCCCCTCGCCGTGCAGAAGCCCCAATCCCGGAGGCCAGTATGTTTGCAGCCGCATTCAGGTCTGCATGATCCGCATGTCCACAGGACATACACGTGAATTTGCTCTGCGTCTTACGGTTACTCGCTTATAGCTCAGCATCTGATCCAGCGGGCCCAACCTGTTCGCAGTATTCCACGACTGGCGAAAGCCATCCTGTCTGCACCACCAAAGCACAATAAGTAATTCCTGCGAAAACGCGTGGCACTCAGCAATATAACTCCCCAAAACAACCCCAAGACCGCTTTACTACCTACTTGACGGGACGCATACACACGAACCGCCTGTGATACTGTGAACCGGTCGACACTCCCCCTGCTTCAACTCCGGTTCCAGATCCCGTGGCACCTTGACATCCGCAAACAATGCTTACACAGGACCGCCAAGTGCAGTAGCCTCTGGACACACCGACCCTTTTCTCTTCTTCGCCCGGGGCGCCGCGTTTACGTATGCCTAAGCAGGGGTGCAAACGTGGTATCGCGGAGCAGGTCCGTCCTCTTCAGAAAGACTTCGGCTGCCTGCACACCTTACTTCCGTGTAGAACATCTTCGCGGTATGGCCAGTGTCAATCCAACGGTGGTACACATCCAAAGCCTGGTCCACACGGCCCCTGCTTCGACGACCGGCTGGGGCGAGAAGAACAACGTTGGCCCCTGTCTGCTGGAGTAGCCGATTCCGGCTACAAGATCCCGTTCCAAACTTAGACCTAGCGCTTGCACAAGCTTCCGGGTACCGTTGCCCGGAGGTTCAGGCGCCTCAAAGGTGTCCCATGCCATCAGATGCCAGTAAATACCGTCCGTAGCAATCTTGCCACAATCAGTGGCGTTTATGGCTTCTTGTTACCACAGCCGGTTCGTTTCAACATAGCCAGACTGTACAGTGTACAGGTTCAATGTCGGGCTCAATCACACCATCGCAGCTCGCAACTAGCACGAACCTCAATGCAAATAACAGCCTGCGATGCCACACGAAGTCATTCCCCGCCCGCTATGTATGAACTCTTGGATTGCCAGAGGGCTCTGTGCGAAGCAGGAGCACGAATAATTTGCCCACAAATCATACATTCCGACACAAATTCACCCTACGTCGTCTTCAGCGATCATGGATCGCCTATTCATTCGGATATAAAGGTGAAATATGGTCGTTTTTCCGCGTGGTTCTGGAAAAGATCAATAATATCGCTGCCACCGCCGATTTCCGCGTGGTTCTGCGAAAGGCTCAATTAGGAACAACCCACAGCAAGCTGCGCATCGTTTGCGGATCCACCCAGGACAATCGGCTCAGTGCTTGCGGTTACAGGTGGTCGACTCTAATCAATGCTGACCACCTCGCCCCTATTTATCAGCGGGTACGTTCAGGTTCCAGTCATATTCGTGATCCAGCGAGCCCTCAAAATTTGCCAACTGGTCGGCTAGATCACCTTTCGCATACTGCAGCATATGCTCAATCACACCTTGTTCCGTGTCACCAAAGTCCTCCATGTACCAAGCATATATACTTGACATGACGCCAAACGCCTCGTCCAGAAGCTCCACCCCGCGCGGATGGTTTATAAAAGCGACCGCACACTCCTCAAGCAGTCGTTCCAGGTTGTCCGCTGAGAATGTTTCTGCCGCCAAGTCCGGGCAGCCCATGCTGGCGCAATTTACGGCGTAATGGATGCGATTATCTTTCCAGACAGGGCGCAGGATATCGTGCTCTATGTTATCCAACGTAAGCGGATTCCCTGCGATGGTTGCTCGAACATCTTTCCATGGACCTGTTCCGGGAGCCTCCCCGTCGTGAATCTGGAGGACAGAACTGACGGGATAGGCGTCCACTACAACGCGCACCGTTAGGGCGTTGTAAAGATTGATCCAATAGGCCATCTGCTCATCCCGCGTGTACTCACGAGGATGCAGTTGCTGCAGATAGTCTAGGTACCCATTGAGGCGCTCTCGGTCTGCAGTATTAGCCTGCAGTGCACCGTATTCAAACAGATGCACACCGGACGAATCGTTCGTGACCAAGTACGTGTCCAGCACCGACTGCCAACTGCTGTGATCAATTGAAGCTGTACTTGCGGGATCATGCTCGGCCCATACATTGTCTCTATCCTGCCCGAGGCAGGCCGTGACACTGAGGCTTATAATGGCAATCGCACCAACAGGTGCGCAGCGCCGTTTGTGCTGTAAAAGATTCATCAACACATGGGATTAGATAGCGGGACTTGATAACTCCCGCAGCACGGGCGAAATGTCGTGCTGCGGGAGATAAACCTAATTCGACGGAATCGCGCGCGACTTAAAAGTCGGCGCCGAAGCTGCCTCCAAAGCCTATAGACAGGCCGGCGCCAAGAACAGTCGACCTAGCGGTGTTGCGGCCACCGACCACCCGACCGAAGAAAGTGTGAGCACTCAGGCTTCCATAGAGATCCGCAAAAAGCTGACCACCGAGGATTTGGCTATCCTCTTCCAGCCCGGGAAACCGGCTCGGAGAAAAACCGGCTCCTCCGATGTCAATCCCGTCGGTTGCATTAATGATACGATAATTTGCTGCAGCTCTCAGCCGGCTGCCGAGGGGAACGAAAACCCAGAAATTGGCAAATATGTCCGAAGGAATATCAACATCTACGCCTCCAGAACCGCCGACTGCGTTCGGATTGACTTCCGTTGATCCTCGGTGCCGGTAGCCAAGTTCCGCAGACACACCAGCATACGTCCAATATTTCCCGAGAATGACGGATCCTTCAATTCCGCTGCCACCATCTCCCAATGAGTTGATGTAACCAGTATCGTATCCACCTGGAATTGTGATTCCAAGGCGCAATGCGGCGCTGGGAGCGTTGCTTACCAACTCATCCAAGAACCTCCACGTTACAGAGACATTGGTATCAAATAGCCCGTTGTAATTCTCTTCGCCCCCAGACGGGCCGACCGCACCGTCAACGAAACTCTGCGCCCAAGCGGTTTGAAGATCCACGGCAATCGCGTCATTAACCGCGTAGTTCGCAGAAATCCACACTGTATTCTGACCAAGATTGGCTCCTGTGGCCTCCAGTGGTCCCTTTACCGTTTCCGTGCCGCGGTAAAACTTTTCAGCATTCTGATTGAAATAGGAAATGCTGACACTGCCGGTCCGAGGTTCCGCTATCCACGGTGTGCCCTGGGCTAAGGCTGAGTGGGCAGGGAACCACGCCGCCAGCCCCAATAAGAGCGCCGCCAGTGATCGGTGTAATGTATGTATAAACCTCACGCCCTTACTGTCCTTCATCAATCATTTCCTGTTGTATGCCGCGCACAGGGACCTGCAGCTTGTACCGGCGGGTGAGAAAATAATGCACGACCTCCATGCGGATGCCACAATCTTCAGTGTCCGGGCTGCACAGTGCCGTTATGACATTGTCGTCGGGAGAACCAGTCTCCTCCTCCGCGTACGCTGCTTCCAGGCTGGCCGCCAGGCTCATTGCCCTCGCTTCATCCAAGTCGGATTTCTGCATGGGGCATTCCTTGCAAGCCAAGACCTTAAAAGTAAGTGACTTGCCTTGGGCGTACGCTTTGCGTGGGCTAATCTGCCCTGGACCGGTGCCTATTGAGCCTGATGGCGACAAAGCCAACGGCATAAATCCAAGTAGGACGGCAACGAAAGAAACCTTACCAATGAGTCGAATCATATTTCTTGCTCCGTTGATGATAATTCGGCTGCAATGATACGATAAAGCCCGGTAAAATAAAAGAGTCACAACAAAAACAATAAGATGGAATACCCAGCCCGTTTTCGTCACGCTGATGTCGTGCAGATGCTGCTCGGGATTTCCTGCATTATGCATCCTAGTTAGCAGGTTCAGAACCAAACTATCGGGATATGACGCACTGTTCCGGAATATGCGTGCGTACCAAGTCAATAGTAGTCTTACCGCGGAGCAGTTGACTAGCTTTGACCAATAATTCTTGGGGACGTACCAAGGTAGATCTTGTGGTCGCGGGCGCCTGCCAGTTCTTCCCGGGGGTAGCCCTACAGCTTCCCCACAAGCCGTCATAATCATTTAGTCTTGTAGTCTTGCGTCAGTTCTGATCACTTTTCGTTGGCGTGCTGCTCAAGGTATTCGTAGGTCATTCAGTCCGACGGGTACGATAAATCGGGTAATATGACGGTGGGCGAGTAGCGCGGTCGCAGTGGGCGATTACCTCGTGCGGGCAGGTGCTTCCCGTAGGAGCATTGTCTACTGAGGGGCATACCTTCATTTTGGCATGGTCGGACTCTCTTGCGAGCATCCGCATGGTTCTTCGTATCCCAGTGTCGTTAGGTATAACATCTCCGGGCCGCGCCACATGATCTGGTAACCCGGCGGTCCATCCCGACTACCGTTCTGATAGCCGCCGAGCACCGCGACGGTCAGGATAGCATCGCCCAGTGTAGAAGGTTTGGGAGTTATACAGTTGAGTGCCCGCGCGTTAAATTGTTGAAATAATTGCAGTGTGGTCGCGTAAAGCGGGAACCGATTATACCGAAAATGGGCACCATACCCGTGATAGATTGATGACCCACTAAATGCCTTCAAAGAAAAGAAGCAACAGAAACACCAATGGCCCTGGACGGGCTGATCGTGAAGGAGTGTCCTTGATCAAGCTTACCCAAATGTTTCCAGACGACCCAACAGCCGAAGCATGGTTCGCAATGAAGTGTTGGGGCGACACTCCTGTTTGCCCGCACTGTGCGTCTATAAACGTATAGTCTGGAGCCAAACATCCTAGCATGCCTTATCGCTGTCGTAGTTGCCGTAAACGATTCAGTGTCCGCATAGGGACAGTAATGCAGGACTCCAAACTGGGATACCAGGTATGGGCATTAGCCATTTACATCATGACTACCAGTATCAAGGGCGTATCCAGCATGAAGCTGCATCGTGACCTTAGCATAACCCAGACGACAGCGTGGCATCTGGCCCACCGTATTCGACAATCATGGAATAGAGAACATGCACTATTTGCCGGTCCGGTAGAGGTTGACGAAGCCTACTTCGGTGGCAAGGAAAAGAACAGGCACGCCAGTAAGAAGCTGAATGCAGGCCGTGGGCCAGTAGGTAAGAAAGCCGTTGTAGGAGTCCGTGATCGTGTCACCAATAGCATTTCTGCCCAGGTAGTAGAAAACACAGACGGGCAGACGCTCAATGCGTTTGTAGATACCCATATCTCGGAAGACACCGAGGTCTATACGGATGGGTCGTCAACATACCGGGGCCGCAACAACCACGCCTACGTACGTCACTCTGTTGGTGGCGAATACGTTCGTGAGCAGGTCCATACCAATGGCGTAGAGAGCTTCCGGTCTTTGCTGAAGCGTGGGTACTACAGAACGTACCACCACATGAGCAAGAAACACCTACAGCAGTACGGGAACGAATTTGCAGGGCGACACAATGCACGCGACTACGACACAGCGGAGCAAATGACAATAATTGCTCAAGGACTGGTCGGTAAACGGCTCATGTACAAATCCCTCATTTCATAGTCAGACGTAAGCGGCAACGTATCAAGCCATCCGTACTCATGCGCACTCCGGGCATCGGCCGGCTACAACTACTTGCTCGTGGACGGAGAACGGAGACGAACGGGCCGCGCAATACTGCGCCTGCAAGGCTTCCCCGACCGCTACGAGTTTGACAGTCCGATAACGACCGTCAGACGGCTTACTGGCAACGCCGTACCCATTCCGGTGGTCAGGGCCGTTATGCGCCAGCTTTCCCATGTCTGTGCTTGATGGCCCGCGTCTCATGGGTTCGTCCGGTGCGCTTCGTGGCCCGTACCGGGATCCGCCCAGTACTTCCGCATTGTCAAGAGCGTCCCGATATAAGCCAAGGAATCGGTCCTGAAATTGATCGACTGTCGTGAAAACTGGATCGCAATGTATGCAGCCTCCTACTCTAAGCAAATGTCCGCCATGAAATCATTTCGGTATTCTGCCCCAATGGATTAGTGCTACTCTATAGCCTATAACGCCATGCGCATAGATAAATCCCCGAAGCCCGGTAACAAGATTCAGGAAACGAAACGCCCCGGCCGCCCCGTAACAAACGACATTCTCAATATCCAACAATCCATCCCTACCACATTGGAAGAACTGGCGAAAGCCAGCATGTCCACACCACCAGAGCACAAGAAAGTAACGCCTGCGAAAACGCGTGGCACTCAGCCATATAACTCCCGAAGGTTTAGGCAGCCGTACCCGTCTTGCCTACCCCGCCAGGAACCGCACTTCCGTCTCCGTGAAATAGATATCCGCGTCCAACTCCTGCACCAACCGCCCCAATAGCACCAACAACAGGATGCGCCAAGCAATCACGCAGTAAATCGTTATTGCACGTTCCAGACGCATTGAGGTACGCAAGCTCAACTTCTCGACCTTGCACCCGCTCTTAAGCACACGGAAGAAGTCTTCCACCCGCCACCTCTTGAGATAGAACGCCAACACCCGTTCTGCATCCGCTACGCTCTTTACCTCACATACTGGTCAAAAGCATCCACTCTACCGGCTTCTCATCCCCCGGAGGCACCGTCTCTCGCACATGCACCCCGTACATCACCAATAGCTCTGCCTCCTGATTCGGATCCGGCAACTCCACCCTCCGCACTGACCTTACGGTAACTGCGACCGGCCCGTGCTCGCTTGCCCGACAACTGCTCACGCGCTGTCACCCGCTGTATCTCTATCTCTACTGTCCCCGCTGCCGTACCACCGCACAACATCGCAAACAACATTCTGCCATCCAACAGCTTCTGATCGTACTGCGCCCTGAGCAGCACCTCCGCTCCTGCCTGCCTGCGCTGCGCATCATATAGTGCAACGATGTCCGCCTCCCGGTCCGCAACACATATCACCTGTATCTTGCGCGACACTTCCTTTGCAGCTTCGCATATATCCGCATACCCGTCCATCCGCTGCTGCGTCCGCGGAGCATGCGGACCCTCTTCCGGATCCCGGTAGCTGCAACGCAGCACCCCCAACGGCAATCCATCCTCCGTCACCGCCAGCGTCGCATGCAAAGGCAACCCTCTCGTCTTTGCCGTCGTCTGATTATTCCCTATTACCTGCAAATCCGTACACGCCGGTCGCGTATTGTACCGCAACTTCGTCGTGGCCTGGCCGCATAACACTACATCCTGGTCACGCATCCGCTCTATCGTGCGCGCACGATGCGGCGCCAAAATGTTCTCCGGCGTTACCGTTTTGTACTTCCTGCTCTCCAATAACCGGTAATGCCCCTTTATTGCCGCTTTATCTGCATCCGTATGGGTAGTAATGCCGTGTCCTACCATATCGGCCAACATGGACGCACTCTTTACGAGTCGAGTAGACCGTCGGTGGTCCCCCAATGGCGCACCACCAAACTCCGCCTCGGCCCACTCGGCACTGTCAATACCCTCGTGCGGCTCTCTCACAGGGCGCAACTCCACCTTCGGAATCCCCAAATACGCGCGCCATCCTTTGTACAACTCGTATACATACAGCGCCTTGGGAGTCTCTTCCTTCGCCTCTTTGTGCCGCTTTCCACCTGGGGTTTGGCCGATCACCGCAGGGTGTAGTCGGCGAGCTTCAAAACTGAGGTATCAGGCCAAGACCGCGTCAACCACCTTGCCGGCGACATCTGTCAGTCGGATATCACGTCCGCTAAAACGGTAGGTCAGCCGGTTGTGGTCCATACCCAGCAGGTGGAGCATCGTCGCATGCAGGTCGTGGATGGTTGTGGCATGCTCCACAACGCGGTAGCCGTAGTCATCTGTTGTGCCATGAACCGTACCGCCGCGAATACCCGCTCCAGCCATCCAGATGCTGAACGCGGACGGGTTGTGGTCACGCCCATTAGTGCCCTGCGCAAACGGCGTGCGCCCAAATTCCCCTGCCCAGATAACCAACGTATCTCCAAACATTCCACGCCCCTTCAGGTCCTTGAGTAATCCGGCAATAGGTTGGTCAACAGCGTGCGCGTTACGCTCATGACCAACCTTTAGGTTAGAATGCTGATCCCACCTGTCAGCTGCCACACGGGGGCATGTCAGTTCAACAAACCGCACACCCCGCTCCACCAGGCGACGAGCCAACAGGCATTGCGCAGCGTACCCTCGCGTGTGAGGGTCACCGGAGTCCATTCCGTACAACTTCTTAGTTGCTTCTGATTCGTTGGATAAATCGGTTAGTTCGGGAACGGACGCCTGCATGCGGAATGCGAGCTCATAATTGGAAATCGCCGACTCCACTGCATCCGCCTGCCCAATGCGTCCCAGCAGATGGTGATCGGTCTGCTGCAGCATGGTCATCTTGCGCCGCTGAAGCTCCGGCGAATCATCCTGTGATTCGATATTGGCGAGTCCGCCCCCCCGGAAGATGGAGCCTTGGTAGGAAGCAGGCAGAAACCCACTATTGAAGTTGTCCAGGCCGCCAGGCGGGATGAGTCCTCCGTCAAGCACGACATAGCCCGGCAAATTCTGATTTTCACTTCCCAGTCCGTAGTTGACCCATGCTCCCATGGAGGGGCGCCCCTGAATCCCTATCCCGGTATGCAGGAAGTAATTGGCGTTGGTGTGTTCCGGGAAGTCTGCTACCATGGATCGGATGACAGCCAGGTCATCTGCGCACCGGCCAATGTTTGGGAACAGGTCGCTCACCTCAAGGCCGCTTTCGCCGTAACGACGAAACGTCCACGGGCTTTTCAGGATCGTTCCAATGCTGTCAAACTGCGTGGCATCAACTTTGAACTTATCGTAGGGGCTTTGCCCGTTTTCTGCGGTCAGCCGCGGCTTGGGATCAAAGCTGTCTACTTGGGAAACGCCGCCGTCCATATACAGGAAGATCACGCTTCGCGCCTTCGGTACCTTGTGGGGTGTTCGTGGTGCCAACGGATCCCGATTAAGCGACGCTGGCATCCTGCCGAAAGGAGTGCTACCCATTAGCCCCATAAGCGCCACACCGCCAAACCCGTTGCGGCACATGGTGAGCATTTCGCGCCGCGTCATGCGGCATCTCAATCGATGCGGGGTAGCCATCAGATCAGGAAAACAAACTCTTTCAAATTAAACACGACATGGCAGTAGGCTGTCCAGACCTCCTTATGCTTCCATCCTTCATCGGGGTTTAATCCCAGCCGGGCCGTTTCTTGCTCAATAAATGCGCGAGCCTGAGCTACCTCGTCAACTTCCGGAGGTCGGGACAAAGCTGTCACGTAAATGTATTCGATCCGGCTGTCGAAATTCAGTTCCCGCATCCCGGCCACACGCGCGCCCCATTCCCGCGCCTGGTTGGCTACGAATGGGTCATTCAGCATCGTCAGTGACTGGGATGGGACGTTGCTCGTATTCCGCGCCCCGAAGGTTGAGAACGGGATAGGCATATCAAAGACCAGCATCATGGGAGAAAGAAAATTTCGTCGTACCGCAACATATACGCTCCGTCGGCCCTCGCCGTCCAAAGGGCCGGAAACAGGGGGTCTGCCACGTCCTTCCATATACTCCGTGAGATGGATAGGTACCGGAGGACCGTACATGGTTGTGTCAAGCCGGCCCGACACGGCGAGGAGTGCATCGCGTATTGTCTCCGCTTCCAGCCGCCGAATACGGTAGTGACTCAACAGGCGGTTGCCTGGATCTGACCGTACACTCCCCGCAGCTCTCCGAAAAGCATTCGACATCACAATCTCCCGTAGCATGCCCTTAACAGAATAGTCGAGGTCTTTAAAGCGTCGCGCCAGGTAATCCAATAGTCCCGGGTGCGTCGGCAGTGCCCCCTGCGCGCCAAAATCGTCAACTGTGGTCACGATGCCCGCCCCAAGCGCGTGGTGCCAGAGGCGATTGACCATCACACGAGCCATTAGCGGATTATCGGGGCGTACGATCGCATCCGCGAAGCCCAGCCTGCCGCTCGCAGATTCTGTAAACGAAGTTAAGGTGGGATCCAGCACTGAAAGGAAGCGGTGGGGGACAGGGTCTCCCTTCAGCGTACGCACGTTGCCCCGTTCAAAGACGGGGCTCATCACGGTGTCTCCGTCAACCAATCCCACAAAATGCATTACGTCCTCCAGTCTCGCCGTAATCTGCTGCACGGCCGTCCCGTAGGTTTGAACATTCGGGCGGCTCAAGGCTCCGGTTCGCATAGCGTCATTGAGAGCCTCAATTTGCGGCACCGAGGCGGTGCCGGCCGCCCATGCGTTTATGCTGGCCCCAAGGTCCACCTTTTGCGGGGGGCTCGGCGGTAACATAGCAGGTCCGTCATCGTACGCGACTGCGTACGCCACGTCAAAATAGGACGAGTCGTTGCGGTTTAGCTGGTGTAGATTTGTGATATGGTCTCGATTGTGGTACGTGCCCGCGATGATCTCTACATATGCCTTGCGTCCGCTCCACATCTCCACATCAAACATATACGGTGCCAGCCTGTCAGTCTCCACCGCTTTAATGATCCCTCCGTGGATTGGAGCCTGGACGAGCTGAAGGTTGTCAATCACAATCCTGATCGTGGACTTGTACCCGGCGGCCATCACCAGAATACTGTCACGCTCAATGGTGAAGGTGGGAGACCGCAGTGCAGCCGGGATACCGCGTGTGGGATGCAGGCTCGTGATATATCCCGCTGCCAGGCTATCAAGGCGCCCCGCCCGAATCATGGGTGCGCCGGAACCGGAGCTCCGTTGCAGCGCGGGGCCCTCCGGGAACCAGCCATCAAACGTACCATCCCGAAAATCTCCTAGGACTTCTGCGGCGACCGGTTCAAGCGATGGCAAGCCGCTGCGGGTATTTTCCGGCCTGCTGGTCACGCTTGTCACAGGCCTTGCATCAGCAACGTGCCTGGTCCACACGCGCCCGATATCCGCACGAAAGTCCTCTTGCAATAACCGCAACGTATCCAGTTGTGCGGTATAGTGGGAGGATAGCAACGGCGAGGCGGCATATCGCGAACTTTCCACCATCCCGTACATGGAGTAATAATCCGTCGTGGGGATCGGGTCAAACTTGTGGTCGTGGCACCGTGCGCAGGCCACCGTCAGGCCCAGGAAGGTCTTGGAAGTGACGTCAATGATGTTTTCAAAGCGCTCGGACTCGTCAACACGCGTGTCAACGGGGCTATGCTTGCCTTCGCCCAGATAGAAGTATGATGTGCCGATGACTGATTCGTTGTACCCTCTTTCCGGGTTCTTGCGGGGTGAGGAGAGCAGGTCGCCGGCAAGGTGTTCCCTGATAAGCTGATCGTAGGGCACATCCTGATTAAAGGCTCGGATCAGGTAGTCGCGATATAGCCACGCATTGTCAATGGTGTAATCAAATTCGTGTCCTTTCGATTCAGCGTACCGCACGAGGTCCATCCAGTGGCGGGCCCATCGTTCACCGTAACGGGGAGAATCAAGTAGGTCCGTGACCACATCCTCATAGGCTCGACCACCTGCGAAGGCTTCCACCTGGCCGGGAGAAGGAGGGAGCCCGGTGAGTACGTATGATACCCTTCGCAGCAAGGCTTCTCGGGCGGCGGGCGCAGCAGGCTCCAAGCCTTCGTCAGCCAGACGTTTGTCAACAAAATGATCAATGCCTGCCGCATCTGGCGGCGGTTCCCGCAATGGCAGGAATGCCCAGTGTTCCTTGTATTCTGCGCCTTGGTTTACCCATTTTTTCAGTAAAGCTACCTCGCGCGCAGAGAGGACGGTATTCATTTCTGGCGGCGGCATCCGGAATTCCGGATCCTCCGAACTGATGCGGTCAATCAGAAGACTCCGGCCCGGGCGCCCGGGCGCAATAGCGCGGCCTCCACCCTCGCGCTTAGCTATTGCGGCGTTACGAAGATCAAGACGCAGGTCGGCTTCCCTTGTGCTTTCATCCGGTCCGTGGCAAACGTAGCACGAATTGGAAAGAATCGGGCGGATGTGAAAATTGTAGTCAACGATCTCAGGCAGCTCAACGCCGCTCTGAGATGACGTACACCCCTGAATCAATAGGGCCGCAACACATCCCAACAGCCGAAGACGCATCTAATTCTGTTTCTTATTCCCTGCCAAAGTGCAGCGATGGGAAAAAGTAGGGGGTTATATGGCTGAGTGCCACGCTTTTTCGCAGGAGTTACTTTTTGTGCTTTGGTGGTGCATACAGGATGGTTTTCGCCAGTTTTTCATAATCGGTTCCCGCTTTTCACGAAAAGACTGCAATTTTTTCAAATAATCCAACCTAACTTCGCCATTTCGTAGTGCTACTAACCTACGGAATTCTCCCGTGGCCATATTTGGACCGTTTTTTCAGGAACAATGGATGGTGAGATTTACCGGATCGGTTGGAGTTGGGTTAGGGTGGTTTGAATCCCTGATTACCTGGTGTTTTGCCGCCTGTTTCGCTGCGATCTATCTCGGATCGTTTCCATCGGACGTAGCTCTGGTGGCTCCATCTGGAGTACGCTATCTCAACCGTTGTGAAGGGACCATACGTCATGAGTCTGGAGGCTTCTGGCTCACCGATGCACTCGCTTCCTCCACATGCTCGGTCACGGTGCGGGTCGCATCGGGATCATACACGTATCCCAGTACCGCAAAGAACTGTACCATACACGGAGGCAGATCCTGATCCACCTCCGTGATCAGGTACCGATATTGGTTCTTAACCATCTTGGTCGTAGTCCGACGAATCCTGTTCAACCTGTCTCGGATCGTCGCCCAACTATCATGAATCCCGTGTTCCTTGAGTCTGGTGCGAACCAGATGGGCAGCATGATAAGCCAGTACCGTGATGAACAGATGCCCTTCAATGCGGTCATCTCTGCTGTGGTAGATGGGCCGTAGACCGAGGTCCGATTTCATGACTCTGAATGTGCGCTCAATCTCTGTAAGTCGCCAGTAATTTTGTGCAACCTTTTCCACCGACCATCCGGTATGACTGGTCCGAAGCACATACCCTCCGCTGGCCTGGGTGCGACGCGCATGCGACGCACGCCGGGTCACCGTAACGGATTCTGCATGCTTGGTGCCCTCCTTTTTGCTGACCTCTACCTCATACAGGTGTGAGACCTTCTTGTACTTTTCCTTCAGACGACCAACCTTTATCGTGACCTTTTCATAGTTCTTCAAGTACCCGGGTTTCGAGAGCCCCTCATGTAGTGTAGTGAGCGCCTTCACAAACTTCTTGCATTGGGTTTCAAGGATCTGATCCTCCTTCGCCTGCTTGGCCTCACTGTGCACAAACACGCGCAGTTCCGCATTGTCTTCAACGTCTTTTTCATCTTCAACATCTTCAACATCTTTTTCCTTTTTGGTGACCTTCCAGGCTTTGATCTTGACTCCCCCTGCGGTCGTAAACTGTTGATCCGGCTTGTTTTCGGGGACTGGAGGGGCTTTGGAACGCTCCACGGTGATCCAGTCCAGTCCCTGTTCTTTCAGGTACTGCAGATTCTGCTCCGTCGCAATGCCGGAATCGATAATCACTGTGGGCGTACCGCCGTTTAGTTTCTCAATCGCCTCTTTGAGTGTTGCCGGTTCCCCTGCATTGCCCGGCAGGATCTGCACATTGCGGGAGAACCCCGAACCATCCAGGGTGAGCGCCAGCGTAACCAACGGACAATCACTGCGCTTCTCCTTGCTGCGCCCATGCGACAACAACTTCCCTTTCGTATCCGTCCGGTGAAGTACATTATAAACGAGGGCATTCCGCTGGTGAAATTACTTCACAACGCCAGTTAACGACGACAGGATCACTGAGCTGATCGCGGTTGCAATTGAGGCTGATGGTTGTTAGCAAGTGGCATGCTGCATCCCTACGCTGGAGGGCACTTCTCTGCACCCGATGGGTGTCTCCTGAAAATGTCGTATATCAGCGCTGCGAAAATGAGCCCATACTCTACGGGGCGCACCCAGAAAGGGTGACCGAAGGGATGCATATCCAGATCGTTAAGGTTCAGGCCGGAGACATACGCTAATAAGACTGCGAAGGAAGCGGTCCATGCCCAAGCACTTGGACGGATGGCCGCGAAGGGTAGAAGCCAAAGAAGGTACCAGGGATTTACGACCGGCCCGAGGGCCAACACTCCGCCGTAGACCCAGTCACCCCTGACAACCGACCTTGAAGTGTTGTTTCTGAACCACAGGTAGTAGCCAGCCAGTATCAATGTGAGCAGCAGACCGCACAGCCCTCGTGCTAGGTAGTACGGTAACCAAGGCTTTAGTAGACCGAGAAAGGCCGCATTATACTCCCAACCTCGTGCAAACACGAGTAGCGACTGCAAGTCCGTACTGCCTTGCAGCACAAAAGGCAAATAGAGTAACCCCAACACCGCTGCAAAAAGACCCCAGTGGCGTAGTCGGGCACGCACCAGGACAAACGGTACAACGGCAAGTGCAATGACTTTGGCGCCCACAGCAAGTGCCAGGAAGGCGGCAGCGCCGTGCCATCTGTCCTGCAGGGCAAATAGCACTGCCGCGAGCACAAGAAATATGGCGACTCCGTCAGGGTGCGCGGTAAAGGCGATCTCCTTGATCACAAGAGGATTCCAAGCGTACAGCAGTACTCCCGGTAGCGGTGCCAGTCGAATCAGCAAGCCAATGGTCATCAGGTCGAAGACTACCATCAGCGCCTGCAATGCGGTGACGCTGCCGGGGCTGATACCGTATCCCGTAAGGAATACGAGCTGTGTCACCGGACCGTAGATTGTCGGCAACTCAGGGTAGTTGATGCCGTCCAATATTCTTTGAAACTGATCCGGTACCCGGGCATCACCAAAAAATGCCTCCGGGGGCAGACTGTAAGGGGTACCATCCTGGATGAAACGAAAGGCATCCCACAGGTACCTGTAGAAGTCGTCTTCGTAAAACGGGCCGCCGACCAGACCGCAGACTCGGAAGACAACAGCCCATCCAATTAGCCTCGTGAGAGAGATTCTTGCGTCAGGATGGCGACGGCAATAGCAAAAAAGACCAAGAATGATCGCAGCGACCCAGACAGCAATGCTAAGAAACAGGCGCAGCGGTGGGTCACCGCCGGCCCGGACGGTCCAGGCAAGCAGGCCGTAGGCCAACAGGCATCCGATACCTGCTGCATCAATAGGAGTCAGAAACCGCTTGGGCCCTTTCTGGACTTGCGGCCTGCGTAACCATCCCGACACTATGGAGCCCAAAGCCATACGTTATGCACGCTGGATTTCATGCCATCCGAGCCAGTCTCTGCGACCAGGTGTATGCCATATCCCATGACGATGGCCGATAGGCCCAGGCAAACGGGATCCGAGGTCACAACAGCGCATCCATATGTAACATTTGCGTGGGCACCCAACCTTCGACCTTCAATCATGCAGCAACTGGACTCGCACCATCAATATGTATCGCGTAGCACCAAAATAAAAGCGTTCGGACATGACCCGTGCGGTCTCAACGTTTGTCCGGCTTCGGCGCAATGGGTGGTGCAATTTTCTTGACCGTTCGGTTGCCAATTCATGAAAAAACCCCAATACGACCAAAACTAGAGCAAGAAAACGCCGGATAAATGCTCGTGGCGCCGGGATATGTGCGGTGCAGTGGAAAAAAAGTTGTATTCTTCAACTGATTTGCCTTAATTCCCCTAACAATCTTTTAAATCAAGCTCGCAAGAGACATGAACACGATTAAAAACCTTCTGATTGTCAGCTTTTGCATGATGTTTTTCTTGGTCTCGGCGTGTAGCAATGAAGCTGCACAGGATGAGGCGGAGATGATGGATGACATGGAGATGATGGATGAGTCTGATGACATGATGGATGCCGATGAAGGCATGTCCGACATAGACATGGATGACGATTCCACCGGCCATGATATGGATATGGAGGACATGGATGGCGAAGAGATGATGGATGAGGAGATGATGGATGAGGAGATGATGGATGAAGAAGGGTCCGACGGATAGGGATGATGGCGTTGGTCACCGGTAGCGGTGGCCAAGTGCGGTTTGGTTTACGTGGCACGTAGGCACGTAAGCGTGAGGCGGGGAGATTTCTGTGCTTGACAGGAGGCGCTGCCGGAATCGGGTGCGGCCCCTGCGCGCTTGTTGGCCGCCCCGAGTGAGGATGCCACGGCTCGGTGCTGGTTCGGGAAGATGTGTTTGACTTCAGCCAGTCGCATTGCGCTCGTTACAGGCAGTTCTACAGATCTCGGAAAAGCTACAGCCTTTGCCCTCGCCCGCGCTGGCGTTCATGTAGCCTTTAATGTTCGCTAACAACGAGGAACGCGCACAAAGGACCTTTGCAGAATTTCAGGCGGCGGGGGGCGCGGGATACTGGTTCGCGCCGATGTCACGAAGGAGGAGGATGTCGACAAGCTAGTTCGGCAAATAAACCAGGACCTAGGCTCCATTGACATCCTGGTACCGAACGCTACGCCCGCACAATCCCAGAGGCATATTGAGGACTACGACTGGGAGGATTACAGTCGTATGGTGGACTCTTTCATAAAGAGCCCATTCCTGTTGACTCGCGCGTGCCTGCCTGCCTGCAATGAAGAAGAACAAGTGGGGGCGTATTGTGAACATAATATCGGAGGTGTATTCGCTGGGCGTTGCCCCCTTCTCCGCCTACGCCGCTGCCAAGGCCGGACAGGTGGGATTGTCAAGAAGTCTGGCAACGGAGCTGGCACCAGATGGCATCACCGTCAACATGGTGTCTCCTGGTTGGATACCGGTTGAAAGATATCGGCGCTTCCCGCAGCATATGCGCGATGCATACCTTGAGACGATTCCCGCAGGAAGGTGGGGGAATCCAAACGGTGATCTATCCGGCCAATAAGGAGCCTACGGCTGTGCACGGAGGGGTAGTCATCAAGGGAGCCAAGGCGAATGTGAAAAGACTACCCTGTGCTAAGAAGGTGTCGTAATTATCATCAGCATTATTGCAGCGCGTACGATCCATAAGTGCTTGCCGGAACATGAGTACGGTCGTGGTACGATGCGTGCGGAATTGGAGGGCGCATCGTAGCGTGGTTGGTAGGATTGACGGGTTTACGTTGCTACATACACGCGTGGCTGTCCACTATGCCTGCAGATGGCACGTTTGAAGCCGCTACCACGGTGTGCATGCGTGCAAAAGGGCTCATATAGGCTGTTCAGTAAGGAAAAACGTGCCTGAATCTGCCTGCAACACGCCAACGAGGCCGTAAATCATGCGTACAGGTCAATTAGTGAGGTGGAGTCGTTAAGCAGGACAATATTATCCTGGACAAACCACCGAAGCTGTAAGCAGCTCTACTGTAGAAACGCGTACAGCTCCGCAGCGATAGTATATGCTGAAAGATGGATACGGTCGTGCAATGCCACGGTGCGTGCGATAATGGGTGCTGGATCGTGCTATGTGACAGGTTCGGCCGCCAATTAGGGGGTAATAGCGCTATAGAGGCGCGGTGTAAGGCCTCTGTAGACGATGTACCGCGTCACTCGCCATGAGCGGAGGACACGCATGCCCCAGCCAAAGCCGTATCGGAGCGCCCAAAAGGGCTGTTCTCAGACGTTCACCGGACTGAATAGCACCCAAAACCGCCGAAAACGCGCCAACGAGGTCGTAAATCACGCGTACCGTGATCAGTCCTGCCAATAAGACTGCCTACTGCCGGAACAGGAGTTCGATCGTGGTGCGATGCGTGCGGTATTGGATGATAGGATTGGCGCGTTTAGGTCGTTACACCCGCGTGGAAGGTTAGCATACCTGCAGATGGTACGCTTGAAGCTGCTACCGCGGTGTCAGCGCGTGCAAAAAGGGCTCATATAGGCTGTTCAGTAAGGAGAAACGCGCCTGAATCTGCCTGCAACACGGCAACGACACCGTAAATCACGCGGCAGATACTTGCGGGCTTGATAACCGCTGCAAAAGTCCATAATTCTTTGATCAGAACTACAATCAGGGGTGTCAGGATGAGCGCAGAATCTGTACATTATAGCCGTTCCAGCCGGCACCGACCGGATTTTCAGCCAACAAGGAATGGCACGCCGCCCCCGCCACTTAACTCCGTTATGAATAAGGGAGGATGATAGGGGCGGTAATCCTTGTGGGTGCTGTCGCGGATGAGGTCGTGCGGCGGTTGCGGGCGCGGAATGCTAAGCGCGGCGGATAGATCGACGCAGGATGGTTGCGGGAGTGTGTGCTGGGCAGTACTATAGGCTGAGGCTTACAAAAAGTTAGACGCGATGCTATTATATATTCTCGCCGGGCTGCTGTTAGTCCCACGTGTGCTGATCCTTACCGGTCAAAACAACCATGACTGGGAACGGACAGTGGCTCATTTGGAGGCTATTCTCAATGAAGGAGATTACTTCGAGGTGAATACCGTCCTGACTCCCGCGCAGGATGCCTCGTGGGAAGGATTTGACGTGGATTTTTCTTTGTATGATGTGGTTGTCTCCGCGTACAACGGTGAGCAATGGCCGGAAGACCTGCGGCGGTCGTTTGAAATGTATGTCGCGGAAGGTGGGACTGTTGTGATGCAGCATGCTGCCAACAATCCTTTCCCCGGATGGAAGGCGTTTGAGCAAATGGTGGGACTGTTGTGGAGAGGTCCAGATGGCGGTGACCGTGTATTCGTTGATAACGATGGCGAACTGGTACGTGTCCCGGCAGGCGACGGCATTGGTGCCGGGCATGGAAGGCTGCACGATTGGAGTATCACCACGCGTGCCCCTGAGCATCCCATATTCAGAGGCTTTCCCACTGAGTGGCTGCATCCCTACGACGAACTTTATCACGGCCAGCGCGGACCCGCCGAAAACCTGCATGTCCTTGCCACAGCATATTCAAGTCCCGAACACGGGGGTACGGGCAAGCATGAACTGATGGTATGGTGGATCCCTTATGGCGAGGGCAAGGTGCTGACGCTCCTGCCGGGACACTTGTGGGCCGGGCAGGAAGATGACCGCGCGCTACGTTGCGTGGGGTTCAGGACGCTTCTGGCACGCAGCGTGCAGTGGCTCGCGCTCGGCGTTGTTACATTGCCTTTACCGGAGGACTTTCCGACTTTAGATCAGACGAGAATACGATGACGATGCGGAACATGCTTATTGCGGGGTTCATGTTTATTACGGCATGGTCGGCCAGCGCTCAGGATGCCGATACGTCATGGATTTCGCTTTTCAACGGTGAATCGTTGGATGGCTGGAAGGCCTCCGAGTACCCTGCTTCCTTTGCTGTAGAGGAGGGGACCATCGTTGCCCACGGAGAGCGGGCGCACCTGTTTTATGTGGCTACGACCGACTTTACCAATTTTCATTTCAAGGCAGATGTTCGGACGGCTTCCAGAGCAAATTCCGGCATTTATTTTGGGAATTATATTACGTGAGTGACCAACTGTACACCGTGAGGCACTTGTATCAATTTCACGGGTCATAGGGGGCGGTAACCCAAACGCCCCTCGCCGTGCAGCAGCCCCAATCCCGGAGGCCAGTATGTTTGCAGCTGCATTCAGGTCTGCATGATCCGCATGTCTACAGGACATACACTTGAATTTGCTCCGTGTCTTAGGGTTACTCGCTTCTGTGTGCCCACACGCAGAACACCGCTGACTGATATAGGCAGCGGTAACCTTTATCACCTTGCGGCACTTATAGCCCAGCATCTGATCCAGCTGGCCCCAACCTGTTCGCAGTATCCCACGGTTGAGGCCAGACTTCTGTTTGACGTTTGTGCCAAAGCTCTCCATCGTCCCCTTAGCTGAACGTGTCATCGCTTTGATCTTCAGGTCCTCCAGTATCACCGTTGAGGAGCATTTGGCAATACTGCGACTTACCTGGTGGTTCGCATTCTTGAGGACGTTAGCACGCTTGCGCTGTATGCGGACGATTCTATACTTCCGCCTGTTACGACGGTTGGAGCCTTTCTACTGTCTCGCCAGTCTTCGCTGATGCCGCTTCAACTTGGCATCAAGACGCTTCGTATCCGGTTGTCTGAATATGCTTGCATCGCCCTCTGTGAGACCATAGCGACCTGCCCGCAATTACGGTCAATGCCCACAGCACCGCCGGTATCCTCTATTATAGGTGCCTCCATCTTGTAGCAGATGACAGCATACCCTTTGCCGGCGTTCTTCTTTACAGTGGCTTTGACGGGTATACCATCAGGGTACGGGTTGCCTCCCCGCCTGCGGAGCGCTATATATCCCACTTTCGGGATATACAGCTTGCCATCCCGAACCCTTACGTTATCCGGGATCGTGAACGAAGGCGTACTACCACGTCTGGAATGGAATCTCGGTCTTCTCTTACCCTCCTTGAAGAATGCCTTCCATGCATCCGCCTGATATTTCAATGGGTATCTGACTACAATGTATATCTAACGACACCAAAGGAGTATTCAGGTAGCCACTCGACCGTGCGGCGCAGCGCCGTGAACCGCTTCCCCAGCGAGAAGAAGCTTATCGAGGGCGGCTTCTCTCCAGCCTCTTTCGCTTTCTTGTACGCCTCGCTCTGCTCTGCGAGGATGGCATTCCACACAAACCTACACGCACCCGCTAATCCAGCAAGCTGCTTGGCGTTACTCCGACTTCCGGGCAACAGCCTGTATGTGATATTGCGGTATGCACTAACCGTTTCGGGCATGGCACTGTGGTATATAACTCCCTAATAGATGGTAATTATATAGCATGAATACCCACGTGTTGAGTAATTTGAAATAATTGCAGTCTTTTCGTGAAAAGCGGGAACCGATTATGAAAAGCTGGCGAAAGCCATCCTGTCTGCACCACCAAAGCACAAAAAGTAATTCCTGCGAAAACGTGTGGCACTCAGCCATATAACTCCCTTTATTTTCATACCGCGTACCAAGAATCAGGATGGCCGTCCAAGGGGTACGAGGCGCAGGTAAACAACACCTACAAGGGAGACCCCAAGCGCACTGGAAGCCTTTACGGGATCTCCGATGTCATGGAGACACCGGTGGCTGACGACGAGTGGTTCACCCAGCATGTTATTGTGCGCGGCAAGAGCATCATAATCCGTATAAACGACGTTACCGTCGTGGATTACACAGAGACCTCGCCTTCTGGAGACAGGTGCTTGGGTTCCGGTACGTTTGCCCTGCAGGCCCACGATCCCGGCAGTCGCGTACAGTACCGCAATCTGATGGTACGGCATTTGCCCGATGAATAGGTTCAGTCAGAAATCCGATGGCCGGAGGCCGGGCTTGAAGCGTTCCCCGAAGCCGGAATTATTCGGTTCATAGAGACCTACGAACTCCGTCTCAGCGCCCCCCTCCGGGATGGGGTGCCCGAGCGCCCACAGGATACCGTTTAGTGCGAGCCGGCGCATAGACGTTTCGCGAAAATCGTACGGATGTCCCAGTGTGGTGAAGAATACGCGGGCAGCTTCACCGGAGCTACCCGAATACGTCTTGGTCCATGCGACCGGATTGGACAGCGGAAACTGGTCTAATTGATTGTTATCGGCGTGGTTGGAGCGGAGCGATGTTCCCATCAGAAGTGGGGCACTGTCTCCGTAGAGCTCATGGTCGCCTCCGTGAACGTGGTAGAGCCATGAAAATGCCCGAAAGGGTTCGATACCGCGCAGAATGGGGTGGTCCTGCTGGCCTTCAATGAGGGCTACATCAGTCAGTGGAGCATCACCATCCGCAAAATGTCCGTGGTGGGTAATCCAATGCTGCCCAAAAACCTGCTGCGGCCAATCATCATTGTAGCGCGCGCGTGTGGAGTCTTCCATGTACAGGAATGCATGTGTTGCGGTGCGGAAGCCCGCCATCGGTCTACCGGATTCGGCAAACGACAGGATATGATGCAGTTGCTCATCCGGTAGCGCCCGAAATCTCGTAAAGAGCACCATCATATCGGCATCTTCCAATGCCTCTAGTCCAGGAATATTGTTCAGAACATTCGGATCCACCATACCTTCGTCATCAAGAGCAAAGCGGACCGTGGCCCGAAATCCATAGTCGCGCTCCAAAATGCGCGCGAGCATAGGCATTGACTCTTCGGAGCGGTACTCTTCATCACCGGTAACAAAGACGATGTGCGGGGGAGCAGGCTGTGCAGTGCTTCCTGTAGCGGCAATCAAACCGAGGACAAGAGCGAAAAAAGATGGTACCTTCATTGGCTTTTAGGGGTGCTTATGATGTGTTCTAATTGCTCTAGCAGACGGGCTGCTGTTTCGGGGGCTGCGGCATACAGATTATGCACCTCGGCAGGATCATCTGCCAGGTTGTATAGCTGACCGGGAGGTTCACCTTCTTTTGGGGTCAGCCGCTGCGGGCGTGTGAAGCCACCAGATCCCCGCCCTTCTATCAGTTTCCAGTTTCTGTCTCTAAGCGCAAACATGCCATCGCCCGAATGATGGATCATTGATGTACGAGCGCTTGTGCCCACGCCAAGCATGCCAGCGAGAAAATCAATGCTGTCCCCGCCCGCACCGTCAGGTAGCGTCGCCCCGAGGAGAGATGCTGCTGTTGCGAGAAGGTCGGTGTGTGAAATGAGGTGATCGCTGGTTCTTCCCGAGTCTATTATTCCCAGCCAGCGGGCAATGAAGGGGACCCTGTGGCCGGCTTCCCAAATATCCGCCTTTTGCCCGCGCCACGGGCCATTCGCGTCGTGTCCGAAGGTCACGCGGTCCTGTTGAGGCCAGTGTGCGCCATTATCGCTGGTAAACAGGACAAGAGAATTTCGATCCAAGCCATCAATTGCCTCAAGGATGCGGCCAACCGACTGGTCCACATCCGCAACAAAGTCGCCGTAATAGCCCGCCCCGGTGGTGTATCTGGATGTGTCCGAGGGGAGCCATGGCGTGTGCGGGGCGCTGAAGGCTACGTACAGAAAGATGGGATCCCGCGAAGCATGCTCACGAATAAAGGCGATGGCTTCGTCTGTGATTCTTGGCAACACATCCCTATGCCTGAACTGCGGTCCGATGCCACCGGCGCGCCAAAAGCCACCACCGCCCTGGCGCCGGTGCGCACTTGCCTCAATCCAATCGGTCGGCAATTCTTCAACGCTTGTATTTCTGATGTACACATAGGGAGGGAAATCAAGCGATGAAGGGATCCCAAAGTAGTGTTCGAAGCCACTGGACACGGGGCCAGGATCAAGCGGCAGGGTGTAGTGCGTGGAGTCGCGTTCGCCCAGGCCCAAGTGCCATTTTCCGAACCCACCGGTGACGTATCCGTGCTTTTGAAACAGCTTGGGTAGTGTTAGGCGTGTAGAATCTATCAGGCTGGGTGAATGCCCCACGAGGACCCACTGCTTCAGGTGAGTGCGCCAGGCGTAGCGCCCCGTGAGCAGACCATAGCGAGTCGGCGTGCAAACGGCAGACGGCGAATGGGCGTCGGTGAAGCGGATGCCTTCGTCTGCCATGCGGTTTAGGTGGGGGGTTGGAATCCTGGAATTGGCATTGTAGCGCTCGATGTCGCCGTAACCCATGTCATCCGCAAGCAGGACCACAACATGGGGGCGTGCGGGCTCTGACTTGCAGGCCCCAACGAGAAGAATCAGCAGTATCAGAAAACGTCCCATCATACTATCGTTTTAATGAAGGCATTCGGTCTATCACGTTCTGCGGGCGTTGGCGTGCCTGCCGCATATGGATATCTGGCGTAGAGTCGGCAAGATCTGTCAATTCTTGCGGATCAACCGTCCAGCGAAAGAAAACTCCATCGGTGTATAATTTCCATTGTACCAAAGCTCTCCATCGTCCCCTTAGCTGAACGTGTCATCGCTTTGATCTTTAGGTCCTCCAGTATCACCGTTAAGGAGCATTTAGCAATACTGCGACTTACCTGGTGGTTCGCATTCTTGAGGATGTTAGCACGCTTGCGCTGTATGCGGGCGATTCTATGCTTCCGCCTGTTACGACGGTTGGAGCCTTTCTTCTGTCTCGCCAGTCTTCGCTGATGCCGCTTCAACTTGGCATCAAGACGCTTCGTATCCGGTTGTCTGATAATGCTTGTATCGCCCTCTGTGGAGACCATAGCGACCTGCCCGCAATTACGGTCAATGCCTACAGCACCGCCGGTATCCTCTATTACGGGTGCCTCCATCTTGTAGCAGATGACAGCATACCCTTTGCCGGCGTTCTTCTTTACAGTGGCTTTCACGGGTATACCATCAGGGTACGGGTTGCCTCCCCGCCTGCGGAGCGCCATATATCCCACTTTCGGGATAT
The DNA here is from genome assembly GCA_963663495.1 of Rhodothermales bacterium. Taxonomy (GTDB): domain Bacteria; phylum Bacteroidota; class Rhodothermia; order Rhodothermales; family Bin80. Next base: position 5,757,266 of record OY760427.1, read on the forward strand.
ACAGCTTGCCATCCCGAACCCTTACGTTATCCGGGATCGTGAACGAAGGCGTACTACCACGTCTGGAATGGAATCTCGGTCTTCTCTTACTCTCCTTGAAGAATGCCTTCCATGCATCCGCCTGATATTTCAATGTGTATCTAACGACACCAAAGGAGTATTCAGGTAGCCCCTCGACCGTGCGGCGCAGCGCCGTGAACCGCTTCCCCAGCGAGAAGAAGCTTACCGAGGGCGGCTTCTCTCCAGCCTCTTTCGCTTTCCTGTACGCCTCGCTCTGCTCTGCGAGGATGGCATTCCACACAAACCTACACGCACCCGCTAATCCAACAAGGTGCTTGGCGTTACTCCGACTTCCGGGCAACAGCCTGTATGTGATATTGCGGTATGCACTAACCGTTTCGGGCATGGCACTGTGGTATATAACTCCCTAATTTATGGCAATTATATAGCATGAATACCCACGTGTTGAGTCATTTGAAATAATTGCAGTCTTTTCGTGAAAAGCGGGAACCGATTATGAAAAACTGGCGAAAGCCATCCTGTCTGCACCACCAAAGCACAAAAAGTAACGCCTGCGAAAACGCGCGGCACTTAGCCAAATAACTCCCTTTCATAACTCAGGCCACCGTAGACACCCAAGGCTTCGTATCCCAAGTCATCGACTAGGATCAGCACAATGTTTACGGGCTGCGGGGTGTTGCAGGAACCGGAGGCAAGGGCAAGGATTACGAACGGTGCGCGTTGTCATCAAGGGAAAGATAGGACCTCCGTTTGTACAAGGGCGGTCGGCACAGGGTACCCGGGGTACTGAAAGGGAGTTATATAGCTGACTGCCCACGCGTTAAATTGTTGAAATAATTGCAGTTTGGTCGCGAATAGCGGGAACCGACTATACCGAAAATGGGCACCATCCCGTGATAGATTGATGACCTAACTAAATGCCTTCAAAGAAAAGAAACAACAGAAACACCAATGGCCCTGGACGGGCTGATCGTGAAGGAGTGTCCTTGATCAAGCTAACCAAAATGTTTCCAGACGACCCATCAGCCGAAGCATGGTTCGCAATGAAGCGTTGGGGCGACACTCCTGTTTGCCCGCACTGTGCGTCTAAGAACGTACAGTCTGGCGCCAAACATCCTAGCATGCCTTATCGTTGCCGTAGTTGCCGTAAACGATTCAGTGTCCGCATAGGGACTGTAATGCAGGACTCCAAACTGGGATACCAGGTATGGGCATTAGCCATTTACATCATGACTACCAGTATCAAGGGCGTATCCAGCATGAAGCTGCATCGTGACCTTAGCATAACCCAGACGACAGCGTGGCATCTGGCCCACCGTATTCGACAATCATGGAATGGAGAGCATGCACTATTTGCCGGTCCGGTAGAGGTTGACGAAGCCTACTTCGGTGGCAAGGAAAAGAACAAGCACGCCAGCAAGAAGCTGAAAGCAGCCCGTGGGCCAGTAGGTAAGAAAGCCGTTGTAGGAGTCCGTGATCGTGTCACCAATAGCATTTCTGCCCAGGTAGTAGAAAACATAGACGGACAGACGCTCAATGCGTTTGTGGATACCCATGTCTCGGAAGACACCGAGGTCTATACGGATGGCACGTCAGCATACCGGGGCCGCAACAACCACGCCTACGTACGTCACTCTGTTGGCGAATACGTTCGTGAGCAGGTCCATACCAATGGCGTAGAGAGCTTCTGGTCTTTGCTGAAGCGTGGGTACTACGGAACGTACCACCACATGAGCAAGAAACACCTACAGCGGTACGTGAACGAATTTGCAGGGCGACACAATGCACGCGACTTCGACACAGCGGAGCCAATGACAATAATTGCTCAAGGACTGGTCGGTAAACGGCTCATGTACAAATCCCTCATTTCATAGCCAAACGTAAGCGGTAACGTATCAAGCCATCCGTACTCATGCGCATTCCGGGCATCGGTCAGCTACAATTGCTTGCTCGTGGACGGAGAACGGAGACGAACGGGCCGCGCAATACTGCGCCTGCAAGGCTTCCCCGACAGCTACGAGATTGACAGTCCGATAACGACCGTCAGACGGCTTACTGGCAACGCCGTACCCATTCCGGTGGTCAGGGCCGTTATGCGCCAGCTTTTCCATGTCTGTTCTTGATGGCCCGCGTCTCATGGGTTCGTCCGGTGCGCTTCGTGGCCCGTACCGGGGTCCGCCCAGTACTTCCGCATTGTCAAGAGCGTCCCGATATAAGCCAAGGAATCGGTCCTGAAGTTGATCGACTGTCGTGAAAACTGGATCGCAATGTATGCAGCCTCCTACTCTAAGCAGATGTCCGCCATGAAATCATTTCGGTATTCTGCCCCAATGGATTAGTGCTACTCTATAGCCTATAACCTATAACACCATGAGCATAGATAAATCTCCGAAGCCCGGTAACAAGATTCAGGAAACGAAACGCCCCGGCCGCCCCGTAACAAACGACATTCTCAATATCCAACAATCCATCCCTACCACACCGGAAGAACTGGCGAAAGCCATCCTGTCCGCACCACCAAAGCACAAAAAGTAACGCCCGCGAAAACGCGTGGCACTCAGCCATATAACTCCCAAATGCATGCAGAGGAGCAGTCATTTCCGATACTTCGGAGAAAATATCAGAAGACCGGTGCGCCTCGGCGATCTCGGCGTCCGTCAATCCCTCAATGATCTGCATCGGTGCGGCAGCACGCATCGCCCGGTCAAGCGGGTCCCTTAGGAAAAGGCTACTATGTTCGTTTGTCCTCTGCACAGCGCGAGCCACCCACTCGCCGAACAGGCTGTCGCCGCATCGGAGATGATGATCAAGAAAGCTTAGCGGAGCGCCGACGGTGAAGGTGTGGAGCCAAAGCGACACCTTGGCCAGCTCTACCGCCATTGGGATCTTATCAACACCGTAGACGCACCGCTTGAGCACCATGCGACGGATAATGTGCTGATCGTCAAGCTGATCCGTATTGTATGCCCGGCCCTTGTCCTCCGCGTTACCAATGATCTTATTGCGGATAGCGTCAATCCTCTCTGCAAGCGGAGAAAGATATGGGAGTTATATGGCTGAATGCCACGCGTTTTCGCAGGAGTAACTTTTTGTGCTTTGGTGGTGCAGACAGGATGGCTTTCGCCAGTTTTTCATAATCGGCTCCCGCTTTTCACGAAAAACTGCAATTATTTCAAATAACTCAATACGTGGGTACGCATGGAATATAATTTTCATATATTAGGGAGTTATATATCACAGTGCCATGCCCGAAACGGTTAGTGCATACCGCAATATCACATACAGGCTGTTGCCCGGAAGTCGAAGTAACGCCAAGCAACTTGCTGGATTAGCGGGTGCGTGTAGGTTTGTGTGGAATGCCATCCTCGCAGAGCAGAGCGAGGCGTACAAGAAAGCGAAAGAGGCTGGAGAGAAGCCGCCCTCGGTAAGCTTCTTCTCGCTGGGGAAGCGGTTCACGGCACTGCGCCGTACGGTCGAGTGGCTACCTGAATACTCCTTTGGTGTCGTTAGATACACATTGAAATATCAGGCGGATGCATGGAAGGCATTCTTCAAGGAAGGTAAGAGAAGACCGAGATTCCATTCCAGACGTGGTAGTACGCCTTCGTTCACGATCCCGGATAACGTAAGGGTTCGGGATGGCAAACTGTATATTCCGAAAGTGGGATATATGGCGCTCCGCAGGCGGGGAGGCAACCCGTACCCTGATGGTATACCCATCAAAGCCACTGTAAAGAAGAACGCCGGCAAATGGTATGCTGTCATCTGCTACAAGATTGAGGCACCTGTAATAGAGGATACCGGCAGTGCTGTAGGCATTGACCGTAATTGCGGGCAGATTGCTATGGTCTCCACAGAGGGCGATACAAGCATTATCAGACAACCGGATACGAAGCGTCTTGATGCCAAGTTGAAGCGGCATCAGCGAAGACTGGCGAGACAGAAGAAAGGCTCCAACCGTCGTAACAGGCGGAAGCATAGAATCGCCCGCATACAGCGCAAGCGTGCTAACATCCTCAAGAATGCGAACCACCAGGTAAGTCGCAGTATTGCCAATTGCTCCTCAACGGTGATACTGGAGGACCTAAAGATCAAAGCGATGACATGTTCAGCTAAGGGGACGATGGAGAGCTTTGGCACAAACGTCAGACAGAAGTCTGGCCTCAACCGTGGAATACTGCGAACAGGTTGGGGCCAGCTGGATCAGATGCTGGGCTATAAGTGCTGCAAGGTGATAAAGGTTACCGCTGCCTATACCAGTCAGCGGTGTTCTGTGTGTGGGCACACAGAAGCGAGTAACCGTAAGACGCAGAGCACATTCACGTGTATGTCCTGTGGACATGCGGATCATGCAGACCTGAATGCGGCTGCAAACATACTGGCCTCCGGGATTGGGGCTTCTGCACGGCGAGGGGCGTTCGGGTTACCGACCCCTATGACCCGTGAAATTGATACTAGTGCCTCACTGTGTACAGTTGGTCACTCACGTGTATAATTCCCTACTGAAAGGATCTTGACCGGGGTGGCGGCGATTGTTATCTGAGGAATTACGCTTTGAATTATGCGATACGCGGTTGCCATACTCTTTCTTGCCATCGCGTGCCGACCTTCTTCCGAGGTTGCCACGCGCGAACCCAATGTGGTGATCCTTTACACGGACGACCAGCGATACAATACTATTCGTGCGTTGGGCAACCTTGAAATCCGAACGCCCAACCTGGACCGTCTTGTGCGGGAGGGTACCACATTCACGCGGGCTCATACGATGGGAGGCTTGCACGGCGCACTATGTGCTCCGAGCAGAGCCATGTTGATGACAGGAAGGCCACTGTTCAGCCTGCATGAGACGGGGGATGTGATACCGGACACCCATGTAACGATGCCGGAGTTCTTGAGCGACCATGGCTATCAGACATATGCGACGGGCAAGTGGCACAATGATAGGGAGTCCTTTGCACGATCCTTCACTGCCGCGGGTAGCATATTCTTCGGGGGGATGCACTGGCCCGGAGAGGGAGGACATGAGGCCCCGTTGGTTGACAGTTTTGACTCTACCGGGGCGTACCCTCGGGAAGCTCGGCGGCAGGTGAATACGTATTCTTCCACGCTGTTTGCGAACGACGCCATTTCCTTTATCGAAAATGCCGGGGAAACCCCATTTTTTGCCCATATCTCCTTCACATCACCGCATGACCCGCGGACTCCTCCCTCTCCATTCGATACCTGGTATGCGCCGGATTCCGTCTCGTTGCCACCCAACTATCTGCCGGAGCATCCTTTTGACAACGGTATTCTGCGGGTTCGGGATGAGATGCTCCGAGAGCATCCTCGCACCGAACGAATCGCTCGTGAGGAGTTGGCTTTGTACTATGGGATGATCAGCGAGGTAGATGCACAGATCGGGCGAATCCTGGATGTATTGGAACGTGCTGGCCTTCGCGAGCATACTTTGGTAGTGCTCGCGGGCGATAATGGTCTTGCTGTGGGAAGCCACGGGCTGCTGGGTAAACAAAACCTTTATGAGCACAGCGTACGCGTGCCGCTCATCATAGCAGGCCCTGGTATTCCTGCCGGCCAGGTGCTTGATCCGCTCGTGTATATCTTTGACATATTTCCAACCGTGGCTGACTATTTGGGATTAGCCGCGCCGGGCACGGTGGAAGGCCAAAGCCTGTTGCCTGCGCTAAGCGGGGGCACATCGGGCGCTGATCGGGACGCTGCCTTCTACGCTTTTCGCTACGAACAGCGAGCAGTGCGTACGTCCGACGACTGGAAACTCATCCGCTACAATGTGGAGGGGCAGCTGCGCGACCAGCTGTTCAATCTGGCCGACGATCCACACGAGACACGCAACCTTGCGGGCGACCCTGCCCATGCCGACAAGGTTACAGAATTGAAGCAACTGCTGTTGGAACAGAGTGGGCGGTACACAGATCCTCTTGACTTGGCCGAATGGGTGCACTAGTTGCTGCTAAGTCCGACCTCTTGCTCAATTAGCTTCAGGATGCGGCTGTATTCATCGCGCCAGCTTGACGGTTCCTGAAAGCTGTGGCCTTCTACAGGGTACACGGCCAGTTCCCAGTCGTCTTTTTCAAGCTCAATCAGACGTTGTGCCAGGCGTACTATGTCCTGAAACTGGACATTCAGATCCACCATCCCGTGCGGCATTAGCAAAGGGTCTTCCAGTCCTTCAGCGAAATTGATGGGGGAGCTTCGTGCATAGGCCAGCGAGTCCTCTTCGGGAGTATTGAGGATGTTGGATGTGTATCCATGGTTGTAATGCGCCCAGTCCGTCACGCTGCGCAGTGCGGCTCCAGCACCAAAGTGCTCTGCCTCTGTGAACAGCGCCATCAGCGTGATGAAGCCACCGTAGGAGCCGCCATAGATAGCGACACGTTCCGGGTCAATGTCGTAGGTAGTGCCCAGGTACCCCGACGCATCTACATAATCCTGTAAATCTCGACCTCCCATGTGGCGGTAGATGGCCGTACGCCAGTCTCGCCCGTAGCCTGCGGATCCGCGATAATCGACTTGCATCACGGTGTAGCCGAGGTCTGCAAGAAGGTTGTGAAACATGTATTCCCGGTAGTAACTGCTCCACCAGTTGTGCACGTTCTGCAGGTATCCGGCGCCGTGCACAAACAGGACGCCCGCACCGTTGGGCACTTCGGGTTCGAATACATGGGCGGGTACTTGTACGCCATCGGAGGCTTCGAACCACACTGTCTTCGGGATGCGCCAGTCGTACGATAGGTATTCATCGGTTTGGGAGAAAGTGATGCGGCGCAGCTCTTGGTCCTGAACGAAGACCTCCGGGGGGCGATTGGGCTGGGAGTGCAATATTGCCATCATATCCTCGCGCGGATTCATTACGACTACATTGTTGCCGGGCATGCTGGTAAGCTGGCGTGGCTCCCCGCCAGAGACCGGCATGGTATACAGCTGGCGTTCGTGCGGCGTCGTCAGTCCGCTCGTGAAGTACCACGAGGTGCCGTCTTTTGATAGCTCGGGGCTGAACACTTCGTATTCGCCGTGAGTCAGCTGGTTGACGTCCCCGTTTGAGACGTCAACGGTGTACAGGTGGCTGTACCCGGTGGCTTCGCTTTGAAAATAAAACAGGTCGGTGCCGGGGATGAATCCTACCAGGCTCTGTCCACCAAACCAGGACATTCCCGGTCCGGCAATCCATGCTTCATCGTGCTGCCTGTCCAGGACATCCAGCGCACCGGATTCGGGATCCAGGCGGCATAGCCATCTGTCCTTGTTGTCGCGTGCACGTACTTCAACGACGGCGTGTCGCCCATCTTCGCTCCAATATGGTCCAAAAGCGAAGATATCTCGCTTTGTTTTGGAGGAGTCTAGCTCCATGCCCTGCTCGCGTTGGAATTCGTGGACATCGTACGTTCCCGGGATCTGATGCAGATCTATCTGCATGGTGGTATCACGGCTCAGGTCCTGGAGATGAAGCTTGAATGAGGCCGCATCCATGCCCACCTTTGGGCGTCCGGAAAGGTGTTCGGCGTATCCGCTCTCCGTCACAAATGCTATCCCCATTGTCGGGGTATTCCGCGCTTGCTTGACTGTCGCAAACGACACATACCGCTCGGTAGGATCAACGCGAAGCTGCTGGATGTTGCGATCGTCCAGGTAGTGGGTAGGAGGTCCCGGTTCCTGGTCACGCTCGCGGGCCGCCTCCCGTTGCTCTCGTTGCTCCTTGTCCTTACGAATGATGGAAAACAGTCGGAGCTGCTGGGATTCCAGGAAGTTGTTCTCTTCATCGTCGTCTTTCGGGTCGGGGCCCTCTCGAATGTCAGTCAACTGATGGGTAGCACCGCTCTGTAAATCAAGACGGAACAAGTTGTCACTTCGCCTGAAGACGACGGAGTTGCCATCGGGGGCGAACCGCGGCGACCGCTCCGATTCACGGGTCCGGGTTAATCGGAGGGTATTTCCGTCTGTGCGATCGTAGACATAGATGTCGCCATTATGGGCATAGACCTTCCGAGAATGGTCGCCATCATAGACCCACTCGCCGTGGTTCCATCCGTCAAATGTCGGGCCGAGATTGCGACGCTCCTCTGGTAAAACCTTCGTGGCTGTTTCACCGGTACGGCTGACACTGTACAGAGAGTCAGCGGGGAAGGCACCCATGGGGTTCCATCTGAAGTAGAGGGTTTCGCCATCTTCTGACCAGAATGGGGTTGAAGGCCAAGACCCTATGTAGGTCTTGGGGTTCTGCATAATTCTGTTAACCGAAAGCGAAGAGTGTTGCGCCGCTGCGGTGGCAATACAGGAGCAGGTAAGTAGGAGCGGCAGAATGCGTTGCATAGGGGACCTTGTCGGGGTTGTGTCTGCGAGAATACATAATGGGAGGAAGCGAGGTTGCATCTATCGAAACCATTTGTTGCGTCATGCGTGCAGATTGCACACCATAACATGTCAACAATCATGCGTGTTGCCGTCCTTTTCCTTCTTATATTGCCGCCGCCACAAAGCGATGACCTGCCGCTAGATAAAGTTGTCCTGCCCGACGGGTTCGAAATTAATGTGTATGCCAAAGCGGCCGACGCACGCCAGTTGGCCATGTCGCCGTCAGGTACACTGTTTATAGGGTCTCGCAGAGAAGGCTCTGTTTATGCGGCAGTGGACAGGGATGGTGACATGCGGGCGGATTCCGTCTATGTGGTCGCGGATTCGCTGATCATGCCAACGGGCATCGCATTTCATGAGGGCTCCCTTTACGTGGCGGCCGTCAGCACCATACTTCGTTATGATGACATTGAGACCCGGTTGGAGGTGCCTCCGGAGCCTGTTGTTGTTGTGGATGATCTGCCTACTGAACGGCACCATGGTTGGAAGTATCTCGGGTTTAGTCCAGAGGGCAAGATGTTCGTTCCGGTAGGGACGCCGTGTAACACCTGTGAGGAGCCGGACCCCTATGCTACCATACTAATGATGAATCCTGATGGAAGTGAACGACATGTGTTTGCGCGCGGCGTACGCAATTCCGTTGGATTTGACTGGCACCCGGTAACGGGAGACCTGTGGTTTACGGACAATGGCCGCGACAATATCAGCCCGGATCCGGCGATTACCGATGATCTTCCTTCGTGCGAGTTAAATCATGCGCCGGAGTTAGGGTTGCATTTTGGGTATCCGTACTTTCACCAGGGAGACACGCCGGATCCTGAGTTTGGTGAGGGGCGTGCTGCCGATGAATTTATTGCTCCGGTGGTAAATCTTGGACCGCATGTAGCGCCTTTGGGTATGGAGTTCTATACGGGCGACATGTTTCCTGAAGCATACAGAAATCAGGCGTTCATTGCAGAACACGGGTCCTGGAACAGGACGGAGAAGATTGGCTATCGGGTGAAGTTGGTGCGGTTTAATGAAGATGGTATGGCTGAGGGGCAGGAGGTATTTGCAAAGGGTTGGTTAGAGAATGAACAGTCGTGGGGCCGACCGGTTGACTTGTTGACCATGTCTGATGGGTCGCTGTTGTTGTCAGATGATCAGGCCGGCGTCGTGTACCGGATCACCTACACATCTTCGGATCAGCCATAAGGCAGCCAAGCTCGGGGCGGCTGTTCTGACTTGAGTCAGAGCTCCTTTCGGTTGGTCTGCTCGGACCGGGCCCAGCGGACCTGCTGTGCCCGCGTCGTCGTGCGTGCGGATCCTTGAGAATTCTGTGCAGGGGTTGCGGACGGGCCTGCTTTCATAACGTGCTGCCGATGGATGCCCGCAAAGCTTCTGCGGAGCGGGGATTCGCAGCGTAGTCTGGGGGCAAATATTGTGTCGGCTGAAAGCGGCGTTTGTCGTGCGGATATTGTGATCGCCGGGCAGTGATTTCTGTGGTGCCTGTGGTCGAATTCAACGATGGCAGCAAGCGATGCAATCGGGCATCCTGAAGGAATGATTATTGGCATTGTGCCGTTCTGTTTAGGTTAAGAATGGGAATTATATACGTGAGTGACCAACTGTACACAGTGAGGCACTAGTATCAATTTCACGGGTCATAGGGGTCGGTAACCCGAACGCCTCTCGCCGTGCAGCAGCCCCAATCCCGGAGGCCAGTATGTTTGCAGCCGCATTCAGGTCTGCATGATCCGCATGGCCACAGGACATACACGTGAATTTGCTCCGTGTCTTACGGTGACTCGCTTCTGTGTGCACACACACAGAACACCGCTGACTGGTATAGGCAGCGGTAACCTTTATCACCTTGCGGCACTTATAGCTCAGCATCTGATCCAGCTGGCCCCAACCTGTTCGCAGTATCCCACGGTTGAGGCCAGACTTCTGTCTGACGTTTGTGCCAAAGCTCTCCATCGTCCCCTTAGCTGAACGTATCATCGCTTTGATCTTCAGGTCCTCCAGTATCACCGTTGAGGAGCAATTGGCAATACTGCGACTTACCTGGTGGTTCGCATTCTTGAGGACGTTAGCACGCTTGCGCTGTATGCGGGCGATTCTATGCTTCCGCCTGTTACGACGGTTGGAGCCTTTCTTCTGTCTCGCCAGTCTTCGCTGATGCCGCTTCAACTTGGCATCAAGACGCTTGGTCCTGCAATATTCATGATGTACCCTGTTCGGGTCTAAAAGTGCTGTTTCGGTACCTGCAGGACCGATTGTGCGTTGTTCATGCGTAGGGACGACCATGAGAGGGGCTGAAAACACCAGTTTAGGCCCTTTTCCCGACTCGATAGCGGTCACATTACCGAGATTTTGGGAAGACGTCTGTCGGGTAGACAGACCTCTGCCTACCTTCTCTTTCCGCTTTCCGCGTTGGGCGCCTGCGGTGTCGAAGCGCAGGCGCAAATATGACTTGGCTAGCTCTTCAAGGGAAGCGTGATCCATGTGAGTTGACAATAACGTCGCCAAAATTGCTCCCATGCAGCATCTGCGCTGGCGGCAATGTGGATAACGATGTTGCGCGCGTGTTGTACGAAGCGGGCCCCCACCTTGAGTACACGCTCGCGATAGGTGCTCAGACTTATCTGGGATTCGTCAGGCTCTCGCATAAGGCAGCGCCCCACATGCATGAGCTGATAAGTTAGAAGGTATACCTGTAGCAGGACCTCGTTCTCGGCTCGGATCTCGGCATCCTGTTCCGACCCATCCTGTTCCGACCCATCCTGTTCCGACCCATCCTGTTCCGACTCATCCTGTTCCGACTCATCAGGCTCCGACTCATCAGGCTCCGACTCATCAGGCTCCGACTCATCCTGTTCCGACTCATCAGGCTCCGACTCATCAGGCACCCGCACTACAGGCCGGCCCTTATAGTGTGTCTTCGGACGGAGAACCGACGACAGCGCCATGGAGCAAGCCGCATTCAGCTCCCCGAAGTGCTTTTCCGCCTTTCCTCTCTTCCGGTACAGATTCACAAGCTGCTCTGCCGGATAGGCTTCTACATCCATATCGGTGATCAGATAGAAATGCCGCGGAAAAAGCTCTCCCGGCACCGGAACAACCACGAGCACCACACGACGCTCTACGGACCAGCACTTTGCACGGTAGCGCAGTTCGTGGTAGCATTCGTCCGACGGCTGATCACCCTCCAAATGAGGCGCCGCAAGCCCGTCAATCACATCGTTTCCTTTCAGACGCATCACGTAGCCGATACGGTCGTTCTCCAGCTTATCACATAATTCGCCACTGTTGAAGCCTGCGTCCAATCGGACAATGACCTTGTCGGCCACATGTTCACGCAATGCCAGCCCAATGCGTCGAATGAAACCGTAGCAGTCCTTCACCACATTCTTCGTGCCCCCTCGCAATTCCGCCCCCAACATGTCGCCCGACTCACCGCATATGGCGATAAGGGGCAGAAAGATGGTGCGCTTGTAATATCCGTTCCACTTGCTGCCCTGCTGCTTGCCATGTGTATCTACCGGTACACCGTCCACATCAAAGACCACCTCGGGGCGGCGCTTCCCGCCACCACGCTGCAGCAGGTGCTCCATGGCGAATGTCTCTACAAAAAGGCGCAACTTCTTGAAATTCTTTTTCCCGGCCAACATGTGCACGAAGCGAGACATGGTTGGCTGGGATGCCAGGGACCTATCGTCCTGTAATGCCCTCATACCCCTTTTGGAAGAAGTGGCCACGCGCATGGCGGGGTCCCTTCGAAGCTTGTCCGCATCTGACTGACGTCCCCACCCCTGCACATGTTGCAGCAGTAACTGCCGCACTAACTCCTCAAGGCTATGCGTAATCCGAGCTTGGGACCGATTGTCCTTAAGCACGGAAGTGAGTCGGCATGCCAAGGTGCTGATCACCATGAGCAGGCGCATAGGAATGACGCCGGCATCCGATGTTAGATTATCGGTCTTGGAGCGTACAACTTTAACGGATTTATTGAACTGGCAAGCGAACAGAAGGTTGGACTTGGGATCTTGCATCGGGTGTGTTACAGGGTGAATGAGTATTGGGGTTTCTGAACGTTTGAGCGTCGCACAGGATCCCATTCAAACCGTGTATAATCAACATATTACACCATAATATTAAACGACGATTCCCCGCCACTTAACTCCCTCATGAATAAGGGAGGTTGGTATCCGGTTGTCTGATAATGCTTGTATCGCCCTCTGTGGAGACCATAGCGATCTGCCCGCAATTACGGTCAATGCCTACAGCACCGCCGGTATCCTCTATTACAGGTGCCTCCATCTTGTAGCAGATGACAGCATACCACTTGCCGGCTATCTTCTTTACCGTGGCTTTGAGGGGTATACCATCAGGGTACGGGTTGCCTCCCCGCCTGCGGAGCGCCATGTATCCCACTTTCGGGATATACAGCTTGCCATCCCGAACCCTTACGTTATCCGGGATCGTGAACGAAGGCGTACTACCACGTCTGGAATGGAATCTCGGTCTTCTCTTACCCTCCTTGAAGAATGCCTTCCATGCATCCGCCTGATATTTCAATGTGTATCTAACGACACCAAAGGAGTATTCAGGTAGCCACTCGACCGTGCGGCGCAGCGCCGTGAACCGCTTCCCCAGCGAAGAAGCTTACCGAGGGCGACTTCCCTCCAGCCTCTTTCGCTTTCTTGTACGCCTCGCTCTGCTCTGCGAGGATGGCATTCCACACAAACCTACACGCACCCGCTAATCCAGCAAGGTGCTTGGCGTTACTCCGACTTCCGGGCAACAGCCTGTATATGATATTGCGGTATGCACTAACCGTTTCGGGCATGGCACTGTGGTATATAGCTCCCTAATATATGGAAAGTATATAGCATGAATACCCACGTGTTGAGTTATTTGAAATAATTGCAGTTTGTTTCTTGAAAAGCGGGAACCGATTATGAACAACTGGCGAAAGCCATCCTGTCTGCACCACCAAAGCACAAAAAGTAATTCCCGCGAAAACGCGTGGCTCTCAGCCATATAACTCCCTTAAGAATACGGTCCTAGCCAGCTTGGGAGGCTACAACGTATATAGATTTTGTGTCGTTCTGACACCCCTGATCGTAGTGCTGAGCACAATATTGAAGACTTTATGCACCGTTTTCTGCACGCGAACGGCTTGGTTGAGCCCTATTGCGTGCGCTGACATCGCTATAGTGGCTTAAAGCGTACGATCTGGAGGCATTTTAGCCTGCCGTGCGTGTGATTTGCTCCGAACGCGTGCCAATCTTTTCAACCGTGGCACGGTGCCCCCCCTGTATCTTTCAGGAGTAGCGATATAGGGTGAGATGTCAGGGGGATCAATGATGTGGGGCTGGCCAGCCCCACATCATGTTTAAGGTCGCCGAGGGTCTCTATTTTGTGTGGCTACCGCGAGTCTTTTGCCCGGGAGTAACCAAACGCCCCCTGCATCTTGAATGCCTGGGGGGGATCAGTGCCCCGGGTGAATACTGCGATTATACCCCCCGTAGGGAGTTTGTGCCGTAGAGCACCGATACAGGGACAGGTGGAGTGTCGCAATGACTCGTAATCACATGTCCTTCTTCACAAATAAGCACAACTATGCCCACAACCCCTTCACCTTTCACCTTCGCAGGCATTGACTGGGGCTCCGAGTCCCACCAAGCCTGCGTGCTTGCCAAGGACGGTACCGTCCTTGGCGAGAGAGCCTTTCCTCACTCGGGAGAGGGGCTTGGCCAGCTCCTCGACTGGATCATTGCCATAGCAGGCTGCGATGCGGAGTGTATCGCAGCGGCCATTGAGGTTCCTCACGGCCCCGTGGTGGACAGTCTGCTTGATCGAGGTCTTCAGGCCTATTCTATCAACCCCAAGCAGCTGGATCGTTTCCGGGATCGGTTTTCACCGGCCGGTGCAAAAGATGACCGCCGAGATGCGCGTGTACTGGCGGACGCCATCCGAACCGATCCGAATAGCCTGCGTGCGCTGGATGCTCTTGATGCCGAGATTGTACTGTTGCGTGAGTGGTCACGTATGTCCGACGAGCTTACGGCCCAACGTACGAGTCTCGCCAACCGTTTGCGGGAGCAACTATGGCGCTACTACCCGCAGTTCCTCGAGCTCAAGGTTAACCTTGCAGCCCCATGGGTGCTAGAACTCTGGAAGCTTGCCTCCACACCAGAGCGTGCCCGACGGGTTCGCCACGCTACGATAGCCAAGTTGTTGAAGAAACACCGCATACGGCGTTTCAAAGCTGAGGATGTTCTGGATATACTGCGATCCAAGCCCGTAACCGTTGCCCCGGGGGTTGTAGAGGCCTCCACAGTCCGCATTAATGTTGCTGTCACGCAACTTGAGTTGCTCCACGTTCAAATCAGCGATGCGAAGCGCGCCATGGACAAAATCCTTGAGGGGCTTTCCGCTTCTGAGGATCCTCCCGCTGAGAGCACGGCTGCACCCGCTGAAGACGAGACAATCCCCTCGGAACAATCCTCTCCGCCATCTGATGCCGCCCTCCTCAGTTCTCTTCCAGGCGTAGGGAACGGGGTCCTGGCTACACTGCTCTCGGAAGCACCAGGTCTCTTGCGAGCCCGAGACTACCAGGCCCTTCGGTGTTTGTGTGGAGTGGCACCCGTGACGCAGCGTTCTGGAAAGTCACATCGCGTCATCCGACGAAGGGCGTGCCAACTACGCTTGGTCAATTCTGTATATCACTGGAGCAGAGTGGCTTCTATCCACGATCCCACCAGCCGTGCCAAGTATCAAGCTTTGCGTAAGCGCGGCCATTCCCACGGACGTGCGCTGCGATCCGTCGGAGATCGGCTCCTGGCAGTCGCCTGCGCTATGCTTCGCGAAGGTACACCGTTTGATCCAGACCGTTGTCGGCAGATCGCTCCTTCAACCGCTCCACAATCAAGGGTTACGTAATTCTCCTATGGTGGTACCGGATATCAGGTGACAGACAATGACCGCATCAATAATCCGACGCTACTCACCTCCTGACCTACTACTGCGTACTATGCGATCAGCTGCTGGCATCATTGAGGACAATGGCTAAACCGGGCGCATGGCACTAAGTACCCCAAACCCATGAGACACAATTCCGAAAACACCCGATAATAATACCCGTTTAGCACTTGCATAAAAGGTAGGGAGTCCCCCCCCCCCCGGATATCGTGCTCATAGTACTATTTATTGGGGAATTATATACTTGAGTGACCAACTGTACACAGTGAGGCACTAGTATCAATTTCCATTGTTAACCTACACGGAATGGCACAACGCCGGCACAATGCACCAGAGTGCTTTAGCGAGACAAGACAGCAGGGCTCAAACCGCAGGAATTGGTGGGCGGGATAAAGCATGTGCGCTATTGAATCAATGGCGCGGCGGTTTCGGGAACTTGCAGACTGATACTGTTTAACCGTGCCTACCTATATACTAAATCACGATACCATGAACGACCCCGTCTCGCAGCTCGCAGAGGAATACTACCGCGAAATCGCGACCACGCGGCGGATGCTCGCCCGTGTACCGGAAGATCACTTCGACTGGAAGCCGCATCCCAAGTCCATGACCTTGGGTGTGCTGGCTACACACATTTCGGAGCTATTGCTCTGGCAGACATTTACGCTGGAGAAGGACGAATACGACATTGCCGGCCCGCGTCCACCGCGGGTTGTACCGGGCACCACGGAGGAATTACTGCGCACCTACGATGGCTACTTGGAAAAATTGCGCGCCTCGTTTGCGCGGACATCGCCAGCCGACTTGGACCTCCCATGGACATTACGCAATGGGGATTCTCTGATCTTCACCGAGCCCAAGGCTTTGGTGGTGCGCACCCACGGTATTGGACACATGGCCCACCACCGAGGACAACTCAGCGTCTATTTGCGTTTGCTCAATGTTCCGGTACCGCCATCCTATGGTCCTACTGCGGACGAGATGTAGGCGCGCCCGCGCATAGTTCAGCAGCCGTCTCCCGTAATACCTGCAGGGCCAAGTCTATGTGGCGCCGGTGCGTCCGAAAGCTGCCGATCGCCATACGGAGATATACCTTTCCGCGCAGTACTGTTGAGGACAGAAACACGCGTCCGTCAAGCTGGATAGCTCGGGCAAGTCGGGTATTGAAGTCATCAGGGTCCCCGGCCTTGGGCACATATCTGTAGATGACAACAGAAAGGTCGGGGAAGGGGCCTACCTCAAATCCGTTCACCAATTGGATCTGGTTGTAAAAATAACGGGCAAGGAGAAGCTTCTCACCAAGTGCAGCCCGGAACGGCGCCAGACCGTGCGCCATAAGAGGAAGCCACATGCGGAGACCCCGAAAATGCTTCGTAAGCTCCGGAGACATGCGAGCCGGCGAAACTTCGAAGCTATTAACGACAGCATCACGCATGTAATTTGCGATGCCATCGTGCGCCAGAATTAGTGCAGGTTTATCCTTTACCAAAAGGGCCCCCGTACCATACGGTAAGAACAGCGACTTATGTGGGTCAAGCACGATTGAGTCCGTCTTGTCCAAGCCCTGCAAGACCTGTTTGCCCTCCTCGCAAAGGGCAAAGAAGGCTCCGTAGGCTCCATCTACATGTAGCCACAATCCGTGGTGCTGTGCGATGGCGGCGATATCTGCCAGTGGATCCACACTTCCTGTATTTGTCGTCCCCGCACTAGCGATAACCAGCCAAGGCCGCAGGCCACGCCTCTGATCCGTAGCTATAATCGTCTCCAGCGATTCCGGTACCATGCGGTACCCGGAATCCAATGCCACCAACCTTTGCCGACAAGCTGCCAGTCCGGCAATCCGTAAAGCCTTGTCCACGCAGTGGTGAGTTTCACGTGACAAGTACACTACACTACGTTCTACCTCACGAGGACTAATCTTGCAGGCCTCGCGGGCCGTCACGATGGCCGAAAGGTTCGCAATACTTCCTCCAGAGGCCAAGAATCCTCCTGATGATTCTGGATAACCGACGAGGGATGCCATCCATCGGATCAGCATGTTTTCCATACGGACAGCGCCCGGGGCGGCAAAGAACACACCAGAATACCTGTTGGACAAGGCCGCCAACAGATCGCCAAAGGCAGCATGGGCAAGGCCACCGCCAGGGATGTAACCCATAAATCCCCCGCTCGCCGGGTTGATGCCCAGTGTATCTACCTCGGTCCGCAGCAGATCCAGCAATTGCTGGATTGGGCGTCCTTCTTCCTGTATCGCATGCTCCGTCAGGGTTTCGGATGCCGGGTCGCGGTACCCATACGACTTCGCATTAGATAAGCCCCTTACAAGGCGCCACGCATAATTCTGCGTAGCATCCTGGAGTTCCAGCCATTGTTCAGCAGATAACTCCAATCTGGAGGCTTCTTTCTCCAGCAGCGCAATATGTTGGTTTAGGGTCAATGAATTCTGGGCCTCGGGTTCCCATGATTTCTCTGGAAAAGCTTACCGGCACCAAAGGGTCGTACGTCGGTGCTATGCAATCGGAAGCAATTAGGCCTTCGCTTTGTGCGCTAGCGCGATGCATCCTAGCACTCCCGCACAACTGCCGAACATCGGGTGGCACGGTGTGTTCTTCTACGTCCTATGTTATTTCTTTGCTCCCGAGGTAACCGTTGAGGCCATCACGTACGGCCCGGCGGACCAACGGAAGAAGTTGGCGGTGCCGCATAACGCCGCCGCCAAGGATAATCGCTCGGGTGAGCGTGTGAGAATAAAGCCTATCAGGGCCATACCTAAGTCTGGATGACACGGCTTCACCTAGAAGACATCAGTGTCCGCATCGAAGATCTTCCTGATGGCGAAGAGTAGGTCATTATTATGGGAATTATATACGTGAGTGACCAACTGTACACAGTGAGGCACTAGTATCAATTTCACGGGTCATAGGGGTCGGTAACCCGAACGCCCCTCGCCGTGCAGAAGCCCCAATCCCGGAGGCCAGTATGTTTGCAGCCGCATTCAGGTCTGCATGATCCGCATGTCCACAGGACATACACGTGAATGTGCTCTGCATCTTACGGTTACTCGCTTCTGTGTGCCCACACACAGAACACCGCTGACTGCTATAGGCAGCGGTAACCTTCATCACCTTGCGGCACTTATAGCTCAGCATCTGATCCAGCTGGCCCCAACCTGTTCGCAGTATTCCACGGTTGAGGCCAGACTTCTGTCTGACGTTTGTGCCAAAGCTCTCCATCGTCCCCTTAGCTGAACGTGTCATCGCTTTGATCTTTAGGTCCTCCAGTATCACCGTTGAGGAGCATTTGGCAATACTGCGACTTACCTGGTGGTTCGCATTCTTGAGGATGTTAGCACGCTTGCGCTGTATGCGGGCGATTCTATGCTTCCGCCTGTTACGACGGTTGGAGCCTTTCTTCTGTCTCGCCAGTCTTCGCTGATGCCGCTTCAACGTGGTATCAAGACGCTTGGTATCCGGTTGTCTGATAATGCTTGTATCGCCCTCTGTGGAGACCATAGCGACCTGCCCGCAATTACGGTCAATGCCTATAGCACCGCCGGTATCCTCTATTACCCTGCAATATTCATGTCGTACCCTTTTCGGGTCTAAAAGTGCTGTTTCGGTACCCGCAGGACCGATTGTGCGTTGTTCACGCGTAGGGACGGCCATGAGAGGGGCTGAAAACACCAGTTTAGGCCCTTTTCCCGACACGACAGCGGTCACATTACCGAGATTTTGGGAAGATGTCTGTCGGGTAGACACACCTCTGCCTACCTTCTCTTTCCGCTTTCCGCGTTGGGCGCCTGCGGTGTCGGAGCGCAGGCGCAAATATGACTTGGCTAGCTCTTCAAGGGAAGCGTGATCCATGTGAGTTGACAATAACGTCGCCAAAATTGCTCCCATGCAGCATCTGCGCTGGCGGCAATGTGGATAACGATGTTGCGCGCGTGTTGTACGAAGCGGGCCCCCACCTTGAGTACACGCTCGCGATAGGTGCTCAGACTTATCTGGGATTCGTCAGGCTCCCGCATAAGGCAGCGCCCCACATGCATGAGCTGATACGTTAGAAGGTATACCTGTAGCAGGACCTCGTTCTCGGCTCGGATCTCGGCATCCTGCTCCGACTCATCAGGCACCCGCACTACAGGCCGGCCCTTATAGTGTGTCTTCGGACGGAGAACCGACGACAGCGCCATGGAGCAAGCCGCATTCAGCTCCCCGAAGTGCTTTTCCGCCTTTCCTCTCTTCCGGTACAGATTCACAAGCTGCTCTGCCGGATAGGCTTCTACATCCAGATCGGTGATCAGATAGAAATGCCGCGGAAAAAGCTCTCCCGGCACCGGAACAACCACGAGCACCACACGACGCTCTACGGACCAGCACTTTGCACGATAGCGCAGTTCGTGGTAGCATTCGTCCGACGGCTGATCACCCTCCAAATGAGGCGCCGCAAGCCCGTCAATCACATCGTTTCCTTTCAGACGCATCACGTAGCCGATACGGTCGTTCTCCAGCTTATCACATAATTCGCCACTGTTGAAGCCTGCGTCCAATCGGACAATGACCTTGTCGGCCACATGTTCACGCAATGCCAGCCCAATGCGTCGAATGAAACCGTAGCAGTCCTTCACCACATTCTGCGTGCCCCCTCGCAATTCCGCCCCCAACATGTCGCCCGACTCACCGCATATGGCGATAAGGGGCAGAAAGATGGTGCGCTTGTAATATCCGTTCCACTTGCTGCCCTGCTGCTTGCCATGTGTATCTACCGGTACACCGTCCACATCAAAGACCACCTCGGGGCGGCGCTTCCCGCCACCACGCTGCAGCAGGTGCTCCATGGCGAATGTCTCTACAAAAAGGCGCAACTTCTTGAAATTCTTTTTCCCGGCCAACATGTGCACGAAGCGAGACATGGTTGGCTGGGATGCCAGGGACCTATCGTCCTGTAATGCCCTCATACCCCTTTTGGAAGAAGTGGCCACGCGCATGGCGGGGTCCCTTCGAAGCTTGTCCGCATCTGACTGACGTCCCCACCCCTGCACATGTTGCAGCAGTAACTGCCGCACTAACTCCTCAAGGCTATGCGTAATCCGAGCTTGGGACCGATTGTCCTTAAGCACGGAAGCGAGTCGGCATGCCAAGGTGCTGATCACCATGAGCAGGCGCATAGGAATGACGCCCGCATCCGATGTTAGATTATCGGTCTTGGAGCGTACAACTTTAACGGATTTATTGAACTGGCAAGCGAACAGAAGGTTGGATTTGGGATCTTGCATCGGGTGTGTTACAGGGTGAATGGGTATTGGGATTTCTGAACGTTTGAGCGTCGCACAGGATCCCATTCAAACCGTGTATAGTCAACATATTACACCATAATATTAAACGACGATTCCCCGCCACTTAACTCCCTTATGAATAAGGGAGGCTACGCGAGAGACGATGTGCACGACGGACGTTACGAGAGATGGGGGACCAATCCGGGTTCAATCAGGATCATGGGGAAACGCCTGAAGATCCGGGTGCAGCGCGTACGGGATAAGAAAGAGGGCAAGGAGCGTCCTCTGGAGACCTATTGTGAGCTACGCAATGCATCGGTTGAAGAGGAGAACAATCTGACGGAAAACATTCTTCTTGGGATCAGCCAGCGGGATTATCACCGTGTGGTCAGCGCGTTTGCGGACAGTTATGGATTGAGCGCTTCCTCGGTCAGTCGCACTTTCAGGAAGAAGAGTGCGGAGGCCCTCAAGAAGTTCGAAGAACGCGATCTGTCTTCGGAAACCTATGTGACGCTGCTGATAGATGGCAAGTACTTGCAGGAGTGCCAGATCGTGCTGTGTATGGGCATTACGGCAGACGGAAAGAAGGAGATCTTGGGCATGGTGGAGACGACCACGGAGAATGCGGAGGCGATTGCAGGTTTGTTGGAAGGCCTGATCAATCGCGGCCTGTGCTATGACCAGGGCCTGCTGTGCGTTGTGGATGGAGCGAAGGGGCTTTACAAGGCGGTAAAGGATGTTTTCGGCGACTACACGCAGGTGCAGCGTTGTACCTGGCACAAGCGGGAGAATGTGGTGAGCAAGCTCACGAAAAAGGAGGATGCGCCCAAGGTGCGTCGGAAGATGCAGGAGGCGTATCGTGAAGACACGTACGACGACGCAAAAGCGGGGCTTGAGACCCTACGGGATGACTTGGAGGAACAAGGGGAGGAAGCGGCCGCACGTAGCCTGGAAGAGGGCATGGAAGAGACGCTGACACTGCACAGGCTGGGTGTGGCGGATACGGTCGGATGCAGTCTGCTAACCACCAACATCATTGAGAATGTCAACGGCCAGCTGGCTAATCGAACGCGGCGGATCAGACGTTGGGTAAACTCAGATCAACGTCACCGATGGGTAGCAATGGCTATGCTGGAAACCGAACCCCGATTATGTAAGCTTGGCTGCGCAAAACACCTTCCGAAGCTCCAAAAAGCCCTGCTAAAATGTGTGCCGAAACCGTATCTTGGGCCCACTCCTAAGCCGGTCTTGAAAAAATAGACCAACTACTTCTGGCACCATGCCGAGGCGCCAATATCTTCTCAGGATTGTTCCCATACCGATCCGCCTTCTCAAGAAAACGATAATACCCCGATACCGCCGCCGGATCACGCTTCGGTGCTGCACTCGGTGGACGACCCATAGATGCTCCCAACATTGCTGCACTCTTTACCAAACCAGCACTGCGCCTCTTATCCCCCAATGGCGTACCACCAAACTCCTGCTCCGCCCACCCTTCACCATCAAGCCCCTCACCCACTTCCAACCGCGGATGCAGTTCCACCTCCGGTACACCCAGCTTCTTGCGCCAGTCTCCGTCAACCTCCCTAACGAATATCTTCTTCTGCGTTTGCTTGCATTCATGCGTGAGGGCATGCCGCCCCCTGCCCATGGTCATGCCCAAACGAAGGAAGCCTGCCGCCTTGAAACACGTACCCTCCTGATCCGGGCCCACAAATGTTTCCACCAGAAAGGGCGTATAGCCATATCGCGCACGGAAGTCGTCCGGCAATCGCCGGAGTACCCGTCCCAACAGATGACTGGCCAGATTCTTGCATTGCACCGTGGGACGAATCAGGAAGCGACTCAGCCCCACCACACGATACAGCTCCCGATCCCGCTGCTCATCACTCCACGCCATCCATGTATCCCGAGGTTTCAGATACAACGCCGCTGCCGAAAACCCGATGGCGCCCAGTATCCCGTGCGCACTCTGAAACACGTATCGCACCTGGGCCCCCACAAGGGTCTTCAAACCGCGGGGATGCTCCTTGGTCATCAGCGTATTCCAGATCGTGGTAGCATCGCGGTCGGAGACCAGCACGACCTCAAGATCTTCGACCTCACCCACCGTATCCGGTACATCCACCGGCGCCTCCACCGGAGCTTCCAACAAACGCGGCCCGGCAATCCGACCAGTCCGCTGCGAAACAGGCAGTACAATCTTGTTCTCTGCCTCCAGCGTACGTAGCGCTTTCAAGCATCCGGCCCACTGCGGCCGCCCGCGAGCATCCATAAAGCGGTATTGCTCGCAAACAATGCGACTGACTGCGGTGCGACTCTTGTCACCGTGTACCTCCAGAATACGCTGCAAGGTCGGTTCTGCGCCGCGAAGCGTGGTAAGTATCTGATGCTGCACCCACATGCCGGTAAACTAACAGACAAATACGCAATAGTCAAGAGGCAATATTAATGGTAGGCAGGGCAAGACCGTGGATTCAGGCCTTTACATGGAACTTGGGAACCTGTCGTCCTGCTGTTAAGGGAGACTCGCAAGCGGAGACCCCGTGAGCGATTGAGTACCGATGCGGGGCACAGGGGCGGAGCAGTCCGTAGTGTGGAAGGGCTTGTAATGAGTCTGGAGCGAAGGGGCTGCCCTAAGCGGTTTGGAACAATGGAGCAACCCGAGAGGGGAGGACTCTGATGGCACACATAAGACCGTTTTACGACGGTTGCTCAGGAAGAGCCGTATGAGGCGAGAGTCTCACGTACGGTTCTGTGGGGGCCTGGGTGTGAAATTCCCCCGGGCTACCCGACGTTTGCGGTGCAGCGGCCTGTTCCCACCGGCCGTTGGTGTCTACTACCTCCAGCGCCCACACCTCTGCACGCCGTACCGTGCCCCACGGAGCGTTATCGGGTGCACTCAAAGATATGTGCCCATATTCGCTTCAAAAAGGTTCGGTAGCGCGGGCAAAAGGGGCCTTCCCGGGCCATTGGCAATGTTATCGCACAGGTGGATACCAGACCGATGCGCGGAGACCAAAATCTAGGATAATGCTGGGCGAACCTTGCATAATTCGCCGTGTCGGCAAGAATCACTGCCTAGCACTGGTCGCCACACGTAGCGTCCATATGGCTCCATTCTGCTGACCCAAGGTGCGACCTGCACGACAGAACTTAGAAAGTTTAAAGCGAGCTGCAGGTGGCAGGAAGGTCTAGCGCAGCGTGCAACACCGGAAGACGCCTGTCTGAATCCGTTACCATTTTACAACGGGTTCGATAGACGGATAGGGGTGGCATTGCTAGTCAATTCCTGACGGCTCGAATAACGAAAAATACTTTTGCAAGGCAATACTAAGGAAAACGAAATCGGCGAACTTTATATTGGAGTGCATGACTGCCTGCTACTAGCATAAACCGCGTCTAATGTTTAGTATTGAGCCCCGTATAGTATCCCCATGGCGGAGCCCTATAGGTAACCACCGCTAGGAAGCACGAAACCACAACTCCGCGAGGCTCGAACCCAATGCGACGCGATTCCACAGGCACATACGTAATGACCATCGGAGGCGGAGAGGCCGTTCGGGCATTCGTGCCCCGTCCATTGCCCCCCGTTCCCGACATTGATTTTACGGGGAGTCTTCGATGGTCCCTTGAAGGGGCTGCAGTTGCAATCGGGCGACTTGACGCGGTTACCGAATTGCTGCCCGACCCGGCTGTGTTTGTGTACGGCTACGTACGAAAGGAGGCAGTCTTGTCCTCCCAGATTGAGGGCACGCAGTCCTCAATGGCCGATCTGATGCTCTATGAAGCAGGAGGCGTACCCCCTTCGGACCGCCGCGATGTGTTGGAAGTGTCAAACGCCGTGGCGGCATTGTATCACGGCGTCGAACGGCTGCGCGGTGATTTTCCACTCTCGAATCGCCTTATACGGGAGATGCATTCCAAGCTAATGGCCGGCGGCCAAGTAAGTGCCGTGTCGCCCGGAGAGTTTCGGCAGAAAAATGCGCCCCATTTCCGGATGCATCAGACCGTGTCGGCGCCGGCCGTGTACGAGGCCCCCACCACCGATACCTGCACCGACCGTCACAAATAGGACCGTGGCGGCGTTTTGCACAGCTCTCCACCGGTGTTCGGCGAGCCCCGCTGCGTTTAATCAAAGGCCACCGGAACACCAAGAGCTTTTCGGACACAGCCTGCAAGGTCTGTGTTGGCCTATCCACGCTTAGGTGTGGTGGTAATGTACCCGTATGTAGGTGACCCTGGCCGAGGGTCCGCGGGACCGAAAGAGCCGATACCAATGGCTGCCAGTGCGGTGACCTGAGCAGAAAAAGGCTACAATATTCGCCAAAGTTTCCCTTGGTGATCGCGTAGGGAAGCGGGTAACGGCCCTGATATTGTAGGGCCCAGTGCCAGCGGCGCAGACGAATTTCGTATCGCCAGCTTCAATGCCTCCGTAGACCACCACATCGGGTACTCTAAGACGCCTGCCGATCTTGTGCAGGACGCGTAGCCTCTACCATAATCTGCGTCATCCGCTGACTGAAGTCAGACGCATGATCAAGAAAGCCACCAACCAGCAATGCTCCATCGTAGACTTGTTCTATGATTGTGTCAAGCAGTTCATCACGGCCGCCCGTTTGGTGTAGCGTCCACAGGTTCTTCATCAGAGCGTGAGATGTGTTTATCTCAAGGACTTTCTTTGGCGTTTCAAAGTCCTTGTTGATCATGCGCATCATCCGTTCCGTCTGTGTGTCCATACCATCGGCGGCTGCCACTAGGGTCGCAGCCGAGTCCACCAGCCGCTTTGAAGCCTTAACATCCTGTACCCTATCCCCAAGGCGCACCCGAAACAGCGTCAGCAACCCGTCCGTAGCCTCGTGGGACAGCGTATCTTCAGCCTTTTCGGAGAGATCTTCCAGATCAGCCTGTTCAATACTCTTCAGAGGCTTATCTTCAAACTCGCTCAAATGCATGATGGTGAACACATCAACAGCATCAACTAGCAGGAGCACCTCAATCTCACGCTCCCGGAAGTACTCCAAGTTCGGACTGCGCAAGGCCGTATCAATATTGTCAGCCAACAGGTAATACATGCTGTCCTGCCCTTCTGACATGCGGGCTACGTAGTCTTCCAGAGAGGTAGTCTCGGTTGGCTTCGTCCTTGTGGAAGGATAGCGGAGGAGCTTGATGTATTGGTCCCTACGTGCCATTTCGGTAGGAAGGCCCATCTTAAACTGGGGCCCAAACTCTTGGAAGAAGCGGTCATAACGATCCCCATCATCAGCCGACCACTCCTCAAGCATGCCTAGGATCTTTCTGGTCAATGTGGTGCGGATCTTGCCGGCCACGGGGCTCTTCTGCGTGACTTCGCGGGAGACATTGAGCGGTAAGTCGTCGGTATCAACAACACCTCGTATAAACCGCAGGTATTCCGGCAGCAAGGATCGTGCATTGTCCTGAATAAACACACCGGACGCGTAGAGCTGCACCGTTTTCTGGTCTTCGTTCTGAAACATTCCCTGCTGCACGGCAGCCGGCACAAAGAGCAGCGCGTTGAAATTCACCATGCCCTCAATGTGCAGATGGAGATGTCCGAGCGGCTTCGTGGTATCGTTGGTTACAAACCGGTAGAATTCGCTACGCTCCTCATCGGTCACCGTATCTCTTGACCTGCGCCAGAGAGCCTCAACCGTATTAACCTGATCCTCGGCCAGGAAAATGGGAAACTCCACAAAGTTCGAGTACTGGCGAATCACTTGGCGCACCCGGTAGGCCTCGCAAAAGTCCGTGGCATCGTCCTTGAGGTGCAGCGTGATGCGCGTTCCTCTACTACTACGCTCTACGGGCTCAATGGTGTAGTGCCCTGCACCGGTAGAGTGCCATCGTAGGCCCTGCGAGCCGGGTGCAGCATGCCTTGTCTCTAAGACCACCTCGTCAGCGACCATAAAGCTGGCGTAGAATCCGACACCAAACTGTCCGATCAGGTTGCCATCAATGGGCTTATCTGTTTTGCGGATCTCGTCAAGAAATTCCAGTGTGCCGCTACTGGCAATGGTGCCAATGCGCTCAACAAGATCTTCTTCGGTCATACCGATACCCGTATCCTCTACGGTAAGGGTTTTGGCTTCCGAGTCCAAGGTGATCGTGATATGATAATCCTCGTCTCCCAGGGTTGTATCCGACAGCTGAAGGAAGCGCACCTTGTTGAGTGCGTCCGCGGCATTCGATATCAATTCCCGAAGAAATATCTCGCGGTGCGTGTACAGCGAGTGGATAATGAGATGCAGCAGCTGCTGCATCTGGGCCCGGTATTCGTACTGCCGGGCGGTTGGAGAAGAAGAGTCGGACATACTAGTTGTCCGGTTGGAAGGTTGTAGGATCCGGAATCAGGACTTCCAGCCGCGTCATAGGCAGCCGGAATGTGACATGCTCCTCTTGCGTTGCTACGGCCAGATCGTCGTCGTATTCCATCAGCCTCAGTATTTCTGTCGAACCGGCCGAAGTAGTGATGGCCAATTGGTGGGATGCGTCGGCTAGCGAGTCGGGCGGGAGATCATCCAAGAATCCATCGGCACGTAGCGGGTTGAACCGGCGCAGCCACGATTCAACAGCGACCGTATCGGCGGGGGAGTCGTCTACCAGCCACGCGCCATCCTGGTGCACGACGTTGTAGCCGCCCTCAGGCCGGTGCACTGTCACCGACTGTACCGCGGCCAGAGGAAGCTCCGTGATCCGCCGGTCACGCCATTGATCCAAATCAGTATACGCAGTCACGCGCCCGCTCGTGAAATACACCTTCGGGTCATCTCCGACGCGAATATACAAGGACGAAAAATCGGGGCCCGGATCGCCAAGGACTAGGCTCTCCATACGACTCGCTGAGGCTATTGTAACCGTAACTGCGTTTCGACCGACACCGTAAATACCGTACCGTTCCGGGTTTGAGGATGCTACGGACTCCAAAGCAAGACCGGCAACATCGTCTAGGAGGCGTGCTACGGTGGTCGAATCGCCAAGAAATTCCACGGGATGGCGTACCATCCACACTGGATCCTCCTTAGCTATTACTATGGAATCTGACGATGTAACAATCGTTAACGACTCCGCATCTTCAATCGGGATGCGCAAGTCCGGGATCCGGATGGTTGACGCGTTTCGACCAAAATCATCCAGAAGGAAATAGGTGCCCGTGAGCACGACAAGTGCCCCCAATAGCCAAAGTAGTTGTTTCTTCTTCATGACTTGTTGGTGCTACTCCAGTCCAATATGCTGACTATAAGCCTGCTATTGTGCCAAGGTTCGGGAAGAAGCTTTATCAAGTTCGCCACTCTGGTCCACGTAATTCGGCAACAAAATCGGGCTAGGTTTAAGTGTGATAGGTACCGTGGTGTACAGCATCTGCCCTGGTTCGGGCGGGGCCCCCTTGCAATACGACAATTTGCCGCCCCCGCCGCTTACGCCAGCGCGAAAGGCCGAATAATAGCACAACCAGCAGGGGGCCGACCATGTTGGCATACTTTATCACGGGGCGAATCCCGTCCGAAACCTCTTGCAGGGCTCGTGGCGCGATACTCTTGGTGCGAATGGCCAAGTATGCCTCGTCTTGTGCCAACCAGTCCACAATATTGAGACCAAAGGCGATGTTGTCGGGACTGGAGCCCATCACGGTCTCATTGATGAAGTCTCCGTCGCCGACAACAACCAACCGCGCAGGCAGTCCCGTTTGACCAGGATCAAAGGCGCTTGGGAAAGTGCCGGTATAGGAGGCAGCAAGTACATAGGGACCACCAGCCAACGAGGCAGTAGTATTGGTGGGCGCCAGCATGAAAAACCCTTGTTGTACACCGCTACGGCTTGATGACCAAACTAGCGGTTGCATGGTAACACCATCCGGGATGGCGAGTGTAGTGTCAATTGAGCTGACGAAGTAGAATCGCACCGACTGCAACCGATTGACCATTGGGTTTTCAGAATCAAAGTTCTCGGCTACGGGAAGCAGCGGGTATTCGATCTGCTGAGAAATATTGAAGATGCCTTGTTGGCGCTGCATTGTAACCACAGAGCTTTTTTCGTCCATGATAAGGTTGGGTAGCAGCGATACTCCATAGGTGTCAAGGAGGGTCTGTAGTCCGATATTCAGTTCTGCGGCTTGGCCCACTTGCAGGTCGGCGCCGACGCGGTTCAGAAGCAGCCCGAGGCGACCACCGCTCATTAGGTACTCATCCAGCGCCCGCAGGTCCGCTTCGGGAATGGTGTCCGTGGGAGCGACCACGATTAGTACATCAGGGCGGTCGGCGCCAGCGAGGTCCGCAGCCGAATAGGTGGTGACCAGGTAGTTAAGCCCCAACTCCTGGTAGATCGTCCGCATATCTGTTGTCGGGTCGGGCTCGCCATGTCCGGTAAGAAATGCTGCGACAGGCTTCTCAGGGCGCGTAAGGCGGCGAATGGCACTGGTTAAATCGTATTCCAACCTTGACAGATCCTGAATGACGGGTATGGACTCGCGCTGGTCCGCATATTGCAATGCGACTCCCATGTACGCATTCTTGAGCTGTACATTGTCCTTTTCCACGACCTGTACCTGCACGGAAGGGATGCCATTGCGGCTTGCCTCCTGCTGCAGTTCCTCATTGTCCGAGGGATCCACAAACTTGTATTGGACATTCTGTCCCCCGTATGCTCGATAGTCATCCAGCTTGTCCTTTAGGAAGCGGCGGGTGGGTGCCAGCTGCGGGGGTAGATCGTCGGCAAAATAGGCCGTAATTGTTACGGGGTCCTCAAGACCTGCTACGAGGTCCTGGGACGCTTGGGAAAGCGAATACACCCGGTCGTCCGTCCAGTCGAGCCTCCCGAAAACGTTGAGGCCGATAAGATTCACGACGACGAGTATACCTCCGGCAAGCAGAATGCCCGTTTGTGAGGTCCAATCTCTTTTCATGATTCCAATCGGTTTACTCTGGTCGCTTGCCTAGCGTGTAGATCGTCATCAGGAACGAAAACGCCATAACCGAAACGTAATACAGCAAGTCGCGGGTATCTATTACACCCCGAAGAAGGTTCTGGAAGTGATAATCCGCACCCAGGTACTGCATTACGACACCAAGCGATCCAGGAAGAAAGTCCGTCACCTTATCAAGCAGGTAAAGGGCAAAAATGATGGCGAAACCCAGGATGAAGGCCACAACCTGATTGCGCGTCAGGCTAGATGCCCAGATCCCGATTGAGGCATAGGTCGTACCAAGAAGGAACAGCCCCACATAGCCTCCGACCGTAGCTCCGAGATCCAGATCTCCGAGGAAGGCGAGCGTAAGGGCATAGAAGCCTGTCAGTCCGATGGCGATCAGCAGAAAAATGGCCACTGCCAGGAATTTGCCGGCAATCACCTGCCAGTCGCGAATCGGAAATGTCAGCAGCAACTCCAACGTGCCGGATCGACGCTCCTCGGCGAATGCGGCCATTGTCAGTGCCGGGACAAAGAAAAGAAATATAAACGGAGCTATGTTAAACACGGAACGCAATGAAGCGACATTATGCAAAAACAGAGCGTTGCCGAAAAACCAACCCGTAATGGCCAGGAATACGCTCAGTACGACGTATGCGGACGGCCCGTCAAAGTAGGCTCGCAGCTCCCGTTTGGTTAGGGTCCAAGTTTGTTGCATGGCTCTGTGCTTCGTCAAATGGCCGTTATCACGCGGTCAACTGGCGGAATACGTCTTCCAGATTTGCTGTGTCAACCTGCAGGCCTGTAAGCGTCCAGTTCTGATCAACAGCCAGGCTGAACAGGTCTGCACGAATATCGCGGTTACCGGCAGCGGTAAGCGTCAGCGTGGTTTCTCCGCCCTCTGTGAATGATTGCCCGAGGATCTGTACATCCAAGTGCTGGCTTACCACAGCAGCTGCATCCGCACCGGGTGCCAGAACCGTGTACCGAATGCGGGCATCGCCAACGAAGCTCGCTTGGAGGTCCCGGGGGCTGCCGTCCGCTACCAGCTTGCCCTGGTGGATGATAAGTACCCGGTCGCACGACGCCTGCACTTCGGGCAGAATGTGTGTGGAGAGTACGACGGTCTTTTTCTCACCCAGCTCCTTGATCAAGTCGCGGATCTCCACGATCTGATTGGGATCCAAACCGGATGTCGGTTCATCAAGGATGAGGATCGGCGGGTCGTGAATCATTGCCTGGGCCAACCCCACCCGCTGGCGGAACCCCTTGGACAGCGCGTCAATCCGTTTGCCAAGAACGGTTCCGAGTCCGCATGCATGGGTGATCCGTGTTATACGGGATGTGCGTTCTTCAACCGGCACGCGGCGCATAGCGGCCACGAATGCCAGGTAATCATACGTAACCATGTCGCGGTACAGCGGCGTGCTCTCCGGCAGGTATCCAATGCGCTCGCGTATCGCGAGCGGCTCCTCAGGCACCACCATCCCGTCAACCAGGACGGTGCCTTCGGTCGCCGGCAAGTACCCGGTGAGCACTCTCATCGTCGTGGACTTACCTGCACCATTCGGACCAAGGAAGCCGACTACCTCGCCCTGTCGAATGCTGAAGCTAATACCGTCTACCGCGCGCTCGGTGCCGTACGTTTTGGTGAGATCACGTACCTCTATCATTGCATATCCATGATTTCGCAAAAACGGGGCGCTACAACGCAGCAAATCGCGGTATGCTCCCATTCATCCCACTTATTAATTTCACCTGTTCAATCATTTCACAACATCAACGGTTTAGGGCCCTCAATTCGTGTGTCCGGTACCGTAACTTTGGTTTGATTCGCCGATAGTCAGTTTTCAGATTGTGATTGACCTCTCCTGCATTCCATCCGATGAAACACTGCGCTCCCGGATGGCGAGGCTTTGGCGGGTATCGGGCCAGAAGATTTGCGCCATAGATCGCGGCATGGCGGGTACCGGGGCGCCGGTGCACACGGTTCAGGGACAATATCGGTCTCGTGGCTGGACTGAGTGGACTGATGGTTTTCGAATCGGGTCGTCACTGTTGCAATTCGATGCGACGGGCGAGGAGGAATTTCTTGAAGACGGACGGCGGCAGACCCTTGCGCGAATCCCGGCGCATGTCACACACTTCGGGGTGCACGACCACGGGTTCACCGTCGTAAGCACGTTTGGCAATCTGCTGCGCCTAATGACGGAAGGCAGGATTCCCGACGAGTTGTGGGAGAGATCCTGTTATAACATCGCGCTGCGTTGCAGCGGCGCTGTCCAAGCCCGGCGCTGGACCCCCGTCCTGAAAGGAGGTGGCTATATCTATTCCTTTAACGGACCGCACTCGCTGTTTGCAGATACGGTGCGGTCTGTCCGTTCGCTTGTAATTGCGCACATCCTTGGAGGCGGGCTCTCTGAGGATCAAGACCGCCGCGTGTCGCTACTTGAGCGCGCCATCGCGCATGCCCGCACGACCGCCCGGTACAACGTGTACTACGGTGAGGGTCGCGATGGCTACGATACGCGGGGGCGTGTGGCTCACGAGTCTCTGTTCAATGTGGGGACAGGGTCTTATCGTTGCGCAAGCACGCAGCAAGGGTATGCTCCTTTCACCACATGGACACGCGGACTTGCGTGGATTATCTGCGGGTACGCAGAGCTATTGGAATACTTCTCTGATCTTTCGGAGGAAGAGGCAGTGCCGTTGGGTGGACATCAGGAGCTCGTGGATCTGTGCATCAAGCCCTTGCGAGCGACCTGCGACTACTATTTGGAGCACACCCCGTCCTGCGGCGTGCCGTATTGGGATACCGGTGCACCGGGGTTGCGGGATCTGGGAGATTACCTGGACCGGCCTGCCGATCCCTGCAATGATTGCGAGCCCGTTGACAGTTCTGCCGCAGCTATCGCGGCACAGGGGCTCCTGCGCTTCGGCCTTTACCTCGGTACGGATGGTCCGGGTGCACGCTACCTGCAGGCCGGCAAGTGTATCGCGGGCACCTTGTTTTCTGCACCTTATCTATGCGAGGATCCCGGTCATCATGGCTTGATTCTGCACAGTATCTATCACTGGCCCAACCGGTGGGACCATGTTCCTCAGGGAAGGGTCGTGGCGTGTGGGGAAGCCACGATGTGGGGGGATTACCATGCGCGGGAGCTCGCCGTATGCCTCCAGCGCGTGCTTGACAGAGGAACTCTTCCGATGTTCTTCAATGTGAAGTAGCCCTTGCGATGCATCAACCGTATGAGATCAGGAGCGCACGCATCGCGGCCCCACGCGGTGCTTTCCCTGCCGAGGTAAAGCATGTATAATTGTAGCGTACGGTACATATGGTACGTTGCGGCGGCACTATTGTGCATGCATGCTGCATGCACTCCGGTCCTGCGGTTGGATCCCGGAGCCCAGCGCGTTGCGTCCGGTTCCACCGAGCTCATAGTCGGCATTAGCGCGGTTGATGCCTCCACAGTGTGGATCAGCGGTACCGGTGGTATGTACGGCCGAACATTGGACGGTGGCGAGACGTGGGAGTCTGGAGTAGTGCCAGGCGCAGATTCATTACAGTTTCGGGACATCCACGCTGTTGACGCGCAAACGGCGTACCTGCTCAGCATAGGCTTCGGCTCGCAGTCAAGAATCTACAAGACTGCCGATGGCGGGCGGAGCTGGGTTCTGCAGTTTACGAACCAGGAGCCTGAGGGCTTCTTTGATTGCATGGGCTTTTGGGATGCAGAGCGGGGGCTGGCCTTCAGTGATTCTTTTGATGGCGCTTTCTATATCGTCACCACAAACGACGGAGGATCCTCTTGGACAAGGATACCGACCAGCAATTTCCCGGCAGCATCTTCCGGGGAAGGAAGCTTTGCGGCCAGCGGCCACTGTGTGCATGTATTCGGTGACAGCACTGCGTGGATTGGGACCGGTGCCGGCGAAAACGCAAACGCTCGCGTGCTGATCACAACGGATGGAGGTTCGCACTGGACCGATGCTGCGACCCCGATCGCGGCAGGGGGGTCTAAAGGAATTGCCTCGGTAACCTTTCACGACAGGCTGCTTGGGGCTGCACTCGGGGGCGATGTTGCCGATATGGAAAGTACTGCCCCAAACGTAGCGCTAACGTATGATGGCGGCTTAACATGGTCAGTGATAGGGCGTCCATATTTCTCTGGACCCGTATACGGTGCGACCTACGTCTCCCGCGCACCTGTTCCTACGCTCGTCGCTGCGGGCCCCAATGGCATCGCATTCACTGCGGACCAGGGCACTTCCTGGACCATGTTGTCTGACTTGAATCACTGGAGTGTTGCGTTTGCGGATGCGACGCACGGTTGGGCGGTGGGTCCAGACGGGCGTATTACCAAGCTGCAACTATATGAATGATTTTGGGAATTACATTACGTGAGTGACCAACGGTACACAGTGAGGCACTAGTATTCACGGGTCATAGGGGTCGGTAACCCGAACGCCCCTCGCCGTGCAGCAGTCCCAATCCCGGAGGCCAGTATGTTTGGAGCCGCCATTCAGGTCTGCATGATCCGCATGTCCACAGGACATACACTTGAATTTGCTCTGCGTCTTACGGTTACTCGCTTCTGTGTGCCCACACACAGAACACCGCTGACTGGTATAGGCAGCGGTAACCTTTATCACCTTGCGGCACTTATAGCCCAGCATCTGTTCCAGCTGGCCCCAACCTGTTC
The DNA here is from genome assembly GCA_963663495.1 of Rhodothermales bacterium. Classification (GTDB taxonomy): domain Bacteria; phylum Bacteroidota; class Rhodothermia; order Rhodothermales; family Bin80. Next base: position 5,791,527 of record OY760427.1, read on the forward strand.
GCAGTATCCCACGGTTGAGGCCAGACTTCTGTCTGACGTTTGTGCCAAAGCTCTCCATCGTCCCCTTAGCTGAACGTGTCATCGCTTTGATCTTCAGGTCCTCCAGTATCACCGTTGAGGAGCAATTGGCAATACTGCGACTTACCTGATGGTTCGCATTCTTGAGGATGTTAGCACGCTTGCGCTGTATGCGGGCGATTCTATAGCTTTCGCCTGTTACGACGGTTGGAGCCTTTCTTCTGTCTCGCCAGTCTTCGCTGATGCCGCTTCAACTTGGCATCAAGACGCTTCGAATCCGGTTGCCTGATAATGCTTGTATCGCCCTCTGTGGAGACCATAGCGATCTGCACGCAATTACAGTCAATGCCTACAGCACCGCCGGTATCTTCTATTACAGGTGCCTCCATCCTGTAGCAGATGACAGCATACCCTTTGCCGGCGTTCTTCTTTACAGTGGCTTTGACGGGTATACCATCAGGGTACGGGTTGCCCCCGCCTGCGGAGCGCCGTATATCCCACTTTCGGGATATACAGCTTGCCATCCCGAACCCTTACGTCATCCGGGATCGTGAACGAAGGCGTACTACGCACGTCTGGAATGGAATCTCGGTCTTCTCTTACCCTCTTTGAAGAATGCCTTCCATGCATCCGCCTGATATTTCAAAGTGTATCTAACGACACCAAAGGCGTATTCAGGTAGCCCCTCGACCGTGCGGCGCAGCGCCGTGAACCGCTTCCCCAGCGAGAAGAAGCTTACCGAGGGCGGCTTCTCTCCAGCCTCGTTCGCTTTCCTGTACGCCTCGCTCTGCTCTGCGAGGATGGCATTCCACACAAACCTACACGCACCCGCTAATCCAGCAAGTTGCTTGGCGTTCCTCCGACTTCCGGGCAACAGCCTGTATGTGATATTGCGGTATGCACTAACCGTTTCGGGCATGGCACTGTGATATATAAGTTCCTAATATATGGCAATTATATAGCATGAATACCCACGTGTTGAGTTATTTGAAATAATTGCAGTTTGTTCGTGAAAAGCGGGAACCGAATATGAAAAACTGGCGAAAGCCATCCTGTCCGCACCACCAAAGGACAAAAAGTAACTCCTGCGAAAACGCGTGGCACTCAGCCATATAACTCCCATGATTTTCAGTGGTAGGTCGGCAAAGAATCCTCCTGCTCGGTCAGGATACTTTTTCCAGTATCTTTAACCACTAACGCGGTGGGTAGGGCGTGGTGCATACGGAAAATGATTTACATGTTTGCGTCTATGGATTCGGAAGCACCTATGGGTTCAGTATGAAGTTTCGTTCGGGTACCAACGCCGGTACTGAGGTCGAAGGCGCAGCGGGTTGCGCGGAGGGCATCGGGCGCGGCCCTACACGCAGTTATTACGGCAGCCATTGCGGGACCGGAGTTAAACAGTCTCGTCGCAGGCAATGGAATGTTGGCACTGGCCTGCTCTTGTTGATGGTCGCAATCGCAGCCTGCAACCAGTCGGACCAAGACACATCACAGTATATGACAGATCCACCAACCACATTCGGGGAGGATGTGGACTTCTTGTCGCGCCACACCCTTCTTACGGTCCTGCGAGATTCCTCGGGGCAGGCTCAGGTAGCGGTGAGTGCAGGGATGCAGGGTCGGGTGCTCACGAGTACAGCAGCAGGTCGTGCCGGACTCAGCTTCGGGTGGATAAACCGCCCCGTGATAGCGGCTCGCGAGCGGCAGCAGCATATCAACGTGTTTGGGGGTGAGGATCGGTTCTGGCTTGGTCCTGAAGGGGGGCAGTATTCGATTTATTTTGCCGGCGGTGACCCACTCGACTTGGAGCACTGGTATGTGCCGGCCGCCATAGACTGGGAACCCTTTGAAGTGACAGAGCAGGGGCGGAATCAAGTCTCCTTTGCAAAGGAAATGGAATTGACGAATTATTCCGGCACTAAGTTCAGCATCCGAGTTAACCGTGCAGTCCGACTGATTGATCGGGAAGAGGCCCTCATGGATCTGGGGTTTTCATCCGATGTGGACCTGACGATGGTGGCGTTTGAGAGCCTCAATACCGTGACCAACGCGGGCGACGAGGCGTGGGTAAGAGATAGGGGTTTGCTGTCCGTATGGATCCTGGGCATGTTCAACCCGTCACCCGCAACGACGGTGGTCATCCCTTTCGTGAGCGGCAGCGAGGAAGAATTGGGCCCTGTGGTTAACGATGCATACTTCGGGTCCGTGCCACAGGATAGGCTGCGTATTGAAGAGGATGTGTTATTCTTTCGTGGGGACGGGCGGTATCGCAGCAAGCTTGGACTGTCACCCCGTCGAAGCCTTCCTGTCTTTGGCAGTTACGACGCAGCACGCGGCGTGTTAACCCTTGTGCAATATACCGTGCCATCGGGGTCGGCAGACTATGTAAACTCAATGTGGGAAATACAGGACCAACCGTACGAGGGAGATATGATCAACACGTACAATGATGGTTCACCGGCGCCTGGTGTTGCTCCGCTCGGTCCGTTCTACGAACTGGAAACATCGTCTCCCGCGTTGGCCCTAGCGCAGGACAGCGCTTACACGCATGTGCACCGAACCATCCATCTCCAGGGCTCACGAGGCGCGCTGAGTCTCGTCGCGCAGGCGACGCTGGGCCGGACGCTGGATGAGATTCAGGCGGCCTTTGACGAGTAGATGGCGCGCAATAATACTGATCCGGGTCGGTGCGTAGCCTTGCGAATTGGTACATTGGATGGTATACGGCATGGCGCGCAGCATTTTGCAGGGACACGGAACCCTCACCCCCTCTAGACGCACAAGAAGCATGACAGAGACGGTTACGGTGATAGCCAGCGGCGACCTGCGTCTGTCTGCCAACCGGGTGTGCTGGCAGGAGCAGGCCAGGGTAGAGAAGCTCGTGATGCAGGCCATTCGGGAGGAGGGATTTTCCGTTGTCCGTGGGCACCCGGTGGACCCGCAGAAGGAGCATGGATTTATTGACAGTCAGCGTGCAGGCATTGAGGTATTCCGGAACCTGGATCAGAAGGCCCCGCTGGTCGTGGTTATTGCGGCTTGGCAGTATTCTCACCATGTTCTCGCCGGGCTCACAACGCACCAGGGTTCGATCCTGACAGTGGCCAACTGGAGTGGCACATGGCCGGGTCTAGTCGGGATGTTGAACTTAAATGGCTCCATGACGACTGCTGGTGTGCAGTACAGTACACTGTGGAGTGAGGACTTCAGCGACCCTTTCTTTCGTGACGGATTATCATCATGGCTGCAACAGGGTGCCGTCAGACACTCGACGGACCATGTACGGCCGGCAGCCGGGCTGAAGCTGCCGGATGCGGAGGATGTCTTGGGAACGGGGCTCGCTGCGGATCTCTTGCGAGATAAGGCGATCATGGGAGTTTTCGACGAGGGGTGCATGGGGATGTTCAATGCCATTCTCCCGGACAGCCTGCTGAATCGTTGCGGGGTATTCAAGGAGCGACTAAGCCAAAGCGGGCTCTACCATGAGGTCACGATGGTGTCAGATACGGAGGCGGAAGACTGCTTGGCATGGCTTGAGGCGCGCGGAATGGTCTTCAATTACGGGGAGGATGAAGCAACAACCCTAACGCGCTGCCAAGTGTCGGTGCAGTGCAAGATGTATATCGCAGCCCTGCGTATAGCCGACGATTTCGGCTGCGACCTTATCGGAATTCAGTATCAGCAAGGACTGAAGGATTTGCTGCCTGCGTCCGACTTGGCGGAAGGGCTGCTAAATAACACAGATCGCCCGCCAGTATTCTCGCGCGATGGACGCCGCGAACTGTACCCGGCAGCAATGCTGCCGCACTTCAATGAGGTGGACGAATGTGCGGGGCTGGACGCTCTGGTAACGCAGCGCGTCTGGAACGAGCTCGATTTTGCGCCGGAGAATACGCTGCACGATGTCCGGTGGGGCGAGGACTACCAGGGTCAGTTTGTATGGGTATTTGAGATTTCTGGAGCGGCTCCGCCTGCACATTTTATTGGGGGCTACAGAGGCACGACCAGCGAGCGGCAGCCGGGCATGTACTTTCGCCTCGGAGGAGGTACCGTGAAGGGGATAAGCAAGCCCGGGGAGATTGTATGGAGCCGCATATTTGTCCAGGAAGGCTCCTTGAAAGCGGATGTGGGGAGGGCAAGAGTTGTAGCACTGCCCCGCGAGGAAACAGACCGGCGCTGGCGTCTTACCACTTCACAGTGGCCCATCATGCATGTGGTGATGTATGGTGTCACTCGCGATCAGTTTATGGCCCGCCACAAGGCGAACCATATCCAAGTGGCCTATGCGCCCGATGCGGCAGGTGCGCGTGCAGCGCTTGCTGCCAAGGTGGCCATGTTCAAGGCGATGGGAATCGAAACCTTCATCTGCGGCACAGAAACAGGTTTGGGAGAAGCATCTATTGGCCTCCGCTTGCATGACCGGGCGTGAAGAGCTTGCCCGGTTGCTGATAGGGTTGGCTCATGCTATAGGTGGCCATCCGGGAATGGCTATGTTTGGTGAGGGTAACGTATGGGAGTTATATGGCTGAGTGCCACGCGTTTTCGCAGGAGTTACTTTTGTGCTTGGGTGGTGCAGACAGGATGGCTTTCGCCAGATTTTCATAATCGGTTCCCGCTTTTCACGAAAAGACTGCAATTATTTCAAATAACTCAACCCGTGGGTACGCATGATATATAATTACCATATATTAGATAGTTATATACCACAGTGCCATACCCGAAACGGTTAGTGCATACCGCAATATCACATACAGGCTGTTGCCCGGAAGTCGGAGTAACGCCAAGCAACTTGCTGGATTAGCGGGTGCGTGTAGGTTTGTGTGGAATGCCATCCTCGCAGAGCAGAGCGAGGCCTACAAGAAAGCGAAAGAGGCTGGAGAGAAGCCGCCCTCGGTAAGCTTCTTCTCGCTGGGGAAGCGGTTCACGGCACTGCGCCGCACGGTCGAGTGGCTACCTGAATACTCCTTTGGTGTAGTTAGATACACATTGTAGTTAGATACACATTGAAATATCAGGCGGATGCATGGAAGGCATTCTTCAAGGAGGGTAAGAGAAGACCGAGATTCCATTCCAGACGTGGTAGTACGCCTTCGTTCACGATCCCGGATAACGTAAGGGTTCGGGATGGCAAGCTGTATATCCCGAAAGTGGGATATATGGCGCTCCGCAGGCGGGGAGGCAACCCGTACCCTGATGGTATACCCGTCAAAGCCACGGTAAAGAAGAACGCCGGCAAAGGGTATGCTGTCATCTGCTACAAGATGGAGGCACCTGTAATAGAGGATACTGGCGGTGCTGTAGGCATTGACCGTAATTGCGGGCAGGTCGCTATGGTCTCCACAGAGGGCGATACAAGCATTATCAGACAACCGGATACGAAGCGTCTTGATGCCAAGTTGAAGCGGCATCAGCGAAGACTGGCGAGACAGAAGAAAGGCTCCAACCGTCGTAACAGGCGGAAACATAGAATCGCCCGCATACAGCGCAAGCGTGCTAACATCCTCAAGAATGCGAACCACCAGGTAAGTCGCAGTATTGCCAAATGCTCCTCAACGGTGATACTGGAGGACCTGAAGATCAAAGCGATGACACGTTCAGCTAAGGGGACGATGGAGAGCTTTGGCACAAACGTCAGACAGAAGTCTGGCCTCAACCGTGAGATACTGCGAACAGGTTGGGGCCAGCTGGAACAGATGCTGGGCTATAAGTGCCGCAAGGTGATAAAGGTTACCGCTGCCTATACCAGTCAGCGGTGTTCTGTGTGTGGGCACACAGAAGCGAGTAACCGTAAGACACGGAGCAAATTCACGTGTATGTCCTGTGGACATGCGGATCATGCAGACCTGAATGCGGCTGCAAACATACTGGCCTCCGGGATTGGGGCTTCTGCACGGCGAGGGGCGTTCGGGTTACCGACCCCTATGACCCGTGAAATTGATACTAGTGCCTCACTGTGTACAGTTGGTCACTCACGTATATAATTCCCAAACGTATCCGGCAAGCTTGGCGACCGCCGCCTGCTCGTCAAGGCGAGCGGGGCATGTCTTTCCGAGCTAAAGCCTTCAGAGTTGGTTGAGGTGAAGGTTCAGGGCGCCGTCCGTGCAGTAGTGGAGGACCGAGAGCTATCCGATGCGCGGATCGAGCTGCTGCTTGACGCGCGCACGGACCTGACAGCGCGTAAGCCCTCGGTGGAGACGTTGTCTCACGCTTAGCTGGTGCAGCTGCCCGGGGTCCGATTTGCTGGTCACGCGCATTCCCAGGCGGTAAACCAGATTCTCTGCTCGCCTCAGGGGCGGCGATTCGCGGGCCTTCGACTATTCCCGGATCAGGTAGTGTATTGCGGGGCTGAGTCCCTGTTTGTGCCCTATGTGGATCCCGGGCTTGCACTGGCCCAATGCCTTCGTCCTCCCTTATTCATAAGGGAGGTTAGTGGCGGGGAATCGTCGTTTAAGTTTGTGGTGTATGATGTTGACTATACACGGTTTGAATGGGCTCCTGCGCGAAACTCAAACGTTTAGAAACCCCAATACCCATTCACCCTGTAACACGCCCGATCCCAGATCCCAAGTCCAACCTTCTGTTCGCTTGCCAGTTCAATAAATCCGTTAAAGTTGTACGCTCCAAGACCGATAATCTAACATCGGATGCGGGCGTCATTCCTATGCGCCTGCTCATGGTGATCAGCACCTTGGCATGCCGACTCGCTTCCGTGCTTAAGTACAATCGGTCCCAAGCTCGGATTACGCATAGCCTTGAGGAGTTAGTGCGGCAGTACCTGCTGCAACATGTGCAGGGGTGGGGCCGTCAGTCAGATGCGGACAAGCTTCGAAGGGACCCCGCCATGCGCGTGGCCACTTCTTCCAAAAGGGGTAGGGAGGCTTTACAGGACGATAGGTCCCTGGCATCCCATCCAACCATGTCTCGCTTCGTGCACATGTTGGCCGGGAATAAGAATTTCAAGAAGTTGCGCCTTTTTGTAGAAACATTCGCCATGGAGTACCTGCTGCAGCGTGGTGGCGGGAAGCGCCGCCCCGAGGTGGTCTTTGATGTGGACGGTGTACCGGTAGATATGCATGGCAAGCAGCAGGGCAGCAAGTGGAACGGGTATTATAAGCGCACCATCTTTCTGCCCCTTATCGCCATATGCGGTGAGTCGGGCGACATGTTTGGGGGCGGAATTGCGAGGGGGCACGCAGAATGTGGTGAAGGACTGCTACGGTTTCATTCGACGCATTGGGCTGGCATTGCGTGAACATGTGGCCGACAAGGTCATTGTCCGATTGGACGCGGCTTCAACAGTGGAGAGTTATGTGGTAAGCTGGAGAACGACCGTATCGGCTATGTGATGCGTCTGAAAGGAAACGATGCGATTGACGGGCTTGCGGCGCCTCATTTGGAGGGTGATCAGCCGTCAGACGAATGCTACCACGAACTGCGCTACCGTGCAAAGTGCTGGTCCGTAGAGCGTCGTGTGGTGCTCGTGGTTGATCCGGTGCCGGGAGAGCTTTTTCCGCGGCATTTCTATCTGATCACCGATCTGGATGCAGAAGCCTATCCGGCAGAGCAGCTTGTAAATCTGTACAGGAAGAGAGGAAAGGCGGAAAAGCACTTCGGGGAGCTGAATGCGGCTTGCGCCATGGCGCTGTCTTCGGTTCCCCGTCCGAAGACACACTATAAAGGCCGGCCTGTAGTGCGGGAGCCTGATGGGTCGGAGCAGGAAGCCGAGATCCGAGCCGAGAACGAGGTCCCGCTACAGGTATACCTTCTGGTGTATCAGCTCATGCATGTGGGGCGCTGCCTTACGCGGGAGCCTGACGAATCCCAGATAAGTCTGAGCACCTATCGCGAGCGTGTACTCAAGGTGGGGCCCGCTTCGTACAACACGCGCGCAACATCGTTATCCACATTGCCGCCAGCGCAGATGCTGCATGGGAGCAATTTTGGCGACGTTATTGTCAACTCACATGGATCACGCTTCCCTTGAAGAGCTAGCCAAGTCATCTTTGCGCCTGCGCTCCGACACCGCAGGCGCCCAACGCGGAAAGCGGAAAGAGAAGGTAGGCAGAGGTATGTCTACCCGACAGAAGTCTTCCCAAGATATCGGTAATGTGACCGCTATCGTGTCGGGAAAAGGGCCTACACTGGTGTTTTCAGCCCCTCTCATGGTCGTCCCTACGCATGAACAACGCACAATCGGTCCTGCAGGTACCGAAACAGCACTTTTAGACCAGAACAGGGTACGACATGAATATTGCAGGTTCGTAATGAAACTGAACGCTTCGTGGAACGCACTGGCACAATTCCGAGGACGATGTTACTGAAAAACCACGGCATCATCGCAATCGGGGCACATGCGTTCGAGGTTAAGGCGGCACTCTTCATGGCGGAGAAGGCTGCACAGGTGTTTGCGGGGGCCGCAGCGTTGGGTGGTCCGGTCGGTATGGCCGGCTCCGAGGTTGCTCGTATCGCCTCCCGCCTGGACGAACATCATCGCCAGTGGATGCTCGTGAAGGATGCCAAAGCATAAGCTGCATTCCGCAGCCTATTCCCGATATCTGACATAAAAGGTATGTCCATTCCTGACCACAATCGCCCAGATAACACCGCAATTATCGTTCCGCGACAATACCTGATCCCCTTTATCCTGCTCACGAGCCTGTTTGCACTCTGGGGTGTGGCAAACAATATGACGGATGTGCTCTTGGCCACCTTCAAGCGGATCATGAGCATGTCAGACTTCCAGACGGCATGGATACAGGTGGCGTTTTACGGCTCGTATTTTTGCCTTGCACTACCTGCCGCCATATTTATTCGGCGATACACCTACAAGGCCGGTGTGCTGCTGGGCTTAGGTATGTTTGCCGCCGGAGCACTTTTGTTCTATCCGGCTAGCCATACCATGGTCTACGGCCATTTTCTCGTAGCACTTTTCATTCTCGCGGGAGGGCTTAGCGTATTGGAAACGAGTGCCAACCCGTACGCTATTGTGATGGGCCCCGAGGAAACGGCAACGCGCCGCCTGAACCTCGCACAGTCCTTCAACCCGCTCGGATCAATAACCGGGGTCCTAATCGGCAAGTTCTTCATTTTGTCCGGCTTGGACCAGGCAACGGAGGCGGAGCGTGCGCAAATGGCTCCAGAGCGGCTGCAGCAGGTTCAGCAGGGAGAGCTCGCGGCAGTGATGGGGCCGTATGTGGTGGTAGCTCTCATCATCGGAATTATTTGGGTGTTATTTGCCGTCACCAGGTTTCCACATGGATCAGAGCAGAACAAGACGCTCCGGCTACGCGACACCGTTGGCCGCCTGATCAGGCAGAAGCACTACGTCCACGGGGTGTTAGCTCAGTTCTTCTATGTCGGAGCCCAGATCGGCGTCTGGTCATTCACCATTCGGTATGTGATGGACAACTTGAGCTTGGATGAGCAGGGTGCATCAAGCTATTATCTGGCGTCGATTGTGCTCTTCGCTTGCGCCCGGTTTGCCTGTACAGGTCTGATGAAGTATGTGGGGCCGCATGTGCTGCTTTGGGTGATGGCTGCCTCGGCATCTGTGCTGACGTGTGTGGTAGTGCTTGCCGGCGGGGTGGTGGGTGCGATCGCACTTGTCGGAATATCGGGGTGCATGTCGCTGATGTTTCCCACCATATACGGACTTGCGATAAAGGGGCTGGGCGAGGACACCAAGCTTGGTGCATCGGGCCTGATCATGGCAATCCTTGGCGGGGCCGTGCTGACGGCGGTTCAGGGGCAGGTTTCCGATATGGTTGGCATCCACTGGGCCTATCTGGTACCGTTGGGATGCTTCCTTGTTATCTTGTACTATGGTTTGACCGGCCACAGGATGCGGTCCGCCCGGGTGTAGTTCCGCCTGCATACTATTATGAGCCGGCTTGCCGGATGCCCACCCCTTCGGTTCCAGTCAGCGCGTCGCCTAAGTCAGCGCGCGCCCGGGCCATCAACGACTGGAGCTGATTCACTATCTCTGGATTCTCGGATGCCACGTTACGGGTTTCTCCGATATCCGTAGCGAGGTGAAACAGTGCAAGGCCTATCGAGTCCTGCACATACGCCCCAGGGTGGGTTGGTGAGGATAGTCGTGCCCCGTGGATACTTCGGAAGCGGTGGGGCACGTGGAGCTTCCAGGCGCCCCACCGGACTGCCTGAAGCTCACGACCCCGGTAGTAGTAGTAGGCCTCTGTTGGGGACACGGCACCTGGTTCCTGGCGCAGTATTGGCATAATGTTGTGGCCGTCGAATGCGATGTAATTCGGAACGGGCCCTGTTACAGCAGCCATGGTTGGCATAAGATCCATCGCCGTTACTACCTCATGGCTTGTTGATCCGGGCGGAATCGTTCCGGGCCACCATGCTATCATCGGGACGCGGTGGCCGCCTTCAAAGGTGGTGCCTTTCCCCTCCCGCAGCGGACCGGCCGAGCCGCTGAATGCGCCCTTTATAAGCCACGGTCCATTGTCACTTGTAAAGAAGACGAGTGTGGAGCGGTCAAGGCCCAGGCGCCGCAATGTATCCAGGATTTGTCCGGTAGACCAGTCTAATTCCTCAATAACATCTCCGTACAGCCCCCGTTCGGTTTGTCCCTCAAATGGTTCAGAGGCGAACAGTGGCATGTGAGGAAACGTGTGGGGGAGGTACAGAAAGAACGGATGCTCGGCATTCCGCTCAATGAAGTCTACCGCGCGGTCGGTGTACGCGCGAGTCAGGCGGCGCTGGTCGGGTTCGCGTTCAACGACGCGGAGGCCTTCAATCAACGGTAGCGGGGGGTGGTTGCGGGCAAACGGGTTGGGATTCTTCTCCGCATCCGGCGTCATGTCATTGGAGTAGGGGATGCCATAGTATTGGGAATTATATACGTGAGTGACCAACTGTACACAGTGAGGCACTTGTATCAATTTCACGGGTCATAGGGGTCGGTAACCCGAACGCCCCTCGCCGTGCAGAAGCCCCAATCCCGGAGGCCAGTATGTTTGCAGCCGCATTCAGGTCTGCATGATCCGCATGTCCACAGGACATACACTTGAATTTGCTCTGCGTCTTACGGTTACTCGCTTCTGTGTGCCCACACACAGAACACCGCTGACTGGTATAGGCAGCGGTAACCTTTATCACCTTGCGGCACTTATAGCTCAGCATCTGATCCAGCTGGCCCCAACCTGTTCGCAGTATTCCACGGTTGAGGCCAGACTTCTGTCTGACGTTTGTGCCAAAGCTCTCCATCGTCCCCTTAGCTGAACGTGTCATCGCTTTGATCTTCAGGTCCTCCAGTATCACCGTTGAGGAGCAATTGGCAATACTGCGACTTACCTGGTGGTTCGCATTCTTGAGGACGTTAGCACGCTTGCGCTGTATGCGGGCGATTCTATGCTTCCGCCTGTTACGACGGTTGGAGCCTTTCTTCTGTCTCGCCAGTCTTCGCTGATGCCGCTTCAACTTGGCATCAAGACGCTCCGTATCCGGTTGTCTGATAATGCTTGTATCGCCCTCTGTGGAGACCATAGCGATCTGCCCGCAATTACGGTCAATGCCTACAGCACTGCCGGTATCCTCTATTACAGGTGCCTCAATCTTGTAGCAGATGACAGCATACCATTTGCCGGCGTTCTTCTTTACCGTGGCTTTGATGGGTATACCATCAGGGTACGGGTTGCCTCCCCGCCTGCGGAGCGCCATATATCCCACTTTCGGGATATACAGCTTGCCATCCCGAACCCTTACGTTATCCGGGATCGTGAACGAAGGCGTACTACCACGTCTGGAATGGAATCTCGGTCTTCTCTTACCTTCCTTGAAGAATGCCTTCCATGCATCCGCCTGATATTTCAATGTGTATCTAACGACACCAAAGGAGTATTCAGGTAGCCACTCGACCGTACGGCGCAGTGCCGTGAACCGCTTCCCCAGCGAGAAGAAGCTTACCGAGGGCGGCTTCTCTCCAGCCTCTTTCGCTTTCTTGTAGGCCTCGCTCTGCTCTGCGAGGATGGCATTCCACACAAACCTACACGCACCCGCTAATCCAGCAAGTTGCTTGGCGTTACTTCGACTTCCGGGCAACAGCCTGTATGTGATATTGCGGTATGCACTAACCGTTTCGGGCATGGCACTGTGATATATAACTCTCTAATATATGATAATTATATTCCATGCGTACCCACGTATTGAGTTATTTGAAATAATTGCAGTTTTTCGTGAAAAGCGGGAACCGATTATGAACAACTGGCGAAAGCCATCCTGTCTGCACCACCAAAGCACAATAAGTAACTCCTGCGAAAACGCGTGGCATTCAGCCATATAACTCCCATATCTTTCTCCGCTTGCAGAGAGGATTGACGCTATCCGCAATAAGATCATTGGTAACGCGGAGGACAAGGGCCGGGCATACAATACGGATCAGCTTGACGATCAGCACATTATCCGTCGCATGGTGCTCAAGCGGTGCGTCTACGGTGTTGATAAGATCCCAATGGCGGTAGAGCTGGCCAAGGTGTCGCTTTGGCTCCACACCTTCACCGTCGGCGCTCCGCTAAGCTTTCTTGATCATCATCTCCGACGCGGCGACAGCCTGTTCGGCGAGTGGGTGGCTCGCGCTGTGCAGAGGACAAACGAACATAGTAGCCTTTTCCTAAGGGACCCGCTTGACCGGGCGATGCGTGCTGCCGCACCGATGCAGATCATTGAGGGATTGACGGACGCCGAGATCGCCGAGGCGCACCGGTCTTCTGATATTTTCTCCGAAGTATCGGAAATGACTGCTCCTCTGCATGCATTTGGGAGTTATATGGCTGAGTGTCACGCGTTTTCGCGGGCGTTACTTTTTGTGCTTTGGTGGTGCGGACAGGATGGCTTTCGCCAGTTCTTCCGGTATGGTAGGGATGGATTGTTGGATATTGAGAATGTCGTTTGTTACGGGGCGGCCGGGGCGTTTCGTTTCCTGAATCTTGTTACCGGGCTTCGGGGATTTATCTATGCTCATGGTGTTATAGGCTATAGAGTAGCACTAATCCATTGGGGCAGAATACCGAAATGATTTCATGGCGGACATCTGCTTAGAGTAGGAGGCTGCATACATTGCGATCCAGTTTTCACGACAGTCGATCAACTTCAGGACCGATTCCTTGGCTTATATCGGGACGCTCTTGACAATGCGGAAGTACTGGGCGGACCCCGGTACGGGCCACGAAGCGCACCGGACGAACCCATGAGACGCGGGCCATCAAGAACAGACATGGAAAAGCTGGCGCATAACGGCCCTGACCACCGGAATGGGTACGGCGTTGCCAGTAAGCCGTCTGACGGTCGTTATCGGACTGTCAATCTCGTAGCGGTCGGGGAAGCCTTGCAGGCGCAGTATTGCGCGGCCCGTTAGTCTCCGTTCTTCGTCCACGAGCAAGTAGTGGTAGCCGGCCGATGCCCGGAGTGCGCATGAGTACGGATGGCTTGATACGTTACCGCTTACGTTTAGCTATGAAATGAGGGATTTGTACATGAGCCGTTTACCGACCAGTCCTTGAGCAATTATTGTCATTGGCTCCGCTGTATCGTAGTCGTGTGCATTGTGTCGCCCTGCAAATTCGTTCACGTACCGCTGTAGGTGTTTCTTGCTCATGTGGTGGTACGTTCCGTAGTACCCACGCTTCAGCAAAGACCAGAAGCTCTCTACGCCATTGGTATGGACCTGCTCACGAACGTATTCGCCAACAGAGTGACGTACGTAGGCGTGGTTGTTGCGGCCCCGGTATGCTGACGTGCCATCCGTATAGACCTCGGTGTCTTCCGAGACATGGGTATCCACAAACGCATTGAGCGTCTGTCCGTCTATGTTTTCTACTACCTGGGCAGAAATGCTATTGGTGACACGATCACGGACTCCTACAACGGCTTTCTTACCTACTGGCCCACGGGCTGCTTTCAGCTTCTTGCTGGCGTGCTTGTTCTTTTCCTTGCCACCGAAGTAGGCTTCGTCAACCTCTACCGGACCGGCAAATAGTGCATGCTCTCCATTCCATGATTGTCGAATACGGTGGGCCAGATGCCACGCTGTCGTCTGGGTTATGCCAAGGTCACGATGCAGCTTCGCTGGATACGCCCTTGATACTGGTAGTCATGATGTAAATGGCTAATGCCCATACCTGGTATCCCAGTATGGAGTCCTGCATTACAGTCCCTATGCGGACACTGAATCGTTTACGGCAACTACGGCAACGATAAGGCATGCTAGGATGTTTGGCGCCAGACTGTACGTTCTTAGACGCACAGTGCGGGCAAACAGGAGTGTCGCCCCAACGCTTCATTGCGAACCATGCTTCGGCTGATGGGTCGTCTGGAAACATTTGGGTTAGCTTGATCAAGGACACTCCTTCACGATCAGCCCGTCCAGGGCCATTGGTGTTTCTGTTGTTTCTTTTCTTTGAAGGCATTTAGTTAGGTCATCAATCTATCACGGGATGGTACCCATTTTCGGTATAGTCGGTTCCCGCTATTCGCGACCAAACTGCAATTATTTCAACAATTTAACGCGTGGGCAGTCAGCTATATAACTCCCATAGTATTCGTCGAACCCGTGATTTGGCGGCAGGTGCACCGGATCGTGTCCCAAGTGCCATTTACCATAACAGGCCGTTACATAACCCCGGTCCTGCAGCAGCTCGGCCAGTGTCAGCTCATCGGGATGCAGTCCGATGGTAGATTGCGGCATTAAGACGCCGGGGATACCCACGCGCTGCGGGTAGAGGCCGGTCAGTATGGCAGCGCGGGAGGGTGAGCAGGATGCGGCGGCAGTATAGAAGTCGGTAAATCGCATCCCCATTTCAGCCATCCGATCCAGATGCGGCGTTGTAAAGCCGACTGCTCCGTAACTTCCGATATCTTCGTACCCTTGGTCATCCGTGACGATGAGGATGATATTGGGAGGAGTCGGGCGGCAGCTGAGGAGCATCATTACGACTGTTGCCCATGCGAGGTGGCGATAAAGTATTCTGGCAGGAGTACGACCAGACACGCACAAATGAGGCGGATCCACGATGGAGCAGAATGAGGGAGTCATCAAGTTTCAGTTGAGGTTTGCCCGCAAGGTACCCCTACCGGAGTGCCTCATCAGGGAAGTTAACGGATGGCGCGCGCGGCTGGTTGCCGCCAAGCTGGTTGGCCAGGACCCGGACCGTTATGATGGGTACGGCTTCGGTAACGTGAGCCAGCGCCTTGACGCCGGTGTGTTTGTCATTACGGGAACGCAGACCGGGGGCATTCCCGTCTTGGGTGCCCAACACTATGCAACGATTGTCAGGGCTGATCCTGAAGCGAACGTTGTTGTGGCAGAAGGTCCCGTGCAGCCTTCGTCAGAAAGCATGACCCACGCCACGCTGTATGCGCTCAATACCCGGATTGGCAGCGTTATGCACGTACATTCGCCGGAAATGTGGCACCAGAGGGACATGTTGGGGCTGCCTGCGACGCACCCGGACGTACCCTATGGTACGCCCGCCATGTCGGAGGAGGTGGAACGGCTGTGCAGGGAAACGACATCCGGCATCGTTGCCATGGGCGGCCATGTAGACGGGATCATCGCCTACGGAGTATCACCGGATGAGGCAGGCTCGTTGCTACGCTTGTGGCACACGCGGGCGCTTGCCGCATCATGATGGCCGGGTTTCTTCAGGTGCTCACCGACATAGGCAAGGTCGAACAAGATGCTGTCACCGTTTCTTTTGAGCCATGGCCAGATGTCGTGCGGTTTGAGTGCCACCATGGCCAGTGAGTTGCACTGCCTGGGAAGGATCCATGTGAAGGTGCGCACCAAGGGGGACAGCAGCGTGATGGTAACCAGCTTAGCGGGGTTTCTATGAAAGGAGGCCATCTGATACGGCAGGTTCAGCCCATAGAAAAACCGGAAGGTGTGCCTCCCGCACGGGTCAAAGCTACGGATGACTTTGCGGAATTCGTGTTCGGTCCACCGATAAATGTAGTTCGGAATGCCTGTATTGTTTACGCCGCCTGTCTTGCCACCATGATCAAATACAGCCTCCAACTCGTAGGCCGGCGTGAGCCCCAGCAGGATGGCTAAGCGCATGAGGATGCTGTCGCGTGATTCGACGACAATGACACCCTTTTTTGCAACGCGGTACATCTCAAGCAACGCAGAATGAGGGGCGCTGCAGTGGTGCAGGCCATCAGAGACAAAGGAGATGTCAAACTGCCCATCGGGAAAGGAGAGCTCCTGGGCGTCTTCCACGGCCCAGTTCAGCGAGTCCGTCTCCGGGCCGGCTGGAGGCACCTCCACATTGGAGAGCGTAACATTGGAAAACCCCATCTCCCGGAACAAGTCCTGTTCGGCTATCCCTGCACACACCGCCAAGATGGCCTGATCCTTATGAACCAGCTCTTCGCGCAACAGCCTGGTCAGCACTTTTCGTACAAACGGAACACGCATAATGAAGGACTTGTGTGGTATCGGGTAGTCTTTTGTACAATGTGCGCCGTGATAAGGTGCTCTGCTTATGCAGGTGCGAATCCCGCCCGACAACTATCGCTCCAGTTGGTAGCGACCAAGGCGATGCATGGAGGGTACAACATGGGTTAAAGCACGTTGATAAAAGGATCGCTTAGCGATTCAGCGAACGTACGGGCCGGGACGAGTAGTGAATGCTTGGATAACCCTCGAAACTAACAATGTTAGTGTTGATCCGCCGTAATCACCTGGAAGCCCGAAGAGGTTTCGGGAAGAGAGTGATCCGAGCGCCGAGATCAACTAACCGGGGGTACTGGCACTTATACACACGGAAGAAGAGACGCAACAACGGGAAGCTTGCATGCGTCAGGCCAGGTCAGCAGAGTGGTGGCATGACCCGTAGGATCGATGAGGTGGGGTAATGCCCGCAGAGGGAAGGTCCACGGTATAATGGCGCAGAACTATTATACCGATTAATGGTCGAGGATCTTAGCGATATTGCGAAAGTGAAGGGACCGCATTCCGGGAGGCCGGTGTACACGGTAAGTGATGCTCTGCACTCCAGATGATTATTCCGAGTGCGGGTTGCATGATCCGCCTGGAGAACCCGGTGCGTGAATACCGCACCTCGGGTTCGGTAAGCGGCGGGTGGATACGCCCTCTACGGAGTAACACGCCGCCCACCGCAGGACCGCAGCGGTACGGATTCTATAAATGTTGCCCGAAACTGCGTCCGTCTCTTCAGCGGCGGACCGATTGCTGACGTGTGTCATACCATGCCACTCGGGCATAACTGTCGGGGTGGCGGGATTTGAACCCACGACCTCTTCGTCCCGAACGAAGCGCGCTACCGGGCTGCGCCACACCCCGATGCGTCGTATACTCTAGCCGCAAGCGCAGTGATCCATAATGGAAATTCGCCCCACCATAAGCAGCGGGATGCCTCCGCTGCAGCTTCCAGCGTATGCTTTCACGATCCAGATGCGCCGCCAATCAAGGGTCATCCTTGATGAAGTGCGGCGGCAGTTCGTTCCGCTCACACCGGAAGAGTGGGTACGGCAGCATCTTATCAAGTATCTGATAGAAGACAGGGGAGTGCCGCTTGCTATGGTAGCTGTGGAAAAGTCCTTTCGGTTTGGAGACTTTTTGCGGCGGGCAGATGTGGTCGTGCACAACCGTCGTTTTGAGCCAGTGCTTGTTGCGGAGTGCAAAGCCACCACCGTGCCGGTAAGTCAGGCTTCCTTCAACCAGATAGGGCGGTACAACATTGCCCTTCGGGCGGCGCATATGCTGATTACCAATGGCCTAAAGCATTACTGTTGTCGTGTAGATTTTCGAAGCCAAGCATGTACATTCCTGAATGAAATTCCTTCGTTTGCCGGACTGGTTACCTACTGAAGCATATGGCACAGAGTTCACGGCTGCAGTGGATGCAGTCAGGGCTGCAGCAAGACTCTGCTTACGTGTGCAGCCGGGACGCGGGGTGATAAAGGAGGACCGTAGTCCGGTTACCGTGGCTGATTTTGGTAGTCAGGCCGTTGTCTGCCAGATTCTACGAGAGCGATTGCCTGCGGATGTTGTAATGGCAGAGGAGGAAGTCAGCGAGTTGCGGAGGCGCCCCGAGCTCTTGGAGGATGTCGTTAATCATGTCCGCAGTGTGCATGCTCATGTGCAACCGGAATCCGTGCTGGAATGGATCGCGGTGGGTGCGCACCGCCCTTCAGCGGGACGCTACTGGGTGCTTGACCCTGTAGACGGTACCAAGGGTTTTCTTGCCGGACGAAGCTACGCGGTAGCACTGGCTCTCGTCGTAGACGGTAGCGTAGTCGTGGGTGCGTTGGCGTGTCCGGACAACAAGGATCCTGACGGTGGCAGAATTATTGCCGCGGTGAAGGGAAGGGGGGCGGTTATTGGGGGCGTTTACGGCACGGGTCCGATGACGCAGGTGCGGGTTAGCGGGTTGGAGGACCCGCGGGAGGCCGTGATTTG
This sequence comes from Rhodothermales bacterium, assembly GCA_963663495.1. Lineage (GTDB taxonomy): Bacteria > Bacteroidota > Rhodothermia > Rhodothermales > Bin80. The sequence goes on from OY760427.1 coordinate 5,809,993, forward strand.
CGAATCCTTTGAATCGGCCCATTCTGTACGAGGAGTGTCACAGCACGTAGCCCGATGGCTTGGTACTGTCGGCAATGTGCTCCAGATGGACAGTCAGGCCAAGTACGGAGCTGTCGCTTCTGGTAAAGCAGAGATATATCTTCGATTGCCTGCTAAGGCAGGTTATTTGGAGTGGGTTTGGGATCATGCGGCGGGAATGCTTATTGTGCAGGAGGCCGGAGGGACGGTTACGGATTTTGATGGTCGGGAGCTGGATTTTGCTCATGGCGACAAGTTGATCAGGAATAGAGGTGTGGTGGCAACCAACGGGAGGCTCCATGCTGTGGTGATGGCAGCAATAAAGCGCTGATTCCAGGTCAATGGCAGCTATTATCCGATTGCTTGCCACGCGACTTGTGCGGCTGTTCTATGCAAAGCTTGAGGTACAGTACCCTGATCGAATGCATCAGGGTGCCCCGGTGATCTACGTTCTGAATCACCCCAATGGCCTGCTTGACCCGCCAGTGCTGATGGCCGTATTGAAAAGGCCCGTCACGTTCTGGTCCAAGAGCACATTGTTTGCTTCCTCGTTCGTCGCGTGGGTGGCCGAAAAGTGCGGGGCGGTCCCTGTTTTTCGCAAGGCGGATATCGGACTACCGGGCGGCGCAGCGGATGGTGACGACATGGTGTTGAAAAACGCACAGACCTTTGCGCGTTGCAGGGCATTGCTTCATGCTGGCGGTGCGCTGGCATTGTTCCCGGAGGGGCTCACCCATGCAGAGCCGTACCTGTTCCCCTTGCGGACGGGAGCGGCCAGGTTGGCGCTGCAGGCAGAAGCAGAGACGGAATGGCAAGGTGGAATCACCATCGTGCCGGTAGGGATGTGGTATGAGAACAGCACGCGGTTTCGGACGGCGGTACTGGTTTCTGCCGGCGAGCCAATTCTTCTGGGCGCATATGCCGAGAGGTACAGGGAAGCCCCTGCGGAGGCGGTACGTGCACTGACGGAACGCATTACTGTCAGGCTTCGGGCGGTGGTATTGGAGGCGGAGAATACGCGACTGATGAGGACTGTCCCTGCCGTGGCCGCATGGACTGTACCAGATGATACGGAGCCGGACCTGGCGGCGCAGCACGCGTGGGCATCCAGGCTTCTTGCCACATACCGGGTGCTACAAGAGCAGGATTGTGCCAGGCTGGAGCGGATCACCGAACAAGCCTGGAGCTTCTTCAGTCTTCTGAAGAGCGCGGGCGTCACAAATCCGTGGGGGCTCGAAAAGCCGCGAATTCGGTGGTACGCCATCGGGCTTACGGTGCTGAAGCTGGTCTTATTTGCTGTCCCTGCACTGGTGGGTTATGTGCTTTCTGTCGTCCCTTACAGAGCATCCGGGATGATAGTGCGCACCATGTGTCCATACGACCGGACACAGGTTGGTACGGTGAAGCTCCTGGGGGGTACCCTGTTTTTGGTAGTCACATGGACGCTCTTGGCTGTACTCGCGGGTCTGCTGTTTGTCCCGCTGTGGGGAATCGCTCTTGCGCTCCTTGCGTCGCCGTGTGCCTATGCAGCGATGCGCTGGGCAGAATGGTGGCGCTCAATCACGGAGGTATGTCGTCTCGGACATCTTCGTAGACGACGGGCGAATCTGGCAAGTGTTCTGGTTGCGCGCCGCGCGGCGCTGGCACGATCCGTCAGGGAGGCCGTAGCGTCGGTGGGATAGTTGTTTGCTCCTTCTGCGCATTACGCGTGCGGTGCAGTCGGCACCGAATATGGCCGCATTGGCGTTATGGTGTACGTTATCGCATTCTCACAGCAGATTGTTGCTCTGTCTGATTGGGAGGACTGAAGCACAACTGGTCCTTTCCACGGCGCACGGCGAACCTAGGTCGGTAGAGACTTGCTCCGTATGAATTCATTATGGTTGTGGTGTGAATTGTCGCACCACAACGGGGGCGATTCCATTCTCAACAGGCCGACACACGCTGTGCACGGTAAGTCCCCTAAGGGATAATCCTTGGGGAATTATATACGTGAGTGACCAACTGTACACAGTGAGGCACTTGTATCAATTTCACGGGTCATAGGGGTCGGTAACCCGAACGCCCCTCGCCGTGCAGAAGCCCCAATCCCGGAGGCCAGTATGTTTGCAGCCGCATTCAGGTCTGCATGATCCGCATGTCCACAGGACATACACGTGAATGTGCTCTGCGTCTTACGGTTACTCGCTTCTGTGTGCCCACACACAGAACACCGCTGACTGCTATAGGCAGCGGTAACCTTCATCACCTTGCGGCACTTATAGCTCAGCATCTGATCCAGCTGGCCCCAACCTGTTCGCAGTATTCCACGGTTGAGGCCAGACTTCTGTCTGACGTTTGTGCCAAAGCTCTCCATCGTCCCCTTAGCTGAACGTGTCATCGCTTTGATCTTTACCCAAGTTCACATTTCGCTCTGAAAATTTACTGATTTCAGAGTCAGTCTAGCCTTCTTTTCATCCAAATCGGCCAATCTATGGCTGGTTTTTGGCCGTTTTCCGCCTTTTTGACCCAATTTGCCTCCGGTTTTTTGCAAATTGCCGTTGTAGTGATTATTGTAGGGAGGGGGAACCCCCGGAAAATCGCCCCGTATCCCTCCTACATCATTGCCTATCCCCATTATGTTTATCCGAGCCAACCGGTACACACGCAAAAACGGCGAACAATCCCGCAGCGTCCTCCTGCTTCAATCCCAACGGATCAAAGGCATCAGCCGACATAAAACCCTCCTCAATCTCGGACAGGAGTTTCCAATCCCCAAACCCGATTGGCCTGAACTGATCCGAACGGTGGTCGCACATCTCAAAGGACAACCCGCCCTAGCCTTTGAGAACAAAAACCAGGACTTCCATAATGCCGTGGACGACATTGCAAAGCGACTCCTGGATCAAGGGTTTGACATCTATGCCGAACCCCCGGTAGAATCGGTCAAGATTCTACCCGACCAGGTCACACATACCAACTCATGCACGGTGGCGGGCGAGCGTCTGGCCATGGAAGCAATCAAGCAACTGAAGCTCCCTGAAATCCTCCGGCAGCTCAAGCTCCCTGAAAATCATGTCCAACTTGCCTGCGCGGTCATTGTCGGACGCATGCTCAGTCCAGGCAGTGAACGGGCAACGCATGGCTGGATGACCAACACCTCCAGTATCATGGAAATCCTCCATACAAAGCTGCCGTGCCTCAATACATTGTATGCCACCTCCGATTGGTTATTCGAACATCGTTATGCAATCATGGATGGCCTCTATGGAACCACGAAGGAGTTGTTTGACTGTGATGAGACCCTCATCTTTTACGATTTGACCAACGCCTTTTACCATGGTCAGGAAAAGGGAGCGTTGTTACGATATGGACGGAGTAAGCAGAAGCGCAATGATTGTCCTCTGGTCACGCTGGCCTTGACTCTGGACGCATCGGGCTTCCCGCGTAATGTGGAGATCTTACCCGGCAATGTGAGTGAACCCGGGACACTCAAACAAGCTATTGAGAAGTTGAAGGATAAAACGCCAACGGTCGTTATGGATGCGGGCATTGCGACCGAGGCGAATGTGGCGTATTTGAAAGAAAAGAAGCTGGATTGGATCTGCGTTCAGCGGACCAAAGCCCCTGCGGTGCCCACCCGGGAGCCGGATCAGGCATTTGAGACGGCGGGTGGGGTCAAGATCAGAGCTTGGGAGTTATCCAAAAAGGACAGGGAACCCCAAGAGAAGGAACCGAAAGAGGGGGAGTCAGAAGAAAATGAGCTGGAAGATCAGGAGCGATTCGTGTATGTGCACAGCGAGGCCCGGCAGGCCACCGAGGAGCAGATCTTTGCAACGAAATGTGCAAAATATGAAGAGGCACTCACCAAGCTTCATAAAGGACTCTCCACTCCCCACTGCCTGAAAACGTATGATAAGGTACTCGTAAAAGCCGGTCGCCTGAGGGAAAAACACAAGAAGGTGAGCCACACCTATGAGGTGACGGTTACGGAAAAAAAGGAAACCGACCATGCCGAGAGTGTAAGCTTTACCAAGCGTGAAGTGCATGAAGACCGGCTCCTGGAAGCAGGCGGATATGTCCTGCACACCAGCCGTACCGACTGGTCGGTGCAAGAAGTGGCGCGCACCTACTGGCGACTTACGGAGATTGAAAACACCTTCCGGGTGATGAAGTCGGATCTGGGTTTAAGGCCCGTCTATCACAGTAATGATGACCGAATTGTGGGACATTTATTCATCACCGTGCTGGCCTATCATGTTGCTCATCTGGTTCGCACCAAACTCAAGAATGCTGGGATCCATAACAGCTGGGATACGATCCGTAACGAACTCAACGAGGTCAAACGGGTGACCACCAAGTTGCCCATGAGTCAAACGCGCGCGTTGACCCTGAATGTGGATCAGAACCTGACGCCGATGTTGGAGCGGGTCTTCGAAATCTTGGGATTCAGCTATGATCCCGATGCGACCCGAACCAAACAGATCCTCCCCATGGAACCGAAAACTCTCCAAAAGCTGCCCGACTCATGAATGGTTTGAAGTCGCTTAGCACAAGTACGAGAATGAACTCCAGATGGAGGTGCGATCCCTGTTCCGGTGGGGAGAGTTGGGGACAAATACGGCCTTCTATCAACAGAAAAAACAAGCAATGAAACCGCTCTAAACCAACCCCACTCAATCCGGTAAATCACAATAGGTGGTAACGAAAAAATGCTCCCCAAGCGGGAATGCTAGAGGTCCGTATTTTCTTGTCACTACAAAATGTGAAGTTGGGTTTAGGTCCTCCAGTATCACCGTTGAGGAGCATTTGGCAATACTGCGACTTACCTGGTGGTTCGCATTCTTGAGGATGTTAGCACGCTTGCGCTGTATGCGGGCGATTCTATGCTTCCGCCTGTTACGACGGTTGGAGCCTTTCTTCTGTCTCGCCAGTCTTCGCTGATGCCGCTTCAACTTGGCATCAAGACGCTTCGTATCCGGTTGTCTGATAATGCTTGTATCGCCCTCTGTGGAGACCATAGCGATCTGCCCGCAATTACGGTCAATGCCTACAGCACTGCCGGTATCCTCTATTACAGGTGCCTCAATCTTGTAGCAGATGACAGCATACCATTTGCCGGCGTTCTTCTTTACAGTGGCTTTGACGGGTATACCATCAGGGTACGGGTTGCCTCCCCGCCTGCGGAGCGCCATGTATCCCACTTTCGGGATATACAGCTCGCCATCCCGAACCCTTACGTTATCCGGGATCGTGAACGAAGGCGTACTACCACGTCTGGAATGGAATCTCGGTCTTCTCTTACCCTCCTTGAAGAATGCCTTCCATGCATCCGCCTGATATTTCAATGTGTATCTAACGACACCAAAGGAGTATTCAGGTAGCCACTCGACTGTACGGCGCAGTGCCGTGAACCGCTTCCCCAGCGAGAAGAAGCTTACCGAGGGCGGCTTCTCTCCAGCCTCTTTCGCTTTCTTGTAGGCCTCGCTCTGCTCTGCTAGGATGGCATTCCACACAAACCTACACGCACCCGCTAATCCAGCAAGTTGCTTGGCGTTACTTCGACTTCCGGGCAACAGCCTGTATGTGATATTGCGGTATGCACTAACCGTTTCGGGCATGGCACTGTGATATATAACTCCCTAATATATGAAAATTATATTCCATGCGTACCCACGTGTTGAGTTATTTGAAATAATTGCAGTTTTTCGTGAAAAGCGGGAACCGATTATGAACAACTGGCGAAAGCCATCCTGCCTGCACCACCAAAGCACAATAGCACAATAAGTAACTCCTGCGAAAACGCGTGGCATTCAGCCATATAACTCCCATATCTTTCTCCGCTTGCAGAGAGGATTGACGCTATCCGCAATAAGATCATTGGTAACGCGGAGGACAAGGGCCGGGCATACAATACGGATCAGCTTGACGATCAGCACATTATCCGTCGCATGGTGCTCAAGCGGTGCGTCTACGGTGTTGATAAGATCCCAATGGCGGTAGAGCTGGCCAAGGTGTCGCTTTGGCTCCACACCTTCACCGTCGGCGCTCCGCTAAGCTTTCTTGATCATCATCTCCGATGCGGCGACAGCCTGTTCGGCGAGTGGGTGGCTCGCGCTGTGCAGAGGACAAACGAACATAGTAGCCTTTTCCTAAGGGACCCGCTTGACCGGGCGATGCGTGCTGCCGCACCGATGCAGATCATTGAGGGATTGACGGACGCCGAGATCGCCGAGGCGCACCGGTCTTCTGATATTTTCTCCGAAGTATCGGAAATGACTGCTCCTCTGCATGCATTTGGGAGTTATATGGCTGAGTGTCACGCGTTTTCGCGGGCGTTACTTTTTGTGCTTTGGTGGTGCGGACAGGATGGCTTTCGCCAGTTCTTCCGGTATGGTAGGGATGGATTGTTGGATATTGAGAATGTCGTTTGTTACGGGGCGGCCGGGGCGTTTCGTTTCCTGAATCTTGTTACCGGGCTTCGGGGATTTATCTATGCTCATGGTGTTATAGGCTATAGAGTAGCACTAATCCATTGGGGCAGAATACCGAAATGATTTCATGGCGGACATCTGCTTAGAGCATGTAGGAGGCTGCATACATTGCGATCCAGTTTTCACGACAGTCGATCAATTTCAGGACCGATTCCTTGGCTTATATCGGGACGCTCTTAACAATGCGGAAGTACTGGGCGGACCCCGGTACGGGCCACGAAGCGCACCGGACGAACCCATGAGACGCGGGCCATCAAGCCATCAAGCACAGACATGGAAAAGCTGGCGCATAACGGGCTTAATCACCGGAATGGGTACGGCGTTGCCAGTAAGCCGTCTGACGGTCGTTACCGTACTGTCAATCTCGTAGCGGTCGGGGAAGCCTTGCAGGCGCAGTATTGCGCGGCCCGTTAGTCTCCGTTCTTCGTCCACGAGCAAGTAGTTGTAGCCGGCCGATGCCCGGAGTGCGCATGAGTACGGATGGCTTGATACGTTACCGCTTACGTTTAGCTATGAAATGAGGGATTTGTACATGAGCCGTTTACCGACCAGTCCTTGAGCAATTATTGTCATTGGCTCCGCTGTGTCGTAGTCGCGTGCATTGTGTCGCCCTGCAAATTCGTTCACGTACCGCTGTAGGTGTTTCTTGCTCATGTGGTGGTACGTTCCGTAGTACCCACGCTTCAGCAAAGACCAGAAGCTCTCTACGCCATTGGTATGGACCTGCTCACGAACGTATTCGCCAACAGAGTGACGTACGTAGGCGTGGTTGTTGCGGCCCCGGTATGCTGACGTGCCATCCGTATAGACCTCGGTGTCTTCCGAGACATGGGTATCCACAAACGCATTGAGCGTCTGTCCGTCTATGTTTTCTACTACCTGGGCAGAAATGCTATTGGTGACACGATCACGGACTCCTACAACGGCTTTCTTACCTACTGGCCCACGGGCTGCTTTCAGCTTCTTGCTGGCGTGCTTGTTCTTTTCCTTGCCACCGAAGTAGGCTTCGTCAACCTCTACCGGACCGGCAAATAGTGCATGCTCTCCATTCCATGATTGTCGAATACGGTGGGCCAGATGCCACGCTGTCGTCTGGGTTATGCCAAGGTCACGATGCAGCTTCATGCTGGATACGCCCTTGATACTGGTAGTCATGATGTAAATGGCTAATGCCCATACCTGGTATCCCAGTTTCGAGTCCTGCATTACAGTCCCTATGCGGACACTGAATCGTTTACGGCAACTACGGCGACGATAAGGCATGCTAGGATGTCTGGCGCCAGACTGTACGTTCTTAGACGCACAGTGCGGGCAAACAGGAGTGTCGCCCCAACGCTTCACTGCGAACCATGCTTCGGCTGATGGGTCGTCTGGAAACATTTTGGTTAGCTTGATCAAGGACACTCCTTCACGATCAGCCCGTCCAGGGCCATTGGTGTTTCTGTTGTTTCTTTTCTTTGAAGGCATTTAGTTAGGTCATCAATCTATCACGGGATGGTACCCATTTTCGGTATAGTCGGTTCCCGCTATTCGCGACCAAACTGCAATTATTTCAACAATTTAACGCGTGGGCAGTCAGCTATATAACTCCCAATCCTTGCCTAAACAGATGGACGACTTGTCCTACTGATCAGAGAAAATAATTCGTATAATTCCCCGTGTACGATCAATACCATGTCATCACTGCGGCTCTCCATTCAATCCTTAAGACCGCGCGATTCAATCGAGAATCGGTGCGCGAATTGGCAGGAATAAGCGGTAGGAGTTACCATTGACCTCAAGTCTAGGCCATTAATCAGGCGTGTCCACCAATGTTGAAGCGCATTTACATTGATAACTACAGGTGTCTTCTCAACCTTGAGCTTCGCCTTCATGAGCTGACGCTGTTTATTGGACAAAACGGTGCAGGGAAGACGGCGGTATTCGATGTCCTTTACGCTCTGCGCAAATTACTCGAAGGCCGGGCTCGGGTCACAGATCGAGATATCTTCCCTTTCACCTCCCTAAGCAGATGGCAAGAACGAGCGTTACAGATTATTGAAATAGGTGTGGAGCTTGAGGGAGCGGACTTTGAATATCGTCTTGAGATAGAACACGACAAGGTAGAGCGGAGAGCACGTGTAAAGCGTGAGGATCTGACTAGAGATGGCGGTCCGCTGTTCAAATTTGATCTTGGTGATGTTCGTCTTTACCGTGACGACCATTCAGAGGGGCCGTCATTCACAGCCGATTGGAGAGAATCCGCATTGGCTCGCGTTGCTCCGGCCAAGACCAACGCACATTTAATCCGGTTTTTGGACTTCATGCGCAATGTGTTGGTGTGTGGACTAACTCCTTCAAGTTTTTCTACCGAAGCAAGCACCGAGGAGAAATTGATAGCTAGGGACGGGGGCAACTTCGTTAACTGGTTTCGCCATATCGTCCAAGAGCGGCAGGATCTCCTGCATGAATACACACTAGAAATGCAGGATGTCTTGGAAGGTCTTCGCTCTTTTCGGCTGGAGCAGGTTGGAGTTGAAACCAGAGCACTGGTAGGCGTATTTGGAGAGCGTGATAAACCGCAAGAATTTAGGTTCCACGAGCTATCGGACGGCCAAAGGTCACTGACCGTCCTCTATGCCTTAACAATGCTTACTGGGCGGAAGCATGTACTTCTGATTGATGAACCCGTCAACTTTGTGGGTCTCACCGAAATTCAGCCATGGTTGGTCGACTTGGCCGAAGCTTGCGGAAGTAGAATTTCCCAGGCAGTGCTTGCTTCTCATCATCCAGAGGTTATTGACTACATCGGAGCAGATCGGGCAGTATTATTTTCGCGTGACGGAATCGGACCAACGCGAGTGGAGTCCCTTTCTGACAAATCGAAGCATTTGGTTGCTGACGGGCCTCTACGGTTATCGCAGGTGATGGCTAGGGGGTGGGAAAGCTGATGGCCCGGCGCCAAGTGCAGTATGTACTCGTGTGTGAGGACCAGCAGCAGGAGGCCTTCGTGCGCCGGTTTCTGAAGGAGACCGGGCTACTCAAGAACAGACGTAAGCTCCGAATTGAGAGAGCATCTGCTGGAATAGGTTCCGCCGAGCAATTCGTCCGGGCACAATATGTCAAGGAACTGACTGTGGGCCGCCGGCATCCTGTTGAGCGAACATTGATCATTGTGATTGACGGAGACAAATATGGTGTCAAGGGACGACTGCGACAATTGGACAAAGCCTGCGATGAGAAGGGAATAGACGTGAGGATGTCCACGGACAGGGTTGCCAAATTCATTCCAACTTGGAATATTGAGACTTGGCTTGCCTACCTGGCAGGTGATACCGTAAACGAACATCGCAAAGATTACCTAAGGCTTCCAAGACCGAGTGATTGCACGAAACATGCCAAGGAGTTAGCGGCAATGTGCAAGGAAAGGAGGCTTCGGGAGCCAGCACCCGAGTCTCTCAAGGCGGCCTGCTCGGATTACCACAAGTCGCTTCGTTGAAGTAGGAAGAAGAGGGGAGGCTGCCCAAGCTTAAGCGTGAGGGGCGTGCCAACCCGGGTTAGGACGAGGCTAGCTGTCTGAGTACCCCGCTAAGGACGAAAAGACCAATGACTCAATTCCGATAACCACCACCGATGATGGTATTACCCCAGCTCTGCAGAACACTTGAAACCATGCAGTCCGGCAAGTAGTTGGCCCGCAGAGTGACAGGAACAGGTCGCAGTGCCGCTGCGTGAACATTGGATGAGCAGGCAATCTGAAATAAGTAGTTTGGGACGACTAATCAACATAGCCGCGATCGTAACATTCATCGCATGGGCATACTGGCAGCACAACGATCCCGATGCGATCCTGTGGACAGTGCTATACCTACTCGCAGCCGTGTCCTGCGCACTGTTTCTTGCAGGCCGGCTTCCGGTGTGGGCCGTAACGGTACTTGGTTCTTGTGCCTTGCTTCTCGGCTTGGTGCGAGCGTACGCAGTGATCGCTGAACAGCAGTACTTCTTTGACGAAGAAGGCCGTGAAATGATGGGCAGCCTCCTGGTAGCCCTCTACATGGGCGTGCTGGCCTGTCAGCTCCGGTGCCGCTGCTGTAAGCGGGAGAAGCGTACCTCACCTCCCACAATGGTGTAAACTACTTCGGTGGTCGGAATCTCGTCCTCGGCGATGGTCATGATGTCTTTGGACAGCACCGTGATATCGGCGAGCTTGCCGGGCGTTAACGAGCCCTTGATGTTCTCCTCAAAAGCGGCGTAGGCATTGTTCAGGGTGTAGGACTGTAGGGCCTGCTCTCGCGATAGCCGCTCGCCTTCGTAAAACACCGTTCCATCCGCCATCTTTCTGCTGACCGTGGCGTAGAAGCTTGCAATGGGGCTGACATGCTCTACAGGCGCGTCGGTACCATTAGTGACCACGGCTCCTGTTTCCCACAAGGTCTGCCAGACATAGGCTCCCTCACGGGCCCGCTGTTCACCTAGACGCTGCAACACCCACGGACCATCGGAGGTGGCATGAACTCCTTGCATGGAAGCCACCACGCCAAGCTCGCCGAACCGGGGAATGTCGTTCGGGTGCAGATGCTGGGCATGCTCTATACGCCAGCGCAGATCGGCACCCGGCGAAGCCTTGCCATAGGCATCTTCGAAAATATCCAATACCACGCGGTTCGCCCTGTCTCCGATGGCATGGATGTTGAGCTGGTAACCGTGCTGCCGACATAACCCGGCCTTACGCACCACGTTCTCCCTGTCGGCCGTGTTCAGGCCAATGCTGGAAGCCATGTCCGTATACGGTTCCAGCAGCCAGGCGCCGTGCGAGCCCAGCGCTCCGTCAAGAGAGATTTTCACCGACCGCACAGTGAGGGCATTGTTACCGTAGCTAACCATCCGGTAGTCGGCCATATTGGTCTCTAAATCCTCCACGCTTGCTCGAACCATGACATATAGCCTCACTGGCAATGCTCCCTCATCCGCCAACCGTTTAAGCAGATCAATTGTGGCGAAGCTAGAACCGGCATCCTGGTATGATGTAATGCCATTCTCCAAGCTCTCCTCAGCTGCGAGGCGGGCCTGCTCCCTTGCTTCTTCTTCCAGCTCCTCGGGGGGCATGGACTCGCGCGCACTTGCCAAGGCAGCACCAATAAGACCTTGCGCTGTTTCCCGAAAATGTCCTGTAAGCCGCCCACGCACATCCCGGATTATCTCGCCGCCGGGGGGATCCGGGGTTTCCGGGCTCACGCCTGCAGCGCGCATGGCGGCAGCATTGGCGAAGGCGGCATGTCCGCTCGCGTGCGTGAGGTAGACGGGGTTGTTCGGCGAGGCGGCGCTCAGAGACTGGTGGGTTGGTACACCTTCCACGGCCCCCTCCGGCACTTGCTCCCATTTTTCCTGGTGCCATCCGCGCCCCGTGATCCAAGTACCGGGCTCTGCTTCCTCAGAAGCCTCTGCAACCATGTCAACGATATCCTGCCAGGTAGCAGCCCTCGTTAGGTCCAGTATCATTCGGGCCCGGCCCATACCCATGTAGTGCCCATGGCCCTCAATAAAGCCTGGGACAGCGAGCTGTCCATTCAGATCAATGACTTCCGTATGGCTTCCTATGTAGGGAGCGATCTGCTCATCTGAGCCCACGGCAAGGATTCTGTCGCCGGCCACAGCCAGCGCCTCCCCCTCGGGCAAGGCGTTATCAACCGTGACAATACGACCATTGGTCAGAACGAGGGTCGCAAGTTCCGGTGCGTTGCTACACGCAGGCAACAGGGCAGCTAGGATGAGACCGTAGCAATACTTATTCATTGCAGTTGCGGAGAGTGTTTGTCAAACTGGAAGAAAGCAGAAGTGAGCGGGTTTTCGGATCTTGCCCCCTTTCGCAGATAGTTAAGGGAGTTATATGGCTGAGTGCCACGCGTTTTCGCAGGAGTTATTTTTTGTGCTTTGGTGGCGCAGACAGGATGGCTTTCGCCAGTTCTTCATAATCGGTTCCCGCTTTCCACGAAAAGACTGCAATTATTTCAAATAACTCAACACGTGGGTACGCATGCTATATAATTTACATAAATTAGGGAGTTATATACCACAGTGCCATGCCCGAAACGGTTAGTGCATACCGCAATATCACATACAGGCTGTTGCCCGGAAGTCGGAGTAACGCCAAGCACCTTGCTGGATTAGCGGGTGCGTGTAGGTTTGTGTGGAATGCCATCCTCGCAGAGCAGAGCGAGGCCTACAAGAAAGCGAAAGAGGCTGGAGAGAAGCCGCCCTCGGTACGCTTCTTCTCGCGGGGGAAGCGGTTCACGGCGCTGCGCCGCACGGTCGAGTGGCTACCTGAATACTCCTTTGGTGTCGTTAGATACACGTTGAAATATCAGGCGGATGCATGGAAGGCATTCTTCAAGGAGGGTAAGAGAAGACCGAGATTCCATTCCAGACGTGGTAGTACGTCTTCGTTCACGATCCCGGATAACGTAAGGGTTCGGGATGGCAAGCTGTATATCCCGAAAGTGGGATATATGGCGCTCCGCAGGCGGGGAGGCAACCCGTACCCTGATGGTATACCCGTCAAAGCCACGGTAAAGAAGAACGCCGGCAAAGAGTATGCTGTCATCTGCTACAAGATGGAGGCACCTGTAATAGAGGATACCGGCGGTGCTGTAGGCATTGACCGTAATTGCGGGCAGGTCGCTATGGTCTCCACAGAGGGCGATACAAGCATTATCAGACAACCGGATACCAAGCGTCTTGATGCCACGTTGAAGCGGCATCAGCGAAGACTGGCGAGACAGAAGAAAGGCTCCAACCGTCGTAACAGGCGGAAGCATAGAATCGTCCGTATACAGCGCAAGCGTGCTAACATCCTCAAGAATGCGAACCATCAGGTAAGTCGCAGTGTTGCCAAATGCTCCTCAACGGTGATACTGGAGGATCTAGAGATCAAAGTGATGACACGTTCAGCTAAGGGGACGATGGAGAGCTTTGGCACAGACGTCAGACAGAAGTCTGGCCTCAACCGTGGAATACTGCGAACAGGTTGGGGCCAGCTGGATCAGATGCTGGGCTATAAGTGCCGCAAGGTGATAAAGGTTACCGCTACCTATAGTAGTCAGCGGTGTTCTGTGTGTGGGCACACAGAAGCGAGTAACCGTAAGACACGGAGCAAATTCACGTGCATGTCCTGTGGACATGCGGATCATGCAGACCTGAATGCGGCTGCAAACATACTGGCCTCCGGGATTGGGGCTGCTGCACGGCGAGGGGCGTTCGGGTTACCGACCCCTATGACCCGTGGAATTGATACAAGTGCCTCACTGCGTACAGTTGGTCACTCACGTATATAATTCCCTATCAAAATGGTCAATAGGGCAGGTGCTAAACTGTATCGTTGGGATGATATGCCGGTAGAATCGGTTAAGCATGACCTGGGGCGCCGCTTTATCTCAGGCGAACACATGATGATAGCCCATGTGTATCTGGATAAAGGGTGTGAAGTGCCGTGGCATCATCATCACAATGAACAGCTGGTGTATGTACTTAAGGGGGCGATGCGCTTCTGGCTTGAGGACGACGAGGGCTCCGAGTTTGTTGTGCACGAAGGAGAAGTGCTGGTGATCCCGCCGAACATGCCGCACAAGGCGGTAGCGCTGGAGAACACACTGGATGTGGATATTTTCAGTCCCCCGCGCCAGGACTGGTTGGACGGTGACGATGACTACCTCCGTTAGGCTCGGCGCCAGTGTTGCGCTATTAGCAATGGTTTCGTGTCATCCGACGGAGCCGGCGGATGTGCCTACGTGGTCGCACGATGCAATCTGGTACCAGATCTTTGTCGAACGTTTTCGTAACGGCGATCCTTCCAACGATCCGACCGCGGAAGACACGTATGGTGCATGGCAGACGTCCCCGGAGGATTGGCAACCGACACCGTGGACATGGGACTGGTACCGTCAGGAGCTATGGGCGGAGGGCAGAGATTTTTATACCGCCGTGCAGATGCGTCGCTACGGTGGTGACATGCAGGGTGTACTGGATCAGCTGCCGTACCTTGAAGAGTTGGGGGTAACGGCGCTGTATTTGAATCCTATCAACGACGCGCCATCGCTGCACAAGTTTGATGCCCGTAACTATCGGCATGTGGATCGCAACTTTGGGCCCGACCCGGAGGGTGATGTTCGCGTAATGGCCAGTGAGGATCCGTTGGACCCGGAGACATGGCTGTGGACATCAGCGGATTTGCTTTTTCTGGATGTCGTGCGAGAGGCCCATGCGCGTGGAATGCGCGTCATTGTTGACTATTCGTGGAACCACACGGGCCGGGAGTTCTGGGCGTTCAAAGATGTCATGCAGCACCAGGCTGCGTCCAGATATGCCGAATGGTACGATATCGCTTCGTTTGATGACCAGGCAACGCCGGACACGAACGAATTCCGTTACGATGGATGGATGGGGGTGCAGACGCTTCCTGAATTGGCAAAAGTGGGGCGGGATACAACCCGCGGGCCGCACGAAGGCAATCTTCATCCGGAAGTCAAGCAACATGTGTTTCACGTCACACGCCGTTGGATGGACCCCAATGGTGATGGAAACCCGGAGGATGGTATTGATGGATTTCGGCTGGATGTGGCCGAGATGGTGCCGCTGGGTTTCTGGCGGGAGTACCGACAATTTGTGCGCAGCATAAACCCGGAGGCCTACCTGGTAGGAGAGGTGTGGTGGGAATCTTGGCCTCACAGGATGGCAGACCCTGTACCATGGGTGCAGGGCGATGTGTTCGACGCCGTAATGCATTACCGGTGGTATATGCCAACGCGGAGCTTGTTTGCGGAGGCGCCTCCACACCTTACGCCTTCACAATACGTAGCCCACATGGATTCCATTGAGCAGGGTATAGATGGAGATTTTCTGAAGGCAATGATGAACTTAACTGCGAGCCACGACACTCCGCGGTTCGGTACCTCCATTTATAACCCCGTGCTGTATAAGTACCGGGCCACTCCGCGCGCTGATACGGCTTATAAGGTCAACCGTCCCGACGCCCGTACCTGGGAGATCCAAAAGCAGATCCTGGTTCAGCAGTTTACATACCCTGGTGCTCCCCACGTTTGGAACGGTGACGAGGTAGGCATGTGGGGGGCAGACGACCCCGACCCACGCAAGCCGCTAGTCTGGGCCGATCTGCAATACGAGCCGGAAACCACATACCCGGATGAACGAACGCGACAGCCAGACATTGTTGAACCCGACACGACCAAGCTGGCGGTATACCGCCAGCTGATTGCTTTACGACGGGCGCATGCAGACCTGTTTGCCAACGGGTCTGTTACCTATCTGGTGGTAGACGATAATGCCAGAGTGCTGGTATACGAGCGAGTGCTGGGATCACAGCGCGCAATCGTGGCCTTTAATGCGAGCGACGATCCCCGCACACTGGACCTGCAACTGAATGGCTACACGGAAGTGTACCCCGGCTCTGCAGTACCCCCCAATCCCGTATCGCTGGCGCCTCGGAGTGCCCATGTCTGGCTGGGGCGAGAAGGGTAGGGCCTGCACTGGAAGCGGTTAGGCTTCCAGTGCAGCGTCAAGCTCAATTGATGTACCGGCGTACAGCTTGGAAATAGGGCAGCCGGTCTTGGCAGCATCGGCAAAAGATTGGAATGACTCCTCTGTTAACCCGGGAATACGGGCGCGCACCACAAGGTTGATGGAGCTGATGTGAAAACCTCCAGCAGGATCGGGTCCCAAGTGGACCGTTGCGGTCGCATGCACGGAGTCGGGCGTATGGCCATTGGAGGCAAGGTCGTTGGACAGAGCCATGGCGTAGCAGCCGGCGTGCGCAGCTGCGACCAATTCCTCAGGGCTTGAGCCTTCACCGTTTTCAAAGCGCGACGCAAAAGTGTAAGGTTGTGGTTGCCCTCTAGGGCCAACTCGCATGGTTCCCCTGCCGGAGCGAAGGTCGCCCTGCCAGGATGCGTCAGATGTGCTTACAGCCATTGTAGTAATAGGTATCTATGGTGATGGGATGCAGGTATGCGACTCACTCCTCGTTGAGGCCGTGCCGCGTACCGTTGATGGAAAACGAAGCCGTGATGCGGGCTGTCCGTTCCAGGATCTTGGCCACCGAGCAATATTTCTCCAAACTCATGGAGACCGCTCGGCGTACACGGCCCACATGCAAATTGCCGGTCAGTACATAGTGTGCATGAATCTCCGTAAATAGCGCAGGGGTCTGATCGATTGCCCTCTGGTAGTCAATCTCAATGTCGAAACTCTGCACTTCTTGCCGCCCTTTGGACAGGATTAGCGCGATATCAATGGCACTGCAGCCTCCAAGCGCCATGGCTAAAGCCTGCATGGGACCCACTCCCTTGCCAGTGCCACCCTCCTCTACACCCGTGTCCAAGTGTATTTCGTTGCCGGCATCGTTGCGGGCAACGAAATGGAAAGGTTGGTCAAGACGCTTGAGGGTGACGCGCATATCTGATGGAAATTTGGAACTCTTACGCCCAGACTATAGCGGTGGATTCCTTGCGAAACGCAACCCGATCGGTAAAATCTGCGTAGCACCCAGCATGCCAGGACCCTGTACCATCAATCGGTTGGTTTTCTTTCGCCCCGTACACTGGACCGTAATCCTGCCCGTTCTGCTGGTAGTTGCGTACGCTTCCGCGCAGGAGAGCAGCAACATCAACAGGGAGTTCAGGGTGCGCCCCGGAGGGACCCTTTACCTGGATCTTGACAGCGGTACCATTGAAGTGGAAGTACACGAAGGGAATCGCCTCATCGTTGATCTTGAACGCACTACCAAGAGTCGCGACCGCGATGCTTTTGAGGTCATGCTGGAGCGGCACGATTATGACATAGAAAAGGAAGGGAACGACGTTACAATTTGGTCACGCTTTGGTCGAGCTCAACGCGGCGTGCGGTGGCAGCGCAGTATGAGGGTTCGGGTGACGGTGATGGTCAGAGTGCCGCAGTCGTTCAATGTTGCGTTCGAGAGCGGTGCAGGCAATGTGGAAATTGCCAAGTTGAGTGGCGCCATAACCGGCCATACGGGAGCAGGTAATATCATCGTCGAAAAACACAACGGAACGCTGGACTTGGTCAGTGGAGCCGGCAATGTAAACGTGTCAGGGAAGCTGACCCTCGTGGCCGTAAAGACAGGTGCCGGAAATATAGAGTTGCGCGGAATGCTGGACGGGTTGGATGTGGTGAGTGGAGCAGGCAATGTCTTTGCTGAAATCACCCACCAACCCGACAAGGATTTGAAACTCCGAACCGGTGCGGGGAATGTCACCGTAGCGCTTGATTCTGATATTGGGCTTGATATAGAGGGGACGGCGTCTTTGGGGTCAGCATCCTGTGAATTCCCCATAGAGGTGACCGGCAAGCTGCTGAAAAAATCATTCGTCGGCAGCATCAACGGTGGCGGACCGAATTTGCGGATGCAGGCCGGCGTAGGAAACGTTACGCTCAAGCGGCTGTAGCGAACGGGAACAGCGGGAACCCGCGTAGTTTAGGGGAGTTGTGTGGCTGTGTGTCACGGGTTTTCGCGGGAGTTACTTTTTGTGCTTCGGTGGTGCAGATAGGATGGCTTTCGCCAGTTTTTCATAATCGGTTCCCGCTCTTCACGAAAAACTGCAATTATTTCAAATACCTCAACACGCGGGTATTCATGCTATATAATTTCCATCTATTAGGGAGTTATATACCACAGTGCCATGCCCGAAACGGTTAGTGCATACCGCAATATCACATACAGGCTGTTGCCCGGAAGTCGGAGTAACGCCAAGCAACCTGCTGGATTAGCGGGTGCGTGTAGGTTTGTGTGGAATGCCATCCTCGCAGCGCAGAGCGAGGCGTACAAGAAAGCGAAAGAGGCTGGAGAGAAGCCGCCCTCGGTAAGCTTCTTCTCGCTGGGGAAGCGGTTCACGGCGCTGCGCCGCACGGTCGAGTGGCTACCTGAATACTCCTTTGGTGTCGTTAGATACACATTGAAATATCAGGCGGATGCATGGAAGGCATTCTTCAAAGAGGACAAGAGAAGACCGAGATTCCATTCCAGACGTGGTAGTACGTCTTCGTTCACGATCCCGGATAACGTAAGGGTTCGGGATGGCAAGCTGTATATCCCGAAAGTGGGATATACGGCGCTCCGCAGGCGGGGAGGCAACCCGAACCCTGATGGTATACCCGTCAAAGCCACGGTAACGAAGAACGCCGGCAAAGGGTATGCTGTCATCTGCTACAAGATGGAGGCACCTGTAATAGAGGATACCGGTGGTGCTGTAGGCATTGACCGTAATTGCGGGCAGGTTGCTATGGTCTCCACAGAGGGCGATACAAGCATTATCAGACAACCGGATACGAAGCGTCTTGATGCCAAGTTGAAGCGGCATCAGCGAAGACTGGCGAGACAGAAGAAAGGCTCCAACCGTCGTAACAGGCGGAAGCATAGAATCGCCCGCATACAGCGCAAGCGTGCTACCATCCTCAAGAATGCGAACCACCAGGTAAGTCGCAGTATTGCCCATTGCTCCTCAAGGGTGATACTGGAGGACCTGAAGATCAAAGCGATGACATGTTCAGCTAAGGGGACGATGGAGAGCTTTGGCACAAACGTCAAACAGAAGTCTGGCCTCAACCGTGGAATGCTGCGAACCGGTTGGGGCCAGCTGGATCAGATGCTGGGCTATAAGTGCCGCAAGGTGATAAAGGTTACCGCTGCCTATACCAGTCAGCGGTGTTCTGTGTGTGGGCACACAGAAGCGAGTAACCGTAAGACACGGAGCAAATTCACGTGTATGTCCTGTGGACATGCGGATCATGCAGACCTGAATGCGGCTGCAAACATACTGGCCTCCGGGATTGGGGCTTCTGCACGGCGAGGGGCGTTCGGGTTACTGACCCCTATGACCCGTGAAATTGATACTAGTGCCTCACTGTGTACAGTTGGTCACTCACGTATATAATTTCCTAGTTTAGATGTTCGGCACGGGTGCCCATCGCCCACGCCATCCATCGCCTACATCATTGACTTGCATGTACACTCCGTTCCTAAAAGCCGCGGTAATTGGTGCCGGCACCATGGGGGCGCAGATCGCCGCCCACCTTGCTAATGCAGGCCTGCGCGTAGACCTCCTGGACCTGCCTGCTCCGGATGGCATGCCATCCAATGCAGTGGTGCAACGAGCATTTCGGGCTGCAGAACGACTTCGCCCTGTCCCGCTGCATACGCGAAAAGTTGCCGACCGCGTTACAGTCGGCAACACGAAAGATGATTATGGCCGCTTAGCAACGGCGGATTGGGTAATAGAGGCGGTGGTGGAGCGCCTTGATGTCAAGCGCCAAGTGATGCGACGAATTGCGGAGGTAGTTCGTGAAGACGCGGTGGTGTCCACCAATACCAGCGGTATCCGCGTCAAAGAGATTGTGCAGGGTTTGCCCGACGACTTCCGCAGAAGAGTGCTCGGCACCCATTTCTTCAATCCGCCGAGGTACCTGAAGCTGCTGGAGCTGATCCCGACAGAGGATACCGACCCGGCGATACTGCGCCGCATCTCGTGGTTTGGCCGCGTACATCTCGGCAAAGGGATTGTGGTCGCAAATGATGTACCGTATTTCATTGGAAATCGTATCGGCATGTTCGGTATGATCGGGGCGATCGGCTACGTGGAGAGCGGCGCGTATTCCATTGAGGAGATTGACATACTGACCGGGCCATTGGTTGGCCGCCCGAAATCCGGAACGTTTCGTACGGCTGATGTTGTTGGACTGGATGTCTTGCACTTGGCATTGCAGAACCTCTATCAATGTGTGCAGCACGACGAAAGCAGAGAGCGGTTTCAGACACCGCCACTGCTGGAAAAGCTGGTTAGCGGCGGCTCGTTGGGAGCCAAGACACGGGCAGGGTTTTATCGTAAGGTCGGGCGCTCCATCCTGTCGGTAGATCCTGAAACCATGGAGTACACGCCGCCGGCACCCATGGCGTTGGGTAATTTGGAAACGCTGCGCGCAAGTGGTGGGCTGGAAGCGCGCATGCGTGTGTTGTTTGCCGATGAGGGAAGGGCCGGGCAGTTCTTCAGGGCATCTGTGCTGGACACGATGGCCTACGCTGCTAGGCGCATCGGCGAGGTTACCGACCGGCCTGCACGCGTAGATAAAGCTATGCGGTGGGGCTTCGGTTGGAAGCGCGGTCCCTTTGAGGTATGGGATACGCTGGGTTTTCATCGCGTGCTGGATGAGATGGATACGCTGCAACTCGTCGTTCCCGACTGGGTGCGAAGTCTCGCACGGCAGCCCGATCCGACATTCTATGGCGCCGCCCGAACTACGACATTCATACCGGGAATCAGGAGCTATGAGAAGATCGCCAAGCCAGATGACGAGCTGGATATTGCGTCTATGCCGAAGGTATGGTCCAATTCGGAAGTGGCATTGCGAGACATGGGTGATGGCGTAGCGCTCCTGGAGTTCCAATCAAAGGCCAACACGCTGGGGCGTGATGTCATCCAGGGCTTGCTTACATCTATTGATAAGGTTGAAAGCGATGGCTGGCATGGCCTCGTGATTGGAAACACCGGAACCCATTTTTCGGCTGGGGCCAACCTGAAGGAAATGGCCCATGCGTTGCAGCAACGCGATTTTGAGCTGATTGACCGGTACATAGCGGCGTTTCAGCACGCTATGCTACGCGTTACGTACTCCAGCCGTCCGGTTGTCGTCGCCACCCATCAGCGCGCGCTGGGGGGAGGGTGTGAACTGGTGATGTCGTCGGGACATCCCGTGGCGGCTGCGGAGTCGTACTTGGGGCTCGTGGAGCTTGCTGTAGGTCTGATCCCCGCTGGTACCGGTAGCATGCGCCTGGCGCGCAGGGCAGCGGCCTTGAGTTCGGGCCATGACAGCGACCTGCAAGCCTTTCTCAATAGGTCGTTTGAGACCGTAGCAAAGGCAACGGTGGCAACAAGCGCCCGGCAGGCACAGGAGCACGGGTTCCTGCCCCCGCATACCGTGGTCATCATGCACGAAGATCGGCGCTTTCATGTGGCAAAGCAGGAAATACTCCGCTTATCAATGCAAGGGTACATGCCGCCGGTCCCGTCGGGTATACGAGTGCTCGGGCGGCCTGGTGCTGCAGTGCTGCAAGTCGGAGTATACCAGATGCGCCAGGGCAAATTCATTTCTGATTACGACCTTCACCTGGCGGGCAAGCTTGCCTATGTTCTGACAGGTGGAGATCTTACAGGTCCGCAGGATGTTTCCGAACAGTACCTGCTGGATTTGGAGCGGGAGGTGTTCCTGGGACTTCTCGGTCAGCCCAAGACGCAGGAACGCATACAGAGCCTGCTGACCTCCAACAAGCCGGTTCGCAACTAAACGTATTCTTCGGGAGTTGTATGGCTGAGTGCCACGCGTTTTCGCAGGAGTTACTTTTTGTGCTTTGGTGGTGCAGACTGGATGGCTTTCGCCAGTTTTTCGTAATCGGTTCCCGCTTTTCACGAAAAGACTGCAATTATTTCAAATAACTCAACACGTGGGTATTCATGCTATATAAGTTCCATATATTAGGGAGTTATATACCACCGTGCCATGCCCGAAACGGTTAGTGCGTACCGCAATATCACATACAGGCTATTGCCCGGAAGTCGGAGTAACGCCAAGCACCTTGCTGGATTAGCGGGTGCGTGTAGGTTTGTGTGGAATGCCATCCTCGCAGAGCAGAGCGAGGCCTACAAGAAAGCGAAAGAGGCTGGAGAGAAGCCGCCCTCGGTAAGCTTCTTCTCGCTGGGGAAGCGGTTCACGGCACTGCGCCGTACGGTCGAGTGGCTACCTGAATACTCCTTTGGTGTCGTTAGATACACATTGAAATATCAGGCGGATGCATGGAAGGCATTCTTCAAGGAGGGTAAGAGGAGACCGAGATTCCATTCCAGACGTGGTAGTACGTATTCGTTCACGATCCCGGATAACGTAAGGGTTCGGGATGGCAAGCTGTATATCCCGAAAGTGGGATATATGGCGCTCCGCAGGCGGGGAGGCAACCCGTACCCTGATGGTATACCCATCAAAGCCACGGTAACGAAGAACGCCGGCAAAGGGTATGCTGTCATCTGCTACAAGATTGAGGCACCTGTAATAGAGGATACTGGCAGTGCTGTAGGCATTGACCGTAATTGCGGGCAGATCGCTATGGTCTCCACAGAGGGCGATACAAGCATTATCAGACAACCGGATACCAAGCGTCTTGATGCCAAGTTGAAGCGGCATCAGCGAAGACTGGCGAGACAGAAGAAAGGCTCCAACCGTCGTAACAGGCGGAAGCATAGAATCGCCCGCATACAGCGCAAGCGTGCTACCATCCTCAAGAATGCGAACCACCAGGTAAGTCGCAGTATTGCCAAATGCTCCTCAACGGTGATACTGGAGGACCTAAAGATCAAAGCGATGACACGTTCAGCTAAGGGGACGATGGAGAGCTTTGGCACAAACGTCAGACAGAAGTCTGGCCTCAACCGTGGAATACTGCGAACAGGTTGGGGCCAGCTGGATCAGATGCTGGGCTATAAGTGCCGCAAGGTGATAAAGGTTACCGCTGCCTATACCAGTCAGCGGTGTTCTGTGTGTGGGCACACAGAAGCGAATAACCGTAAGACACGGAGCAAATTCACGTGTATGTCCTGCGGCCATGCGGATCATGCAGACCTGAATGCGGCTGCAAACATACTGGCCTCCGGGATTGAGGCTTCTGCACGGCGAGGGGCGTTCGGGTTACCGACCCCTATGACCCGTGAAATTGATACTAGTGCCTCACTGTGTGCCGTTGGTCACTCACGTATATAAACCCCTATTCTTCGCCCCATGGACTACTCCGCATATGTTGTTGCCAGTGTGCGCACGCCGGTCGGTAAAGCAAAGCGCGGCGCCCTGAGAGAGATGCGCCCGGAGCAATTGGGCGCAGGGGTAATCCGGGAGGCCATTCGCAGAACAGATGGATTGGCACCGGACCGCGTGGATGATGTACTGATAGGTTGCGCCTTTCCTGAAGGCCCCCAAGGCATGAATATTGGCCGCATCATTGCGGGTATGGCAGGGCTGCCTGACAGCGTGCCCGGAGCAACTGTAAACCGCTTTTGCTCGTCTGGCTTGCAGACCATCGCTATGGGATGCCAAGCCGTAGGGGCCGGTCATGCGGAATGCATCGTGGCGGGAGGAACGGAGTCTATGAGCATGGTTCCGATGAGCGGATATTTTTTCCAGCCGGATCCGGCTGTAGTAGCTGCGCGCCCCCAGGTGTATATCTCCATGGGCAACACGGCGGAAAATCTGGCGGAACGCTACTGTGTGTCCCGCGCGGACCAGGATCGCTTCGCGCTCCAGTCCCATGAGCGTGCGCTGGCGGCGTGCGCAGACGGCAAATTCGAAGAGGAGATCGTTCCCGTGGCGCTGAAAGAGAAGCGCTTCGTAAACGGGGGAGTAATAACACGCGACCGTACGCTTGACGCAGACGAGGGGCCGCGGCAGGACACCTCCTGTGAGGCGCTGGCAAAGCTGCGCCCGGTTTTCCGGCGCGGCGGTACCGTAACCGCCGGGAATTCTTCGCAGATGTCAGATGGCGCAGCAGCGTCGGTGATCATGGGAGCCCCCATGATTGACGAGCTGGGCCTTGAGCCGATGGCGCGCATGGTTGGGTATGCCGTCGCAGGCGTGCCCCCTGAAATCATGGGCATCGGCCCGGTGGATGCTATTGCAAAAGTTTTGCAGCAATGCGACCTCGCGCTGGAAGATATCGGTTTGATAGAGCTTAACGAGGCATTTGCTGTGCAGGCGCTAGCGGTGATCCGCGAGGCATGCCTTGACGAAAGGATCGTAAACGTGAACGGCGGCGCCGTTGCGCTAGGGCATCCACTCGGATGTACCGGAGCGAAGCTTACGGCTACATTGCTACACGAAATGAAAAGGCGCGGCACGCGGTACGGCCTTTGCACTATGTGCGTCGGGGGCGGGATGGGGGCAGCTGCCGTTTTTGAAAACCTGATGCGCTAATACGGAGGGCGCATGGAAGGATGGCCATTATTTAGCGGACTCATGTCCTTTCCCGGATGGGCTGCAGCCTGTACCGTCGGTCTGGCATTGGTCCTGGGTCACCTGGGCGGACGCGCATGGATGTGGTCCGTGGCTCTGTTGGCATGTCTTTACGGATTTGGTGCGCCTGCATCGCTCTGGATGGCCGGGATAGTCGTCTCCGCCTTCATGGTGGTGGTTCCGCTGCGCCGCGCGCTGTTGACGAGGCCCTTGATGGCCGTGGTTCGCTCAGCGGGTCTTCTACCCCGTATATCAGAGACGGAGCAGGTAGCCATTCAGGCCGGAACTGTCTGGGTGGAGGGAGAGCTGTTTGGCGGAAAACCGGACTTCAGGCGCATACTGCAGCAGCCGTACCCGTCATTGACGCAAAGAGAGCAGATGTTTCTTGACGGGCCGGTGGAAGAGCTTTGCCGCGTCACAGAGAGCTGGCGCATGTGGAGAGATCGTACATTGCCAACAGAGGCTTGGGACATTATCCGGCGTGAAAAGTTTTTCGGGTTGATCATCCCGGAGAAGTACGGGGGGCATGGATTTTCCGCGCGGTTGAATAGCGCAGTAGTGCAGAAGCTGCATTCCCGCTGTGGACCGTTAGCTACCATGATTATGGTGCCCAATTCGCTCGGGCCGGCGGAGCTGCTAGTCCACTACGGTACAAAAGAGCAGCAGAACCACTACCTGCCGCGGTTGGCGGATGGCAGCCTGATCCCCGCGTTCGCACTGACAGAACCGGCCGCAGGATCCGATGCGGGGGCTTTGCGGGCTAAGGGAGTAGTATTCCGGGACGAGGACGGCGGTCTAAAACTCCGCCTGCAATGGAGCAAGCGCTATATCACGTTGGCGCCGGTGGCGGGGGTATTGGGTCTGGCGTTCAAGCTACACGATCCGGATAGCCTTTTGGGCCGGGGACCGTCTCCCGGTATTACGTGTGCACTGATAGCGACAGACACGCCGGGTGTTGTGACCGGCCTTCGGCATGACCCTTTGGGAGTACCGTTCCCCAACGGGCCCACGGAAGGGCATGATGTGGTAGTGCCCGTGGATGCCATCATTGGCGGTGCTGCGGGTGCCGGCCATGGCTGGCGGATGCTCATGGAGTCGCTCGCCGCCGGGCGCGGGATATCGCTTCCGGCTGTAGCAACAGGCGGCATTAAGATGGCATCTCTGGTTGCAAGCGCACATGCCACGGTGCGAGAGCAGTTCGGGTTGCCCATCGGATGGTTTGAAGGGGTACAGGAGGCATTGGCACGTATTGGTGGCGCGGCTTACCTCTCGGAGGCTGCCTGCGTATATACCCTGGGCGCTATTGACCACGGAGCCAAACCTGCGGTAGTGACGGCGATGGCCAAATATAACCTGACGGAGCTCAGCCGGCAGGTGGTGCTGGACGCAATGGACATCCTTGGCGGTAATGGCATATCCGGCGGGCCGCGAAACCTGATCGCCGAGGCCTATATCGCGAGCCCGATATCCATCACGGTAGAGGGGGCGAATATTCTTACCAGAACGCTGATCATCTTTGGGCAGGGCGCCATACGGTGCCATCCATGGGCCTACAAGGCCATACAGACGCTGGAGGGTGACCTCCGTGGGTTTGACGAGGCCATCTGGGGCTACGCAGGCCATGTTTTGCGGAACAAGGTTCGGGCGTTGCTCCTCGGTGTTACGCGCGGACGACTGCAGGTCGTGCCGACCAGAGGCTTGGTGGGACGGTATTTGCGGAAGCTTGGGTGGGCCAGCGCTTCCTTCGCATTCCTGGCAGATGTGGCGATGATGGGGATCGGTTCAAACCTCAAGCGCAAGGAACGTGTGGCAGGACGCTTCGCGGATATTTTCTCCTGGATGTACCTCGCGGCGGCGGCCCTGCGCCGGTTCGAGGCAGAAGGGCGCTTACGGGAAGATGAACCGTACTTGCGATGGGTAATGGACTGTGCGTTCTCGAAAATGCAATCCGCGTTTGAGGATCTCCTGGCTAACATGCCCATTCGTGGACTGGGATGGCTCTTCCGCGGGCCGATTTTGTTCTGGTGGCGCGTAAATCCGCTGTCGCTCGGACCGAAGGATTCCGATGGTGCCAGGATCGCACGGTTGATGCAGACACCGGGTGAGCAGCGAAACCGCATGACGCAGGGAGTCTACGTACCGGAGGATGCAGACCAGGCAATGGGGCGGTTGCAGCAGGCTTTTGATATTGCGGCCAGAGCTAAGCCGGTCCGCACGCGGGTGCATAGGGCCGTAAAATCCGGCATGCTGGAAGAGAGTCCCCAAGTGGTTGACGATGCTGTTGCAGCCGGGGTGATCACCATGGAAGAGAAGGACCTTATCATCGCGGCAGCAGCGGCTCGGTGGGATGCCATTCAGGTAGATGTATTCGACGAGGATGATTACCTGCAGCACCATCGCAGATAAGTATGGGAGTTATATGGCTGAGTGCCACGCGTTTTCGCAGGAGTTACTTTTTGTGCTTTGGTGGTGCAGACAGGATGGCTTTCGCCAGTTGTTCATAATCGGTTCCCGCTTTTCACGAAGAAACTGCAATTATTCAAATAACTCAACACGTGGATACTCATAATATATAATTTCCATATATTAGGGAGTTATATACCACAGTGCCATGCCCGAAACGGTTAATGCGTACCGCAATATCACATACAGGCTGTTGCCCGGAAGTCGGAGTAACGCCAAGCACCTTGCTGGATTAGCGGGTGCGTGTAGGTTTGTGTGGAATGCCATCCTCGCAGAGCAGAGCGAGGCCTACAGGAAAGCGAAAGAGGCTGGAGAGAAGCCGCCCTCGGTAAGCTTCTTCTCGCTGGGGAAGCGGTTCACGGAGCTGCGCCGCACGGTCGAGTGGCTACCTGAATACTTCTTTGGTGTCGTTAGATACCCATTGAAATATCAGGCGGATGCATGGAAGGCATTCTTCAAGGAGGGTAAGAGAAGACCGAGATTCCATTCCAGACGTGGTAGTACGCCTTCGTTCACGATCCCGGATAACGTAAGGGTTCGGGATCGTGAGCTGTATATCCCGAAAGTGGGATACATGGCGCTCCGCAGGCGGGGAGGCAACCCGTACCCTGATGGTATACCCGTCAAAGCCACTGTAAAGAAGAACGCCGGCAAAGGGTATGCTGTCATCTGCTACAAGATGGAGGCACCTGCTAATAGAGGGTACCGGCGGTGCTGTAGGCATTGACCGTAATTGCGGGCAGGTCGCTATGGTCTCCACAGAGGGCGATACAAGCATTATCAGACAACCGGATACCAAGCGTCTTGATGCCAAGTTGAAGCGGCATCAGCGAAGACTGG
The DNA here is from genome assembly GCA_963663495.1 of Rhodothermales bacterium. Taxonomy (GTDB): domain Bacteria; phylum Bacteroidota; class Rhodothermia; order Rhodothermales; family Bin80. The sequence continues at coordinate 5,837,835 of OY760427.1, forward strand.
CGAGACAGAAGAAAGGCTCCAACCGTCGTAACAGGCGGAAGCATAGAATCGCCCGCATACAGTGCAAGCGTGCTAACATCCTCAATAATGCGAACCACCAGGTAAGTCGCATTATTGCCAATTACTCCTCAACGGTGATACTGGAGGACCTGAAGATCAAAGCGATGACACGTTCAGCTAAGGGGACGATGGAGAGCTTTGGCACAAACGTCAGACAGAAGTCTGGCCTCAACCGTGAGATACTGCGAACAGGTTGGGGCCAGCTGGAACAGATGCTGGGCTATGAGTGCCGCAAGGTGATAAAGGTTACCGCTGCCTATAGCAGTCAGCGGTGTTCTGTGTGTGGGCACACAGAAGCGAGTACCCGTAAGACACAGAGCAAATTCACGTGTATGTCCTGTGGACATGCGGATCATGCAGACCTGAATGCGGCTGCAAACATACAGGCCTCCGGGATTGGGGCTTCTGCACGGCGAGGGGCGTTCGGGTTACCGACCCCTAAGACCCGTGAAATTGATACTAGTGCCTCACTGTGTACAGTTGGTCACTCACGTATATAATTCCCATAGGTATTACCCACGGCGGCGCAATGGATGCCGGATCGCTTTGTCACCTGGTCTGCTATGAGACACCGAAAGAGCATGGAGTTTAGAGAGCATGGAGTCCGGCGGGGAGGTCGCAGGTGCAGGCCACGCAACTGCCTGCGACTGCACGAACCTACATGGGATCCAGCCTTGAAGAACTGCGTAGCCCTAAGCTAAGCAATGTATCGTGGCAGGATGGCCGCGTGTTCGAAAGTTAAACAAGGAGAGCGAACGATGGGGTGGGTACACCAGAGCGTGATATTTATGCATGTGCTCACGGGCGCAGCGTTTTTTGGATTGGGACTGCGATTGGCGGGCCAAGCCCGGACGGTCGCCAGCGTGCAAGGCGACGGAGCTTTGCTGCTGTCCCGCGACATGGGTATAACGATCCGGCAAATGAGTATTCAACTTGTGCTAACCTTTGTATTTGCGATGGCGGCACTGGGGCTTGGTGGCGGATACGCAGGCCAGGCGCAGTACCATGTGGCTTCCGTGTTGATCGTAGCTCTGCTGGTGCTGCAACTATGGGTGATCCGACCCGCTTGGAAGGGGCTGCACAAAGCGGTGGAAGAGGGAGGTGAACGGGGGGCTTTTGCGCGACGATTGGCTATGGCCTCCGGAATCGGTCACTTGGTGTGGGTAGTTCTGCTTATGCTAATGTTCTGGAACAGATTCGGGGTGTTGCGGTAGCATGGTCCCGAATTGTTTAATTATGCGGGTACAGGTATGGCCACTCAGAGGATGAACGAGAGTTGGGCGCAGGTAAGAAGTCAGATCGAATCAATCTGGAGTGACACCGAGTTTACAGATAAGGAGATGAAGAAGGCCCGTGGAAGTATGCGTCGGATGGTGCAGTTGATTCACGATAAAACGGACGAACCGCAGAAGGAAATCTTCCAGAAGATCAGCGCCATTATCTAGGATGGGGTTGGCCGGAGCTCGTCCGGTCGAATAGCACTTCGCGAAGCCCGTCCGAGGGTGCTGGCGCGGAATCTGAGGGGATTGCTGTAACCCTACAGCATGGCGCAACGTGCACTGCTTCTGGTTGTGCTGCTATGGCAGCCGGTGATGGCAGTTGCGCAGTGGGGTGGACTGGAGCCTGCGCGCCATGCAATGGACCGTGGGGATTGGTCTGATGCTGTACGGTTATTGATAGCCCATCTAACGAGAGAAGATGTAGCAATTGAGGCGCGTTATCTGCGTGGAATTGCATTGGCGGAGACGGGAAAGTACCGTACGCTGCAATCGCGCGTACGGAATACGCTACAGACCGCAGCCCGGGACTTTGAGCTTATACTGGAGCACGACTCGCTCTACAGGGATGTGCTGTACCAGTATGGGCGCCTGCGGTGGTTTGCCGGTGACCTGCGATCAGCCATCAGGCTGGCGGAGGCGCAGGTCCGCCTGAAACCGGATCTCGCCCACGCGCGCCTGGGCCTGCACCAGTTCTATTGGCGCTACATAATGCAAACGGACCCCGCGCACGCCCGCGACTGGCTGCGTGCGCACCCGTCAGCACTGGCCAGGTTGTATACGGGGGAGACGTATACGCGTCAGTCGCTCTATCAGGCTGCCGAAGGCATTTTCACGGGGCTTCTGGGCCGCCAACACGTAGATGTACCCGCGAGGATTGCACTTGCACGCTTGTATTTTGCACAAGGGCTGCCGGAGCGCGGTACTGCGGAGATGGATCAGGCCAACGCAGCCATCATGTCGGAAGCCGATGCGCTATTGATGTTCGACACTATCAAAACGATTGTGACGACCAAGGAGCGCAGCGAGTTTGAAGCTATCAGCAGCACTCAGGACTACCGGCTGTTCTTCACCGTATTCTGGGCCCGGCGCGATCCGATGCCGGCTGCACCCTACAACGCACGAATGGAGGAGCATTTTCGGCGGCTGCGCGTGGCGGAGCGGTATCACCTGTTTCAGGGATTCCGCACTTGGTACCGAAACCAGTTCACAGCGGATGCAACGCATTTTTCATCCACATACACCTTGGCGAGCGATTTTGATGATCAGGGGATCATTTTTCTCCGCCACGGTGACCCGGATGATTATACCATTGGTGAAGCCAATTCTTGGCTATACGAGGAAGCACTGCTCGTATTCCATTTTGCCCCCACCTGCGTGGGCCATATCTGCGGTGTATCCCGTCATTTTGTACCGGTACCCCGTGGGAGGTCATGGGGAGCACAGGAGGTAGGGCACGATTGGGTTGAGGCGGAAAGAAAAAGTGGGGACTACCTGGTTGAAGGGCTGACCACTGATCGGCACCAATGGCCGGATGGCACGACGCAGCTGGATGTTCCGATGGTAACCGCTTCCTTTGCCGGATTGGGCGAGGAGACGCTTGTGGAGGTGCACTACGTTATCCCTGAGAACGAGCTGCGTAAAGGCCTTGATGACCGAGTTAACACCGTCCATGTCGAAACCGGGATGACGGTGCATGACCAGGATTGGCAGCGGATGGGGCTCTTCCGGCAGACAAAGCACTTGACGGGTCCGTATATCGGGAGCTTTCATTTGGACCTGCCACCGGAACCGTATCACATCGGACTTCATGTCCGCTCGCTACAGACGCGCCACATCGGTGCGCTTCGGTTTGAGTACGACCCGCGGTCGTACCGCGGGTCAGGGTTCAAGATGAGTGACCTGCTCCTGGCGGACAGTATTATGGATCTGCGCGGCGAGGATACAATGGCGCGGGAGGATGTGATAGTCAGCGTAAACGTTACCGGAAGTTTTGATGTATCGGCTCCGGTTTACGTCTATTTTGAGTTGTACGACCTCGCCCTGGCCCCTGATGGTATGTACCGGTATAGCGTGGACTACTCAATCCGGCCTGAGAACGGTCGGGAGGACGCCGTCACGGTGGATGCGGGAGAGCAGCAGAGCCATGCTGCTTCACTGATAGAGTATGTGGGCATCGATATACGCGACGTGGCGACCGGGAGGTATCAGCTTGTGGTAGCAGTTCACGACCGGCACGGTGGAACGGTTGTCCAGCGTACGAGGCCCTTGACTGTGGTACGATAATGTGGACGACCTTCGAGGAAGTATCAGCTTCCCGGCGGCGAGGAACGTACGCCGCTAATCCAGGGGAGGCCTCAGCGTATACTGTGCCAGCTCCTCGCCTTCCTCGGTGGACGGAAAGACGCAGCGGGCTTCGGACAGCTCGCCGGGCGGCAATGGATCTATCCTGTGCACGAGCACCAGCCGCTGCACATCGGCATTCTTTGCGGCAGTGGCAGCCTGCAGTGCCGTAGCATGTCCGGGAAAGGGCCCGGTTGCCTCGTGCACGAGGATATCTGCACAGGCAGCCAGTTCTACCAATTGGGATGTCGGCCCCGTGTCCGACGAATAGGCGACAGAGGATCGGGATGGGATATGCGTAATTCTGATGCTTATGCCGGGCGCGGAATGCAGGGTTGGGCTGGCACGGATTTGCCATGTACCGTCCAAATACACCAGTTGGCGGCTTTCCAACGGGACCGGATGCCATGTGCGCGCGAAGTCGTGTTTCCATCTCGTGGTGTCGTACAGGCCGAGCAGACTGCGTACATGGGCGAGGGTGACTTCCGGTCCGCAGATGGGTAGCGGCTCGCAACGCTGGCCCAGGGACAGCTTGCGCATCATGAGCGGAAAGCCGCCAATATGGTCAATATGTCCGTGTGTCAATAGGAGCATACGAATAGCCTGCGGGTCCAGGCCTGCGGCGAGCATCCGATGGATCACATCGCCGCCGCAGTCAATGACAATAACCGACATGCCATCTGAAACGGCGAGCATGGTCGTTGTGAGGGGGGCGTTTGCGTACGCTGCACCGGTGCCGAGGAGATGCAGCGTGGGCGTAGCGGCGGTCATTTCTTGCGGGTAGCAACAAAGGCCGCCAGCTGGTTCAGCGCTTCACGCGCCGGCGACGGATCCAGGCGGGCAAGGCGTTGCTGCGCTTCAGTGACATAGGTTATCATCCGCTGAGTAGCATAGGTTATGCCCCCCGTTTCTTTCACAAATGACAGGACATGGCGCCTTTCCTCTCGGCTCCTTCTTGATTTACGGATGATACGCAGCACCTTACGCTTTTGTGCGGTTTCTGCCTGGCTGAGAGCGTGAATGAGTGGTAGCGTCAGCTGCCGGGATTCCAGGTCAATCCCCACGGGCTTTCCGATCCGCGAACCGGTGTAGTCGAAGAGGTCGTCCCGGATCTGAAACGCGAGGCCCAGGTACTCGCCTACCTTCTCCAGGTTATCAATGGTTTCGTTGTCGGCGCCCGCGCTGCGGGCGCCGCACATGGTGCAGGCAGACAGCAGCGAAGCGGTTTTGTGGGAAATAATCTCCAGATATGTCGGTTCGTCTATATCAAGGCGCCGCGCCTTGTGCGCCTGCAGTAGTTCCCCTTCGCTCATCCTCCGCACCGATTCCGACAGGGCGTGCAGCTGGTCGTACTCATTGTGCCGCAGTGCCAGAAGCAAGCCGCGGCTGAGCAGGTAGTCGCCCAGGAGCACAGACACCTTGTTACCCCACAGCGCATTGATGGAAAATGCTCCCCGACGCTTTGCCGCCTGGTCCACCACATCGTCGTGAATCAGCGTAGCGGTATGCAGCAGCTCCACGAGGGCGGCCGCCCGGTAGCTGGTTTCTGTCACTCCCCCGCAGGCCTTCGCAGTCAGGAGCACGAGCGTTGGCCGTACCTGTTTGCCCTTCCGCCTCAGGATGTACTGGAGCAATGTATCCAGCAAGCCGGGGTGTGCACGCACCTCCTCCCGGAAGTACGCCCTGAAATGCGCCAACTCGTCTGTAATGACGGCTTGGATAGAAGTAAGCGTGATGCCCTCCTTGGCAGGTACCATCGCAAGTGTATCAGGCATCCGGGTGCGCGTACGTGGCGGCGCACCGTGGTACGAAAGCCGTAGGCAACGGTTCAGTCCTATCCGAAAGCGTAGCCGGACCGCCTAAGGAGCACCAGAAAAAACGGAACCCCGCAGAGCGCTGTAATAATGCCGACAGGAAGTTGCTCCGAAGGCAGTAGGAAGCGTGCAGCGAGATCGGCCCATAGCAAGAACAGTGCTCCTGCCGCGAAGCAGACGGGAAGTAGCCTCTGATGCCCCACTCCGACAACGGACCGCACAGCATGCGGGATGATCAGTCCGACAAAGCCAATAGCGCCACTGACTGCCACCAGTGTTCCCGTGACCACAGCGGACAAGACGATTAGCAGTTGCTTGGTCGTTTCAACGGACACCCCGAGCGACTGCGCCGCCTCCTCACCCAGTAGCATGGCATCCATAGGCCGCCTCAGAGCCATTAGTGCTACAAAGCCGATGGTGCACGCTCCGGCAGGAATGGCAAGCGTGTCCCAGGTGGCATAGTGCAGGGAACCCAGCAGCCAGAAAAGCACAGCGCGGAGTTTGTCGGGCTCCGGCGATGACAGCGTGATAAAACTGGTTAGCGACGACATCAGGGCCGCCACCGCAACGCCTGCCAAGAGGAGGCGTGCCACGGAAACTCGCCTGGCAGACCCGGCAACCAGATACACAACCGTGATGGCTGCCAGGCCTCCGAGGAATGCAGCAACCGGCATGGATAAGCTCTTGGATACCAAGGGTGGAAGGAACCCCAGGTAGAATAGTGAGGCACCGGCCGTGGCTCCACCGGAGACTCCCAGGATGTAGGGCTCCGCCAACGGGTTACGGACGAGGGTTTGCATGGCAGCACCCACAATGGCGAGTCCGCCGCCCACCAGGAGAGCGAGGAGCGCACGCGGCATGCGCAGTAGCCAGACGATCCTATCGGCGGTAGTATCCGGTGCATCGCCCATCCCGAACAACAGATGATGCTGCAGGACGCTCCGTACAGCACCGGCGCCCAAGTCCTGCCCGACGCTGACGGCCACGCCCACGCTGAGTAGCAGCAGCGCGCACAGTGCCGCAGCAACAGCGATGGTGCGCGTCATGGCGTCAGATGAGGATGCAGGAGGCGAGCCAGCTGCCAGGTCCCCTGCACCAGCCTGGGGCCGGGACGATAGAACATGCCAGCATCTATACTGTGCACCTTGGAAGTGGCGACTGCAGGTACGACATCCCATGTAGGGTGCTTCATCATCAGGTCGGACGCCTCATAGTCCTCTCCGAAGGCCCCGATGATCACCTGAGGCTTTTTTATCAGAACATATTCGTCGCTAAGCACCGGCGCGCGGCGGGCAAGCTGCGCGGTAACACTGGTGCCACCAGCGCGTGCGACAAGGTCATGGATGTAACTCCCCTGCCCAAACGAATACAGCGTTTCGTCACTGACAAGCATCAACGTGGTGGGGCGGTGGGAGAATTGATGCACAAGCTGGCTTAGTGAGTCCAGAGAATGGCGTAGTGAGTCGCTGACGGAAGTTTCCGTGGAAAGCAGCGATGCCATACGGTCAATGGCATCCAGCATGTTGTTGATGCCGGAGATGGAAAAGAAGTAAACAGGAATACCTAGCGCAGCAAACGATTGCGCATCGCGCGCGCTATTGATTTGATCGGAGGCAAACACTATGTCCGGCTCAAGCGCGACAATGTTCTCGTAGTCTACAGGGAGGGCGCTGAATGTTGGCAGCGTGTTAACGGCAGGTGGGTAGTCGTCGGCGGTAGTGACTCCGGCGACCATGTGACCGCCGCCCGCGGCAAAGATGATCTCGGTAAGGCTTGGGGCCAGTGATACGACCCGCGTGACAGGCCCTGCAAGGTGCACAGGCCGTCCCAGGTCATCAGTTAGCTTGATGGGATATTCGCCCGCAGGAGGGGTGGCACAACCGATGCACCATGCCGTAACAAGCGCGATTGAAAAGCGCGCTTTTACGCTGTCCTTTATATTGTGTCCCATGAACGAGCAGCAAATAGCGGCGGTTGTTGCACGGCTTCAGGGAAGGCCGTCAGACTTATCTTCCGACGATTATCTGCGGGAGGCGGTGCGTACGCTTGTGGACGCGGATGGTACCATGGGGGGCGTTCCGGCGGATCAGTTTGCTGACAATCCGGGGCGTTCATTGGCATCGCTTATTGACCATACGGTCCTTAAGCCGGAAGCCACGGAAAAACACATCAGGCAGCTGTGCGCGGAGGCCGATGAGTACGGGTTTGCGGCAGTCTGCATCAACCCCTGCTTCGTGACGATGGCGTCGGCGTTTCTCCAAACCTCTCAGATCAAGGTATGTTCGGTAGTGGGGTTTCCGCTGGGCGTACATTGCACGCGTACCAAGGTGATGGAAGCCGAGAGAGCCATCGCAGATGGAGCGCAAGAGCTGGATATGGTGATCAATGTGGGGATGGTAAAGGCAGGCCGGTGTGAGGAGGCAAGGCACGAGATATCGGAAGTGGTGGCAGTCGCCGGAAAGGACGTTACAGTGAAAGTGATTCTGGAATGCGGCTTGCTCACGGACAAGGAAAAGGTGGCAGCGTGCGAGGTGGTCATTGATGCGGGAGCTGGCTTCGTGAAGACCTCTACGGGATTTCTTGGTCGCGGAGCGACAACGTACGATGTGGCACTGCTGCGGCGCACCGCTAGGGGACGGATCGGAATAAAGGCTGCGGGCGGCGTGCGAACAACGGTTGCGGCCGCGGCACTCGTGTTTCACGGTGCTACCCGCCTGGGCTGCAGCGCATCTGTTGCCATTGTTGGAGGATAGTATGGGGAGTTATATAGCTGACTGCCCACGCGTTTTCGCGGGAGTTACTTTTTGTGCTTTGGTGGTGTGGACATGATGGCTTTCGCCAGTTCTTCCAATGTGGTAGGGATGGATTGTTGGATACTGAGAATGTCGTTTGTTACGGGGCGGCCGGGGCGTTTCGTTTCCTGAATCTTGTTACCGGGCTTCGGGGATTTATCTATGCGCATGGCGTTATAGGCTATAGAGTAGCACTAATCCATTGGGGCAGAATACCGAAATGATTTCATGGCGGACATCTGCTTAGAGCATGTAGGAGGCTGCATACATTGCTATCCAGTTTTCACGACAGTCGATCAATTTCAGGACCGATTCCTTGGCTTGTATCGGGACGCTCTTGACAATGCGGAAGTACTGGGCGGACCCCGGTACGGGCCACGAAGCGCACCGGACGAACCCATGAGACGCGGGCCATCAAGCACAGACATGGAAAAGCTGGCGCATAACGGCCCTGACCACCGGAATGGGTACGGCGTTGCCAGTAAGCCGTCTGACGGTCGTTATCGGACTGTCAATCTTGTAGCTGTCGGGGAAGCCTTGCAGGCGCAGTATTGCGCGGCCCGTTAGTCTCCGTTCTCCGTCCACGAGCAAGTAGTGGTAGCCGGCCGATGCCCGGAGTGCGCATGAGTACGGATGGCTTGATACGTTACCGCTTACGTTTAGCTATGAAATGAGGGATTTGTACATGAGCCGTTTACCGACCAGTCCTTGAGCAATTATTGTCATTTGCTCCGCTGTGTCGTAGTCGCGTGCATTGTGTCGCCCTGCAAATTCGTTCACGTACCGCTGTAGGTGTTTCTTGCTCATGTGGTGGTACGTTCCGTAGTACCCACGCTTCAGCAAAGACCAGAAGCTCTCTACGCCATTGGTATGGACCTGCTCACGAACGTATTCGCCAACAGAGTGACGTACGTAGGCGTGGTTGTTGCGGCCCCGGTATGCTGACGTGCCATCCGTATAGACCTCGGTGTCTTCCGAGACATGGGTATCCACAAACGCATTGAGCGTCTGTCCGTCTATGTTTTCTACTACCTGGGCAGAAATGCTATTGGTGTCACGATCACGGACTCCCACAACGGCTTTCTTACCTACTGGCCCACGGCCCGCTTTCAGCTTCTTGCTGGCGTGCCTGTTCTTTTCCTTGCCACCGAAGTAGGCTTCATCAACCTCTACCGGACCGGCAAATAGTGCATGTTCTCCATTCCATGATTGTCGAATACGGTGGGCCAGATACCACGCTGTAGTCTGGGTTATGCTAAGGTCACGATGCAGCTTCATGCTGGATACGCCCTTGATACTGGTAGTCAGGATATAAATGGCTAATGCCCATACCTGGTCCCCAGTTTCGAGTCCTGCATTACAGTCCCTATGCGGACACTGAATCGTTTACGGCAACTACGGCAACGATAAGGCATGCTAGGATGTTTGGCGCCAGACTGTACGTTCTTAGACGCACAGTGCGGGCAAACAGGAGTGTTGCTCCAACGCTTCTTTGCGAACCATGCTTCGGCTGATGGGTCGTCTGGAAACATTTGGGTTAGCCTGATCAAGGACACTCCTTCACGATCAGCCCGTCCAGGGCCATTGGTGTTTCTGTTGTTTCTTTTCTTTGAAGGCATTTAGTGGGTCATCAATCTATCACGGGATGGTGCCCATTTTCGGCATAATCGGTTCCCGCTATTCGCGACCAAATTGCAATTATTTCAACAATTTAACGCGTGGGCAGTCAGCTATATAACTCCCTTTTGCTAAGGCAATTATTATGGCATGATTGCTCGGATCGTTGCGCCAGTTGGCAGCTACATAGAGGTCGGTCGTTACGTGGTTAACCGCGAGACCTTCAGCATTCAGTCGTTGGCGCAGGTCTTTTTCGCTCAATCTGTAGCCTACCATGGCTAAGGAAACATTGCTAAGATCAACTGAAAGTGCAGCAAGTGCAGCAATAAAATGCTCCTCTTCCATCGAAGGCAGCTGATCACAAAAAATGCACATTCTCTCGTAATAACTGCAGCAACCTGCAGCGCGATAGCTTGAGCAATGTATGCTTCGGTATTCAAAGCACCTCTCCAATGGCTTTGGAACACAGAATCAGTCCGTCGGACGGCTCGGCAGCAATGTTGAGGCCCTTCAACCGCTTGGCGAAGGCTGCTGCATTGTCTTGAAGGTCTGCCTCGTCGAATCCAAAGTAGCCGTGCTTTTGCAAAATTGCCGCATCCGTATCCAACCCACCGATAATAATGGGAGTTATATGGCTGAATGCCACGCGTTTTCGCAGGAGTTACTTTTTGTGCTTTGGTGGTGCAGACAGGATGGCTTTCGCCAGTTGTTCATAATCGGTTCCCCCTTTTCACGAAAAACTGCAATTATTTCAAATAACTCAACACGTGGGTACGCATGGAATATAATTTTCATATATTAGGGAGTTATATATCACAGTGCCATGCCCGAAACGGTTAGTGCATACCGCAATATCACATACAGGCTGTTGCCCGGAAGTCGAAGTAACGCCAAGCAACTTGCTGGATTAGCGGGTGCGTGTAGGTTTGTGTGGAATGCCATCCTCGCAGAGCAGAGCGAGGCGTACAAGAAAGCGAAAGAGGCTGGAGAGAAGCCGCCCTCGGTAAGCTTCTTCTCGCTGGGGAAGCGGTTCACGGCACTGCGCCGTACGGTCGAGTGGCTACCTGAATACTCCTTTGGTGTCGTTAGATACACATTGAAATATCAGGCGGATGCATGGAAGGCATTCTTCAAGGAAGGTAAGAGAAGACCGAGATTCCATTCCAGACGTGGTAGTACGCCTTCGTTCACGATCCCGGATAACGTAAGGGTTCGGGATGGCAAGCTGTATATCCCGAAAGTGGGATATATGGCGCTCCGCAGGCGGGGAGGCAACCCGTACCCTGATGGTATACCCATCAAAGCCACTGTAAAGAAGAACGCCGGCAAATGGTATGCTGTCATCTGCTACAAGATTGAGGCACCTGTAATAGAGGATACCGGCAGTGCTGTAGGCATTGACCGTAATTGCGGGCAGATCGCTATGGTCTCCACAGAGGGCGATACAAGCATTATCAGACAACCGGATACCAAGCGTCTTGATGCCAAGTTGAAGCGGCATCAGCGAAGACTGGCGAGACAGAAGAAAGGCTCCAACCGTCGTAACAGGCGGAAGCATAGAATCGCCCGCATACAGCGCAAGCGTGCTAACATCCTCAAGAATGCGAACCACCAGGTAAGTCGCAGTATTGCCAAATGCTCCTCAACGGTGATACTGGAGGACCTAAAGATCAAAGCGATGACACGTTCAGCTAAGGGGACGATGGAGAGCTTTGGCACAAACGTCAGACAGAAGTCTGGCCTCAACCGTGGAATACTGCGAACAGGTTGGGGCCAGCTGGAACAGATGCTGGGCTATAAGTGCCACAAGGTGATAAAGGTTACCGCTGCCTATACCAGTCAGCGGTGTTCTGTGTGTGGGCACACAGAAGCGAGTAACCGTAAGACGCAGAGCAAATTCACGTGTATGTCCTGTGGACATACGGATCATGCAGACCTGAATGCGGCTGCAAACATACTGGCCTCCGGGATTGGGGCTTCTGCACGGCGAGGGGCGTTCGGGTTACCGACCCCTATGACCCGTGAAATTGATACCAGTGCCTCACTGTGTACAGTTGGTCACTCACGTATATAATTCCCATAGTATGGGTATCAAGTGGATACCATCGTGCCTGACAGCCTTGCTGACGGTTGCCTGCGCTGGGCCTAGCGCCGTGGTTGTTCTTGAGGAGCCGGAGGAGACGATTGCCAGCACGGTAGAGGTACCCGAGCCCTTTGATGTCAGCGCGTATGTGGATCCGCCTCCGGAGCCATATGATCTCAGCCACGAGATACCGGAGGCTCTCCTTACCGGTTCAGGAGCCTTCGGGGCTACCGTGTCGGGTTTTCGTATTCAGGTGCAGTCTACTGACCAAAAGCTCCTCGCTGACAGGGTTGCTGTTGAGGCTGCGGAATTCTGGGTATCGCTGCAGGACCATGCAGGAGGGGCGGATGCTCTTCCGCCGCCACCCGTGTACCAGGATTTTCGTGCGCCATATTACAGGGTCCGAGTGGGGAATTTCTTGTCGCGCGCCGACGCGGAGGTTGTGCTGCAGGAGCTGGAGAAGCGCTTTGAGCAGGCGTTTATCGTTCCTGCGCAGGTCATGACAGACCGGCTGCGTTAGCGAAGTGCCGCCTCCAGCGCCAGTGCGGCGGAAGTCTTGTCGTCTCGATACTTCACTATAACAGGTGCATAGAGTGCCAAGCCCAAGCTGGTTGCAAAAGCGCTGGTACAGGCCTTCGCGCCGGGCACCACGACCGCTCCGGCTGGTACGTCAAGGGCGCTCCCACCGAAGATCACCTTTTCATGCACCAAGTCGTACAGGGGTGTGGACCCGGTAAGGGTAACGCCTGCGGCTAGCACGGCTCCCCGGCGAACAATACACCCTTCAAAGAGGCCACAGCCGCCTCCAATGAATGCGTCGTCCTCTACAATGACCGGCAGCGCGCCTGCCGGCTCAAGGACACCGCCGATTTGGGCTCCTGCTGAAACGTGAACTCGTTTACCTACCTGGGCACAGCTGCCTACCAAGGCATGGGAGTCAATCATGGTACCCGTATCAATATACGCGCCGGTGTTGATGTACATGGGGGGCATGCAGACGACGCCTTTTGCGACATAGGCACCGACCCGAATGGCGGAGCCCCCGGGTACTATGCGCACGCCATCCTTGAGTACTAGTCTCTTGAGGGGGTACGTATGCTTATCAAAAAAGGAAAAATTATCAACGGAGCAGTCGCGCATCTGGCCGATACGAAACCCCAGCAGCAGTCCCTCCTTGACCCAGGAATTGGTTACCCATTGGCCGGAGGGAGTAGGATCGGCAGCTCGCACGGTCCCGGCATCCAGGGCGTGCAGGAGCTCTGTGACGGCTGCTTCCGCCGAGTCCGTGTGAGGGTCGCGGCTGGCGTGGTGCAGAATTCGCTCGCGAAGGGTCACAGTGTCGTCGCTATAGCGGTTTGGTCGCGGCGCAGGCAGCCCCGATAATGCCTGCCTCGTTCTGGTGTTTGGCCGGTACCAGTCGTGCGCTCGTTGAGAGAAGATGCAGGTATTTCCTGGTGCGCTTAGGTCTGCTCACTCCGCCGCCCAATACGATCAGGTCGGGTGCAAATATGAACTCTGTATGGGAGAGGTACTCCTGTACGCGCCCCGCCCATTGGGTCCAGTTCAGGTTGTCGCGCTTGCGTGCGCTTTCTGCGGCATAGTGTTCGGCCACCCCGCCGTGCAGCTCCAAGTGCCCCATCTCGGTATTGGGTACCAGCACGCCGTCAATGAATAACGCTGACCCGATGCCTGTGCCGAAGGTCAGGACCAAGGCTACGCCGCCTGAACCTCGGCCAGCGCCAAGCGTCATTTCGGCCAGCCCGGCGGCATCGGCATCGTTGAGTACGGCTGTTTCGCATCCCGTGGCATTGCTCAACAGCGCGGAGGCGTCGATGCCGATCCAGGAGTCGTCAATATTGGCGGCTGTCAGTGCTATGCCCCGCTTTACGCGCGCAGGGAGTGCAACTCCCATCCGCTCATTCCAAGCGAAGTGCTTCACGATCAGTCTGACCACTCCGGCTACCTGGTCGGGTGTCCCTGGAGCGGGTGTAGCAATGCGGTGGCGCTTGGTTGTTAGCGCTCCAGCAGCTGTATCAACCAGCGCGCCCTTAATGCCACTGCCGCCCACATCTATGCCAAGCGTAATCAAATCGAATCCTCCGTATCGTGATTTGGTTCGTATCCGGGCAGGGCATGCCCCCTGCGCCAGCGTAGGTACCAAACTTGGGAATTATTGTTTGACAGGGAAAGCATTGTCGGAAGGCGGTATGTGCAACGCGGTTCGGGGTGGTCTCTGTACCAAGCCACACGACGCGTACCCGAAAACGAGTCGGATATCTGCCGGGAAACGACGAGGGATGGTATCCCGGGTGGTGCAGATTGTATATTTTGGAGCAACCTACTCGCAGTTGACTGCCATGAACAGGTTTCTCATTGGGATATTGTTGGCGTGGGTGTTCACCGTTGGGGCGTGCCAGTGTTCGGACAAGCCCGACGCCGCTCCTGTCGCCGCTGCAACCCGTTAGGACGTAATCGCTGACCTGAATGCGAATACCCTCGGAAGTTATAGACGAGGTACGGGCTGCGTCGGATATCGTAGCCGTAGTCGGCGCGCATGTCGCCCTGCGCCAGCGGGGGAAGAATTATACCGGGCTCTGCCCGTTCCACACGGAAAAGACGCCTTCCTTTACTGTCAATCAGGAGCGCGGATTGTACAAGTGCTTTGGCTGTGGCAAGGGTGGAAATGTGTTCCAGTTTCTGATGGAGGTGGAGGCACTGACCTTTGTTGAGTCAGTGCGTAAGCTGGGTGTGCAGGCGGGGATTACCGTTCCCGCCAGTGCTGCTGATCAGCGGATGGCAGGTGAGCGCCAGATGTACATCGGGGCGCTGCAGTTTGCAGAGTCCTTCTTTCGGTCACAGCTTGCGGCGTCGGCGGAGGGGCAGCGGTACCTGAAGGGTCGAGGCTTGAAGCCAGAGACACTTAAGGTTTACGGAGTAGGTTATGCTCCGCTGTCCTGGGATGCGCTCCAGAAGGCTGGCGCGCGCCGGAAGATTACCACTGCGACACTCCAGAAGGCTGGTCTTATTGGGAAGCGGGAGGGTAAGTCCGGTTATTATGACCGGTTCCGCGGGCGGATCATGTTCCCGATAACCACCCCCACGGGTCAGGTTATCGGGTTTGGGGGCCGTGTGGTGAAGTCAGATAACAAGGCTCCCAAGTACATCAATTCTCCAGAGACAAAGGTGTATTCCAAAAGCCATGTCCTATTTGGTTTACACCAAGCCAAGGCTGCCATACAGCGGGAATCGTCCGCATTGATGGTAGAAGGGTATACGGATGTGCTCGCTCTGCATCAGGCGGGAGTGAAAAATGCAATTGCGCCCTGTGGTACCGCGTTGACCGAACACCAGGTGAGGTTGCTCAAGCGCTATGCAAAGCAGGTTATACTACTGTTTGACGCGGATACTGCGGGGGCGCAGGCTGCCCTTCGCAGCGTGGGTATTGTGCTGGCGGGAGGTATGTCGGTGCATGCCGTGACATTGCCGGCGGGCCACGATCCGGATTCCTTCATCACGGAGCACGGGACAGATGCTTTCCAGACGTACCAGCGTGCGAAGCTGAAGGATTTTGTGGAGTTCATGTCCAGTGCGGCTGTTCCTCACGGGCAGGAAGGCACTCCGGAGGGCGAGGCCGAAGTTATGCGTTCCGTGGTGGCAGCGTTGCGGCGGATTCCGGACCCCTTGTTGCGTACTACGTACGAGCGTCGTGCGCGTAGCCTCCTGGGAATCCCGGAGCATGTAATGCGGAACCTCCTTGAGCCCGAGACTCACAAGCCGGAGGTCAAGATCGTGCAGCTTCCTGCTGTGGTAAATCTGGAGCCTGAGGAGGGGATGCTTCTACGCCTGATGACCGATGGCGGTGGTCCCGTCATTAAGTACATCTCAATCTATATGTCTTTGGAGGAGTTTCGCGAAGGCCCGCAGCGGCGCTTGGCAGCGGTGCTGTTCGGTATGCGGGAGGATTCCCCGGAAAAGGTTCGGAGCAGCATTGTAGAGTCAGAGGATGCGCAGATGCGACAGCTAGCTGTGGATCTTCAAATGGACAGGTACTCGCTGTCTCCGGGATGGAAGAGCAGAAACGTTTCTGTGCGTGGCATGAACGACAACCCGCAGAAGGTTGCCGAAGAGGTAATGCTCAACCTCAAGAAGAAGCGCAACAGGAACAGGATTACGTGGCTCGCTGAGCGGTTGCTAAACTTGTCCGATAACCAACGTGTTGCTTCCCTGCAGGAGATTCGAGAACTGGAACAGGAGCGAGCCAAGCTACTCAGGGGCAAGCTGACTGAGCGCGGTCAATGAGTCGCAGTTCAGTTCCAGGTGCAGGGAAGGCGCCGACCGCGTTTGCGGCTACTGCTCCCCGGCCGATCCCGGCAGGCCAGTCCCTAGACGACCCGCGACTGTATTTTAATCGTGAGTTGAGTTGGTTGGATTATGTGTGGAGGCTTCTTGCACGGGCAAGGGACCCCCGCATTGCAGTGGTCCTGCGGCTGGAGGCGCTTGCCGCTACCGTTGATTTTCTTGACGAATTTTTCAGCAAGCGTGTGGGAGGGCTTAAGCGTCAGTTGCTGTCCAATGTAGCTGAAGCGGGGCCTGACCGCTACTCCGCTAGAGAGCAATTAAGTCTTATCCGCAAGGTAGCCGTACCGCTTTACGAGGCCATGGTTGAGACTTGGACGATGGATCTTAGGGGCGCCCTAGTTGGTGCGGGTATCCGCGTGTTGCCGTCCTACGATGCGTTGACCTCGGTGCAACAGCGGCAGTTGCGTCGGTTTTTTGTTCGGAACCTGCTACCTGCGCTCACTCCTTTGGCGGTCGATCCGGGCCATCCGTTCCCGTTTATATCCAATCTAAGCCTATCGCTGGCTGTCACCCTGCGGCACCCGTCGCGCGGCACCGATCATTTTGCCCGCGTGAAAATTCCTCGCTTCCGGCAGCGTTGGTTGGAGGTAGATGGGTGCACGATCGCGCTGGAAGAAGTGGTGCGTCACAACCTGAACGACCTGTTCCGTGGCATGGAAATCACCGGAGCCCATGTTTTTAGAGTCACGCGAAACGCTGATGTACGGGACAACGAGGAGGAGGCGGAAGACCTGTTATCAATGATCAGTGATCGGCTGCGGCGGCGGCGCTTTGCTCCCGTTGTTCGGCTGGAGGTTGAGTCGTCGATGCCAAAGACCGTACGGAATCTGCTGATTCACCACCTTACGATTGATAAAGCCGATGTTTTTGAAGGTGCGGTGCTTTTGGATCCGGGAGCGTCCCGGTTGGCAGTCTCTTACGGGAACGCGGTGGATTCGTCGGTTGTCCGATTGTCCCGCAGGCCTGCCAAGCTCGAACGGGTGCTGAGCTGCTTTGATGCTATCCGTGAAGCGGATGTGCTGGTACACCAGCCTTATGACTGCTTTGAGGATACCGTTCTCCGTTTTGTAAAGGAGGCGGCGGTGGACACGAGTGTTGTTGCGATAATGCAGACATTGTATCGAACTTCGGAGGATTCGGCAATGCTTGCGGCTCTGATCCGGGCGGCGAAGGCGGGAAAGCGGGTGGCTGTTAACGTGGAAGCCAAAGCTCGCAATGATGAGCAGTTAAATATGGCGTGGGCCGAGCGTTTGGAGGATGCGGGCGTTCGTGTGACCTACGGTGTTCCTGGTCTCAAGACGCACGCCAAGATGACGCTGGTTGTTAGGGAGGAGGGGGATGGGACTGTCCGCTACTGTCATGTGGGCACTGGCAATTACAACTCGGAGTCGGCGCGTGTTACCTCCGATGTCGGGATTTTCACGGCCGACCCCGAGATCGGAGCCGATATGTGTCAATTGTTCAATGTGCTGATGGAGTATGCGCCCAAGCAGGAATACCGCAAGCTATTGGTTTCTCCCGCTGGCATGCGCGAGGCGTTCCTGCGTCTCATTGACGAGCAGGCGGCATCCAGGCGTCGCGGGCGGATTCTAGCCGCTATGAACGAACTTGATGATGTTGCGATCATCCAGGCGCTCTACCGGGCAGCAGCCGAGGGGACTCGCATTGATCTGATTGTTCGCGGTCCCTGCCGTTTGCGTCCGCTGGTAGCGGGCTATAGCGAGAATATCAGGGTGATCAGCATCGTGGGTCGTTTCAGGGAAAACCTGCGAATCTTCTGTTTTGGGTCGGGACCGACGGCAAGCGTGTTCATAGGCAGCGCTGACTGGCGGCGTTACCATTTGGATGACCGTGTAGACATAGCGCTGCCGGTAGCGTGTCCGGCGATTCATTGCCGGCTGCGTGAGTTCTTGAAGATGGCCATCCGGGAGCAGTGCCTGGCATGGGATCTGCAGGCTGGCGGAGGATATATTCGCAGGCAGGGTGCTCCGCCCGGCCTTCATGCCCGACTGATGGGAGCCCACACGCAGGTCTGAGCAGTGGGTAGTATGCGTCCGGTCGAGTACATGGTAAAGCGGGCTTGGGATTGGTCTGTGTAGTCCGCTTGTAGAGCTTAGTGCAAGGTGATTATACGCCGGGTTTGGTGTGCAGGCATGGGAATGGCAGAGTGGTATGCAGCCTATCCTCCAAGCGGCCGATGCAGGTAGCGTGTTTTGGGAGATAACGCATGGGTTTTGGGGTAGGAGAATCGGAACATTGTGGAGGGCGCACATGCACATGAAGCATGCAGCCCAAGGCATCTTTCTTCCCCTCTTCTCCTGCTGGTGAAGTCCTTTTTCAGAGGCTAAGAAACCAAGAGGCTGAGAACAAGGATCTGCGAAAACAGGTCCGTCGCCTGGAGAAAAAGCCGATCGTCTATTATTGATATGTACTTCACCGTACGGATATCCTCAAACGATCAAAGTCGCAGTTGAGGGCCTGCTTCAATACCCCCAACAAAGATGCGCCAAAGCGGCATCCCCGGACGACCACGCTACAAATCAGTCTCTGGAAGCAACTGCTTCTCCAGGATCTCGAAGATCTTCTGCCGAGCCGTTGGGTCGCAATACAGGTGCTGCAGACCTTTAGCGCTGCCGGTATATCGTCCCGGTCTTTGGGGTGGAAGGTCATCTCTTCAATGGGGACCTGCCCGAGCTTAAACTGTGTATCCTCTAGAATCCGCATGGTATTATCGCATGAATAATCGGCCCAAAGGGGCCTTATTCCGTTGAAAACGTCTGAAACAGAAGGATTTGGCCAAATATTCGTAGAGACACGGTGCCTGAATACCCGGCAATGTACAAGATTCGGTATGTCTCATATCCATCTTCAACCCTAACACTTACAGAAGGATAGAACGCGTATTCACCGGCCTTGTTTCGCAATTTTCCAACCCTCATACCTTTTTCTGTCAGATACTAGTTAGGTTAGACCCAAATAGGCGACGACATGAATATTGTGAATAATGCAGGGTAAGCACTACGCAGAAACCGCCTTAGCAAAGCTCTTACCCGAATCGAGCCAATCTTTTCGATTACAGGCCGCATCTGCAACGCCTTCCAGTCCCTTTTCGAACGCATACAGCAGCGCCGAGGCAAGCTCGGAGGATATCGTGAAGTCTGGTGGAAACACCCGTCCATGTTGACCGCGAACGAGCGGCATCGCCTCCAGCGCGGCAGCCACTTGATCAAGGTCGCTGCTACGAAGTGCTGCAGCCAACTCCTCTTGCGTGCGCTGGTACACCTGCGCCTCTACCACGGTGACGGAAAAGACACTTATCGCAACGAAGATAGCGTAGCCCTGACAGACGCAGCGGTTGCGTTGTAGTATCTCCAGCATGTGGCACCTCCTTTGTTCTAGTTGGTGTAGTTTCTCCAATCCACGTGCATATGTGTCGTAAGCCACGTTCCATAAAAATCGAGTTTGTTCATAATGACATCGCTGTATGGCCTTTGTAGCTTGTTGTAACAGGCTGACCGACGGTTATGGAGATACGACCAGATAAGAAGGTGTTCTGTACTTGGCTTCGCTCATGGTTCACTCAACAGCAAGGGGCAGAACCGGCCGATGTCTTGACCTGGGCTTGGCTTTACGGCGAGGCGCATGCTGGTTCAGACTGGACGCGTGATAAGGAACTTGCGGATTGGATCAGTGCATCTGCTAGCGATTGGTTGTCATGGGAGGCTGTCAGACGACTGCTCGGGACCTTACTCAATCAGGGGCAACCCCTTCCATTTGCGTTGCTCCTATGGGCATTGGAAGTTGCAGCCGAAAAGCGCACACCACCAATCAGAAAGCGCGGCCGCGACGCAACAAGAAACGTCTTTCGAAATAGGAACATCGCATTCGCAGTACAGAGCATAATAGGCTATGGATCCCGGCGACCTCCAACATACCTGGACGGTCAGCCTGCCATATAGTGGCAGAGTGTTCGGACCTGTCATACGAAGCGGTGCGCACCATCTGGCAATCGCACAAGAACATGACACTTGCTAATTACCTGAGCCTAGAGGAGTTTACACCCCGATCCGTTAGCGGCAACCTAAGTGAGGACCCTCAGCATGCCCGTGAAGACACTTGATAACCCCTACCTTATCAAAAAACACCTGCGCCCCAGAACTCTGTGGTCACGTAATCGCACCAAGCAAACCCAATAACCAGAAAGATGCTAGACCAATCATGGCTAACCGAAGAAGCAAGGATTATCTAAAGAGCCTCTTGCAAAACCCCTAGGGAAGGGGCGTTATCAGCGACTTTGGACGCTGATTTTTTGGCGCAAGAGGCTCTTTTGTATCCGTGATTTAGTGGGAAAACAGCTTGTCATACTTTTGCAATCGCACATACATATTATCCGCGACCAACGGGGGATTGCTTTAGCGAGTTTGTGCTACAATCTGTGCTTCATACGCACACCTCTGCCTGACTCCTGCTTCGCACAGAATCCAATCTACGTAACCTGCGCGTAATCCTCCGTCGTTACTGCACCAAGCGCAGTAACTGATCCAGCGTCAAGGCAAGCACCCCGAACATCAGATGGCAGGTAACCTTCTGGTGCCCACGTACTCTTAGCCTAACTTCGCCATCCGGTCAGGGGAAAACGCTGAGTTCCGTCTCCAATTCTCTCGTTTTTCCCTCCTAATAGGGCTATTTCGGCTAAATTCGGCGTTTTTCGACCTTTTTTAGCCGACTTTTTCGGAAAAGGCAATGTAGTGCTATAGAGGTGTGTACGGGAACCTCCCCCCAACCACCCCGGTACCTTACCCCGTACCAATTCCGCACTCCGATCATGTTTATCCGAAACCGACCCTACAAACGTAAAGACGGTAAGAAATGCAACAGCTTTGCCCTCATCGAATCCTATCGCAAAGACGGTACCTCCAAACACCGTACCCTCCTTAATCTCGGCCCGAACTTCAACATCCCCCGCAGTCTGTGGGGGGAGCTGACCCACTGTGTTACTGCCCGACTCAAAGGGAAAGCCATCCTCCCTTTCCAGAATGATGAAGCCTTTCTCAATGCGGTCGACGACATCGTTGCACATCTCGAAAGCAAGGGCTACGACATCCATCGCACATCCCATCAGCAACACCTCATTGATCCAGAGAAAACAACCCATCCCGATTCCCGGACCGTCGGCGGAGAACGACTGATCCTTCAGACATTGGAACAGCTCGGACTGGCTGTACTGCTACGTTCGCTCAACTTCTGCGAGAAACACGTCAAGCTCTGCTGTGCGCTGATCGTCGGACGTATGCTCCACCCGGGCAGTGAACGAGAAACGCATAAATGGCTGTGTAAAACCTCCAGTGTTCTGCAGCTTCTGGATTTGGAACCCCCGAGTCTCAACACCCTCTATCGTTGCACGGATCTGATCCATAAGCATATGGATCAGATCCTGGAGAAACTCTTTGGCATTACCAAAGCGGTATTGCAGTTTGAAGAAACGATCGTCTTTTATGATTTAACCAATACCTATTACCACGGCAAGAAGAAAGGGAAGTTGTTGTCGCATGGGCGCAGCAAGGAAAAGCGCAGTGATTGTCCGTTGGTTACGCTGGCGCTCACCCTGGATGGTTCGGGGTTCCCCCGCAATGTGCAGATCCTGCCGGGCAATGCAGGGGAACCGGCAACGCTCAAAGAGGCGATTGAGAAACTAAACGGCGCTACTCCCACAGTGATTATGGACTCCGGCATTGCGACGGAGAAGAATCTGCAGTACCTGAAAGAACAGGGACTGAACTGGATCACCGTGGAGCGTTCCAAAGCCCCTCCAGTCCCCGAAAACAAGCCGGATCAACAGTTTACGACCGCAGGGGGAGTCAAGATCAAAGCCTGGAAGATCACCAAAAAGGAAAAAGATGTTGAAGATGTTGAAGATGTTGAAGATGTTGAAGACGAAAAAGACTTTGAAGATAATGCGGAACTGCGCGTGTTTGTGCACAGTGAGGCCAAGCAGGCTAAGGAGGATCAGATCCTTGAAACCCAATGCAAGAAGTTTGTGAAGGCGCTCACTACACTACATGAGGGACTCTCGAAACCCGGGTACTTGAAGAACTATGAAAAGGTCACGATAAAGGTTGGTCGTCTGAAGGAAAAGTACAAGAAGGTCTCACACCTGTATGAGGTAGAGGTCAGCAAAAAGGAGGGCACCAAGCATGCAGAATCCGTTACGGTGGCCCGGCGTGCTTCGCATGCGCGTCGCACCCAGGCCAGCGGAGGGTATGTGCTTCGGACCAGTCATACCGGATGGTCGGTGGAAACGGTTGCACGAACCTACTGGCGACTTACAGAGATTGAGCGCACATTCAGAGTCATGAAATCGGACCTCGGTCTACGGCCCATCTACCACAGCAGAGATGACCGCATTGAAGGGCATCTGTTCATCACGGTACTGGCTTATCATGCTGCCCATCTGGTTCGCACCAGACTCAAGGAACACGGGATTCATGATAGTTGGGCGACGATCCGAGACAAGTTGAACAGGATTCGTCGGATTACGACCAAGATGGTTAAGAACCAATATCGGTACCTGATCACGGAGGTGGATCAGGATCTGCCTCCGAGTATGGTACAGTTCTTTGCGGTACTGGGATACGTGTATGATCCGGATGCGACCCGCACCGTGACCGAGCATGTGGAGGAAGCGAGTGCACCGGTGAGCCTGAAGCCTCCAGACTCATGACGTATGGTCCCTTCACAACGGTTGAGATAGCGTACTCCAGATGGAGCCACCAGAGCTACGTCCGATGGAAACGATCCGAGATAGATCGCAGCGAAACAGGCGGCAAAACACCAGGTAATCAGGGATTCAAACCACCCTAAACCAACTTCAACCGATCCGGTAAATCTCACCATCCATTGCTCCTGAAAAAAAACGGTCCAAATATGGCCACGGGAGAATTCCGTAGGTTAGTAGCACTACGAAATGGCGAAGTTAGGTTAGGTGACGACCGCCAAACTCATCCTTAAGCCGCCCGAATACCCGCTCTACGTTCGACCGCTCCCGGTAGCGTACCCGTTCAGGGGGTACAAAATTGGCCTCACGCTGCGCCGTGTCCTCGCGCCGATGCTCCGCTCCTTTGCGTCGAGGATTCACATCTATAATCGGTACATGCCCCATCTCTGCACTATGCTCCCGAATGTGCTTGGCGTCATACGCACTGTCCATCAGATCATACAGGCTGCTCACACGCTCTTGCGACAGCGTAGCCAAGGGAATCGCCACCTGACTGTCGTGCAGCGACGCGGATGTAACCATACCACTAATAGGAATACCCCCATCCGCCGCATCCAGGTGCAGCTTGTAGCCCATCCATTTCTGCATATATCCCTGCGCATTGCGCTTGACACCCACCGTACATTCCTTCGGCAATTCGTCCAACATCTCCTCCCGTTGCATCGTGCGCTGCCGTTCCAGCCTCGTTTGCTCCTTTGGACGCCCTTCCCCCTTAACAGGACGCCCCCGTTTGCGCTTCGAACCCTCCTCCGACTCCGCTTTCTTCGCACGTACAGGCTTCTCATACCCTGTTATCGCGGTCGAATCCCGCGATAGGTGACCCACCAACTGGTCCGCATATCCCTCCTTTATCACCGCTTCCGTGCACGCGGGATGGCAAATTAGCCTCTGCAAACTCCTTGAACGCACGCGAGAATGTCGACGCACTGGGCACATCTGACATCCCTTGCCATCCACATAAACGCCGCAGCGTGGGATCCTAGCGTAACCGTTCCACCAACGCTGTGGTGGTATCCATATTGAACACCATCTTGGCCAAGAACGCCCGGGCAAGTACTACACGATTCTTCAACGGACGACCGGATGTACCCGGCTCGGGACTGGGCAAGAATTCCTCAATAGACACCATCTCCAGAATCGATAGAAGCTTCTTGTGGCGCCCTTCCAAAGAACCAAGCGTTTCCTCCATCCACGGAAAAAGCTCCTGCTGGCAACTAATCCAATAACCGTGTACCTTGGAGGCCAAGGACATGGATACCTCCTTTTTCTTCGTTTTTATTGGACTTGAAGAAAACCAATGAGGAGGTTCCAGTCCCTTTCTTGTTCGCCGTGAGCGCACATATTGCCGCAGCCTGTAGAACCTGAAAAACCCCGATAAATACGCTGTAATCCGCCCCCGAGCCTCCAGAAACACCACAAGTGACCTTCATGCCAGCGGAGTCACATTATGCAGCCAATTCCTTCAATTCAGGGGTTTTGCAAGAGGCTAGATTACGTGGCATACTTTGCAACCATGCCGGGTTGCCCGTGCGAAAACGCCATAGAGGTAATGTGTGATGGCGTAGAATCCCGCTTCTACGGCGCCTATGCCTCTATAGAATGCAGTTGCCTGCAGATTGGCTACTTTTACTGGGTAGGACATACAGATGTCCTACCCAGTACGTAGAATAGGGGCACGCAAAGATCAAGATTGAGAAGAGCTTACCCGAATAATGAATAAGGACTGCGATATGCCAAGAATATCTCCCAAGAATAAGGCCGCTAGTGTAGACACCAAGAGTCTGCATCTCCTCGCGGTGCGCGATGATATCGTACAGCCCAACACTCTTTTGCAAGGAGCCCTCTATGCGGGTGATTGTATCGACGTAATGAAGGACATCAAGGATCAGTCGGTCGACATGATTCTTTGTGACCTGCCGTACGGTACGACGCAAAACAAGTGGGATAGCCAAATCCCCCTTGATAAGCTATGGGCCGCCTACCGCAGAGTTATCAAACCAAGGGGCGTAATAGCCTTGACCTCACAAGGGGTATTCACAGCCAAGCTTATTCTTAGTAATGAGAAATGGTTTAGGTATAAGTTCGTGTGGGTAAAGAGTAAGTCGACCAATTTCTTGAATGCGCGGAGGCAGCCATTAAGGCAACACGAGGATATCTGCATTTTTTATGCTCGACAGCCGAGATACAGGCCT
This sequence comes from Rhodothermales bacterium, assembly GCA_963663495.1. Classification (GTDB taxonomy): domain Bacteria; phylum Bacteroidota; class Rhodothermia; order Rhodothermales; family Bin80. Next base: position 5,863,147 of record OY760427.1, read on the forward strand.
GTCATGTGGCTCGCAGAACCCTATGACAAGGGTACGCGCAAGGATCAATATACCGGCAGTTATGGCGATTTCAAGCCTGTTCACGTGAAGAGCTCCGGTGAGCGCTTTCCAACGGACACGCTGTACTGCAAGACTGCAGAGAGTGAGCCAGGAGGGCGAGTATGGCATCCTACCCAGAAACCGGTAGCTCTAGGCCGGTATCTGATTCGAATGTTTGTCAAAAAAGGCGGAATTGTTCTAGACAACGCATTTGGGAGCGGTAGCTTCCTCGTTGCGGCCGCAATGGAAGGGTGCCGGTATATAGGTATTGAGAAGAATGAAGAAGTCCATTTGTTTAAGAATGAACGGATTGACTATATGAAGGTCGCTAGAGATAGGCTCAAAGAAGTAGAGGCTACCATGGCTCAAGGGAAGTGTTTGCCGCCGTTACTGTCCACGCTTCAACCTAGCGCAAGGCGAGGTCAAATAAGCTACTCATGCATGATGGATGTAGGAAGCTAGCTGCTTTATAATTGGTATCCATCGAGATGTCTGCTCATGTATCGTATAATGAGCGGTCGTGGGCGCTTGACCTGATTGCTCATATCAAGCGCAGAGTAACTGGAAGTAGTCGCGCAATTCAGGGCGCCGGGGGAGAGCAGACCGTAAGAACTTTGGGAGGTAGTCTTTTTCCCGATGTCTTGTTGTTTGGTGACCAGTCAGCGGCACTGATTCTGCAGGGTTGGGAACTCAAGATGCCGGATACGGACATTGACAGTCGCGAACTCTTTCAGAACGCAGCGAAAAAGGCACATGCCCTAGGTCTAGACAGTTTTGTCTTGTGGAATGTTACCTGCGCACGTCTCTATATCCGCAATGCCGAATCAGGTCTATTTGAACGTGCGAAGCAGTGGCCAACATTGGATCATATTACTGATCGGCCTAGCGTGCCCCAATTCCGCGATTCTTGGAAGGCACTCGCCGATAGAATCTTATCTGACCTCAATAATCTGTTCGAGGACGGGACCATAGAGGGCAGGCCGTTCGTCGATGCCTATCGCTCTGGTGGCATCCAGAATCTTGTTCTGGCTAATACAGTCGCGGCTGCAGAAGCCCTAAAAGAGGCTACGTTGCGTGATCAGTCGCTGCGGGCAGAAATAACTCTCTGGTGGGAGCGATATCGTCAGGAATATCAAAGCGGGCCCAGAAGCCGTTACGAAGCCTTGGCCCGTGCAAACCTGCTCAACTGGATCGGTAAATTGCTATTTGTCCATGTTCTGCAAAGCCATGACAACACAGCACATATTGAATTCCAGCTTAGCCATGACGCCTCGCCAACGGATGCCTTGGCAGAGTTCAGCCGCCTCTCCGACCGCTTCAATTTCCGGACTATATTCGCGGACGGTCTTGGGATGGGCATTGTACCCAAACAGTCCTGGGCTCAATTAAAGCAGCTTAACAAGCTACTGACGGACTTGCGTATTGCTTCTATAGACCAAACGCAACTGGCTATAGTCCTTGAAGCAGGTGTAGAGACAGTCGCCAGGAAGGTCAGGGGGCAATTTGCAACACCCCCGGCTCTTGCCCAGCTGGTGGCAGCACTGGCCCTCCGTAATATCAAAGAAGACAAGTTACTGGACCCATGTTGTGGGAGTGGAACCATCGCGCGAGCTGTGCTCGAGCGCAAGTTGAATTCTGGCGTACAACCAAATCAGGCAGCGGCAGCAGTATTCGCTGGCGATCTAGATCCCCAAGCAGCCCAGTTAACGACATTAGCAAGGGTCAAGCCCAGCCTATTGGGCATCCCATTGCGGATCTACTGTAAGGATGCGTTTAGTATCCAGCCTGAATTAAGGATTGATTTCCACCATCCGAGTGACGGAAGTTGCTTCACGGAAAAGCTTGGTACATTTGATTCCATAGCCAGCAATCTGCCATTCGTATCGCAGGCGGGCCGGAAGCACTATAAGGAGGGTATAGATGCGGTAACTGCGCTGCTTGGAAGTGAATTAGATCCATTGCCAGCCAGGTCAGATATTGCAGCGTATTTGCCTTTTGCATTGCACCCACTCTTGGAAAGGTCTGGGCGCATGGTCGTAATTATGTCAAACGCATGGCTTTCTACCGGATGGGGAGACGCGTTTTACAATCATGTATTACGACTATACAGGATCAAGTCGATTGTAATTTCTGGATCGGGTCGATGGTTTCAGAATAGCAAGGTCGTGACCACTCTTGTTGTATTGGAGCGCCGAGGGGCTGTGTACGAGCTCGATGAGGAAATCGACTTTGTCGTGCTTAATCGGCCTTTAGGAGAGTATGCCGAGTCTCAGGACTCAATCGACCTGGCGTGTGCGCAAATTGAATCAGGCCGAGTCCACGATGATACTTTGAGTCTTCGATCCGTAAAGCGCAGCGACCTAGATCTCTCGCAAGGACTAGGCTTGGGGCGCAATGCCCAATTCGTCGATTGCGGGTGGACGCGAGAATTGCCTGTGATACCGATTCGCGAGTTATGTAATATTTGCCGTGGTGAGCGGAGAGGGTGGGACAAGTTGTTTTATCCAACGCGGGATCACGGTATTGAACAGGAGTATGTTTACCCCATCCTGAAATCCCCGTCCACGATAACGCGGTATGTGGCTACCGCGGACCAAGAGGCTTTCTGCTGCTCCGCGCCAATAAAAGAGCTGAGAGAGCTGCAACACGATGGCGCGCTTCGGTGGATTCGCCAATTTCAAAAAGAAACAAACAAGATGGGTAAGCCTCTGCCTGAAGTCTTGGCTCGCTCAAGTATGCTCTGGTATGAAATGCGTCCTAGTACAACGGCGGAGTTGGTCATACCCATCAATTTCGGAGAAAGGCTATTCGTAGCACGGATGGATCCGCCGGCTTTCGCTAACCAACGAGTGACCGTTCTCAACTGCTTACCTAATGTGGATATTAGTCTACTTTGGGCTTTAATGAATAGCATTATCAGTCTATTCTACATAGAAGGCATTGGATTTGGCAGGGGGGAGGGAGTATTGGATCTCAGTGCAAGTCGCATGAAATCGGACATGCATGTATTGGACCCAAAGCGCCTTAGCGATGAAGCAGCACGTGCCGTAAAGACTGCGTTTCGTCCACTCTTATCTCGCGACATAATGCCTATAGTGGACGAATGCGAACAGCCTGACAGGCAGCATTTCGATGAGACTGTTATTCGCGTTTATGGTTTGTCGGTAAGCCGAGCCCACATTTACGACTGTCTCAAGCGACTCGTCGCTATTCGCCTGGCAGCTACTGAGATCCATTTGGGCACGCAGTAGTAGCTGCCAAGTATTCCTTCACTTAAGGCGGCGATTTGCGATCGGAGCGACAACATTGTCGAGGTATACACAGGTCAATAGCAGCCAATTTCATCGCCTCGTGACATAATTGTTGTCTCCTGTCCAAATAGTCTTTGGACGCCAGTTTGGGCCAGACATTTTCCGGTACGGTGGCTGTGTGTGGTTGGCCGGAATGGTGTTGGGCCGTGCCGCACCGGAGTCAACGACAAAGGTGTCCGACCTATTTGCCAACGCAGGTGATCAGCCCACGCTTACAAGGCTATTGTATTCAGTTGGTAACCGGACATGTGTCGAGTCATTGCTCCTATGCGGCAGCGGAAATCTATATGCTAGTGCTTGTCAGACCAATTATATCGGCCTCTTGCAACGAGTCCTCTGAGCTGCTTCTTCTGGACAGTACATTGCTCGCGTTGCGGTCTAATATCTCGCAAGCCACTCCTTGCCAGGTTTCCACTCGGGCTCCGGTAGCTGCTCGACTATCTTGTTCGTTTGCATACTGATGCAAATTACTTTGGCGAGAAGTTTGAGCGGGTAGGAGGGATCGTGCATGGTTTCCACGGCGAAGCGGTTGGCGTCGTTGACTATGCCGCTGGCTTTATGTGTGGAGATCCGTTGCCGTTCCATCACCCACTTGATCGCGGGCTTCCCGTTGACCACATAACCGTATGCTTCTGCAGGTATTCCCTTCACTGTGATATGCTCATTGTAAACCACACGTGAGCGGTCATTCTTTACCCTCCCTTATTCATAAGGGAGTTAAGTGGCGGGGAATCGTCGTTTAATATTATGGTGTAATATTCGGACAGCACTTGGTGCTACAGGTGCCGCGCTTTGCCGGTAATCAAGGTGAAGAGCACCTAGTAATTGGCCTCTCTGGCAGCGGCAAGTCGACGCTGTTGCATGCCATGGCGGGGTTGCTAAAGCCTACCGAAGGCACTGTGAATATCGCTGGACAAGATCTAGCCCGGCTTAGCGTTAACGAACTTGATCGATTCAGAGGCCGCACCATCGGTATCGTTTTCCAACAAATGCACTTAGTCCCGACTCTGACAGTGCGTGACAATCTGCTGCTCGCTCAGTACATGGCTGGATTACGCCATCGCCCCGGCCGGGTGGCTGAGGTGCTGGGTAGTCTTGATGTGGAGGACAAGCAGGACGCCTATCCGAGCCAACTGAGTTACGGCCAGATGCAGCGCATCGGTATCGCACGCGCCGTGATGAATGAACCTCAACTCATCCTTGCGGACGAACCAACGGCAAGCTTAGACGACTTGCGCAGTCAAAAAGTGCTTGAGTTGCTCACTCATCAGGCTGAGGTGCATGGTGCTACACTTGTTATCGCCTCACACGATCAGCGCGTTAAGCGTCGCTTTGAAAAACAGCTCGTGCTGAATGATGTCGCATCTGATCAGGGGCTTGATCACCGTGACGCCAAAACCCCCTAGCCATGTTGGACTCTACTAGCTCCTTTACTTCGCCAAGGCGGATTGACGAAAGCGTAGTTTGGTCATGAATCTTGTCAAACTAAGTTACTCCTACATAAGAAAGCGGCCGTTTGGCACTAGTCTGAACGTGTTGATCCTGGCCTTGGGCATTGCAACCATTATCGTGTTGCTGCTCGTGAGTGAACGCATGCAGGATAATCTGACCCGCAACGCCGAGGGTATTGACCTTGTAGTGGGGGCCAAAGGAAGTCCACTACAGCTCATCCTTTCTGCCTTGTATCACATTGATGCACCGACGGGAAACATCTCTATAGGCGAAGCTGAAGTCATTATGCAGGATCCGGTAGTAGAGCAGGCCATTCCCCTTGCACTAGGCGATACCTATCGAGGGCTTCGCATCGTTGGTACTACACATGCGTATCCGAATCATTTTGGTGGTAATACCGAGCGCGGAAGGCTCTGGGAAAGTGATCTTGAAGCAACCGTAGGGGCAGTTGCAGCTCGTGAAGCGAGATTGGATGTAGACAGCACATTCTACAGTGCTCACGGCTTGGGCGCCGGCGGTGGAGTTCACGATGAGCATCCCATCACCGTTGTTGGTGTGCTGGCCGAAACCGGCACAATCTTGGACCGCCTGCTCCTCACCAGCATTGAGACAATCTGGGATGTGCACGGCATTGATGATGAAGAGAGTCATGCCCACGAAGGTGAGGATCACGCGGGGGATCCTATTTCCAATGACGATGGTCATGATGACCACGAGCATGAGGAAGAGATCGCATCAAGTCAATCTACTGGGCGCTCTCCCGGTCCACCTGGAACGGATTCGCAGGCTCCAGAGCGCGAATACACAGCAATTCTAATTCAATACACTTCGCCGCTGGCTGCTCTTGCGTTTCCACGATTTATCAGTACAGAGACCAATCTACAAGCGGCTGTACCTGCATTCGAGACGGCACGGCTATTTGACTTGTTGGGAGTAGGATTTGACGCTGTACGCATCTTCGGTTTTATCCTAGTATTAGTGGCAATATTGAGTGTTTTCGTTGCTCTACTGAACGCATTGAAGGATCGCCGCTACGACCTAGCCATCATGCGCACGCTCGGAGCATCGCGCGGGAAACTAATGGCTCATGTGTTGCTCGAAGGGCTCCTGCTGGCTGGGATGGGAACTGTGTTGGGCCTCCTCTTGGGTCATATTGCTGCAGCAGGGATTGGCAGCGCCGTGGAGCAGGCGCAGGGGCTTGCTCTCAGCGGGTTCGGTTTTATCAGAGAGGAGTTCATTATCGTGGCACTCGCACTTGGTGCGGGACTCCTGGCTGCGATTATCCCTGCGATTCAAGCGTATCGCACGGACGTTGCGTCAACCCTGGCTAGTGGCTGATCAGATGCGTCTGGAAGTTCGATATTTACCACAATTATCACTCGACGGAATCATGCGTATCAATTGCATAATCCTCCTCTCAGGACTTCTGGTCCACACCGCACTCGTCGTGCACTCTGCCAATGCGCAAATAGAGGCCTCGTGGCAAACCCTCGAGAAGGTCGACTATGCGGAAATCCAAACCACGATTGGGAGACAGTGGATTCCGCAGTTCGTTCGGGAAATTGAAGATCTAGACCAGAAATCGATACGTATTTCTGGGTACATGATTCCCCTTGGGTATGCGGAGGAACAGACGCATTTTCTGATTAGCGCGAGTCCGGGTGACGGCTGTTACTTCCACCTTCCTGGTGGCCCAGAGTCGGTGATAGAAGTAGGGGCCCAGGAGGGCGTGGAGTTTACGTACGATACGATTGAGATTGAAGGCAAGCTCTCAGTGCTTCGGGATGATCCCTTTGGCCTTCTGTATCGCATGGAAGATGCGTTACCTGTCCGCTGAGGGATGCGCTGTGATGATGGTCAGCTTGCAGGGGCTATCGGTGGCAGGCCCATAGCCGGCTCCAATGCGGCGTTTTGGGGGTTGCCTGTGATGCGCGACATTTAGGATCATTGGTTCCCGTTGCCGTTGATGGAGAGTGCGGACTCCTGAATCGCCTGGGATCAATCGAAGGAGACCTGCATGTGATTGATTTTATAGAAGATGATCTTGCAATCGCGGTGGATCAGGGGATAGAAGTTAGATTACGATTTGGTGTTGGTGGCATCGCCACTTGTGATTATTCTTTGCGAATATGACCGGGCACCAAATCTAAGTAAACTTCTAGCCTCGACTGAAAATGGCCACACATGAGAATTACAACCAAGTTCTTGCCCGCTAACGGGCGTTACCGGTAACTCCTTTGGTGTAGCGTTTGGCAATTTGGTTGTGCACATCTTGACCCGAACAGGTGACGACTACGGCTTACATTGCGCATGCAGCTCAAGCGCGTCATTCAATCGGTCAGAATCAATCGCGGCGGGATGATTGCAAGCGGCAATCCATGTGTAGGCATCAGGTCTCACGAATATGATCCTACGCATCCATATCAAGGCGGGAGAGCGCATTGCAAGATCAATTGAATTCTTGTGACGAAAGAATACATTGCAGTTGTATATTCCGAACGAGCCGGCAACGTTAGCGCATGTGCCCGATTTGCCTGTGACCTGGGGTAGCGGAATGGGCAGCAGGCACCAATATTGGCCAGAATAGTCTACTGAGTTGTATTTTCTGCGCACAATTGACGAAACACTCTTTTTTAACTCCGTGTACTTGCTAGGAGGCCGATAGGACTACGATTTTGCAGCTATAACACTCGCAACCGCAGATAGCGGGTCTCGGCGTTACTGCTCTTGGTGCAATATGCCTCTATGCCATTTCTTTAGTCGTAATTGAGGATCCGACTCGTATAACTAGACATTATCTGCTTGATTATTCATCTCACGCCCGGTGCCATTCGCGGCTGCGGTTTGTGTTGGCTAAATGGAAAATGACTGACCACAGTAAACAAATGGCTGAAGTTACCGTCCCGGCGGAGGGCCAAAAGACTTCTCCTGAGTCCAAGAGTATTGCGGACAATCCACAGATACAGGTCAAGTGGCGAGAGAATGAGGCTGCGGTTGCTTTTGTTGATCAGTTTCTTGTTAGGCGACAGGGCAATCAGCTGTTTCTACTCGCCGGGCAAGTTGGTCTTCCCCTGATGACAGGTTCATTGGAAGAGCAAGTCGAGCATGCCTCTATCACGGAACTCCCGGTGTTCATTTGTGGCAAATTCGTGATGGAACGGGGTGCCGCGGAGGGACTCGTTGAAGTTCTCAATAAAATACTTGCAAATTGGGAAGAATGATGTTCGATTTACATAGAAAAGAACGCTGGATTACGCCTTCCATTGTCCGTCCAGTTGGCCCCATGCGTTCCATTCAAATTGTTACGAGCAATTCGAAGCGTGGTGAACCCACCGCAATGGCTGGAGGTTGGGAGTTGACTACGCCAACTGTCCAATATGATCCTTTAGTCAGATGGTTGTCAACACACCAAAGAGAGGCGTATTCGCTTGAGTACTTCGAACAGGTAAAGAAGGATGCAGTCGCGGATGGATTGCAAGTTCCTTCAGTCCAAGTGATTAAGGATGCCAGAAATATTCTCAATTGGATGCACCGGCAGGTCCCGTATTTGTACGATATGGTTCCTGGTGATGAAGGTGGTGTTGAGATTCACGCTATCCATGACAACATTTACTTCAGTTTAGCTCTTTTCGAGAATGGTGTGTCGAAGTGCTGGGTTAGCATGGATGATGAACGAAGCACAGCTGTTTTTGACAAGCGTGAGACCGTCAAGGGACGGTTTATGGAGGGTGCTCTTGAAAACCTCAAAGCGGCACTTGAGCGGTGAATCCGCCGGGCAAGGTTGCGTCGTCTGAATTAATTGGACGACGCCTGTTTGGTAGCAGATCAGTTGGAAAGGGAAGTGGAAGAATCCACCACAGGGCATTCCTGAATACAAATAGCCTTGATCTGTCAGTAGACAGGAATCAGTATGCTCCTCCAGAGTTCTTGAAAGCAATTGCCGAGCAGAATGGCAGGGATCGAAAACTGAGCTTTAATGGGTGGGGCGTTCTGAGTGCAGAGGACGCTTCCGAGACTGGGTGCAGTGTTAGGGCCTGCCCCAATTCTGAAAATCCCTTCCATGCCGAAATCAGACTGCCCGAGTCTATGGTGGCGAAGGATGATAGGGTTTTGGAGGCGAAGAGATTGGCAAGGCAAGCCGTCCACAGGGATCCCGATCGGAGTCCACGCTCACCTAGATCGTAACGGTCGCCATTCTGCGGCGTGGTCGCCAATTTGTCGAATCAGTACTGGTTTATCACTCTTCGTCTAATTTGCATCGGCAGCGGGCTGTCTTGTGTAGCCCTCTTAGAAGTCCATGAATACCTGACGGTCAATCAGCTTTTGGTCGTATGCTCGCCGGGCAGACACCAATTCTACTTGACTGCAGACATGCCCGTGCGGAAATGCCATAGAGTGTAATGTGAGATGGCGTAAAATCCCGCTTCCACAACTCAATTATATCGGTCTTCTGCAACGAGTCCTCTGAGCTACTTTTTCTGGACAGTACATTGCCCGTGTTGCGGTCTAATATTTCGCAAGCCACTCTTTGCCGGGTTTCCACTCGGGCTCTGGTAGCTGCTCGACTATCTTGTTCGTTTCCATACTGATGCGAATTACTCTGGCGAGAAGTTTGAGCGGGTAGGAGGGATCGTGCATGGTTTCCACGGCGAAGCGGTTGGCGTCGTTGACTATGCCGCTGGCTTTATGTGTGGAGATCCGTTGCCGTTCCATTACCCACTTGATCGCAGGCTTCCCGTTGACCACGTAATCGTATGCTTCCGCAGGTATTTCCTTCACTGTGATATGCTCATTGTAAATCACACGTGAGCGGTCTTTCTTTACGTGTCGCATTGCCCTCGCCTCCACACGAAACCATTCCATTGGTGAGATTCCTGGGCGGGGAGTCCAGCCTCCACGCTCAAACTTAATGGGCCACGGCTCTGCTTCGTCAAAATTGACGTGTAAATCACCAAGCGTCCTGCCGGCATCGACTAGTGACTGGAAGTCCGCAAAAGTTCGTGGAGGGGGTATGCGAGGAAGCTCCCTTTTGAAATTGACGGCGAATTGCGACCGGTATGCGGAGATATGGAGTACGCTGTACACATAGTAGAATAGATCGCTATCCGTTATATGTAAATTATGTGATGGGGGGGGGGGGGGGGGGGGGGGGGCATTGCTTTCGAGCCACTTGCCAAACGTCACAACTGCAGAGAAATCTATCGCGCTTTCTCGCACGTATCCGTGACTATCCACTTTAACATCGGATTCGAAAAGATTCGCTTTTTCCACCTTGGGCTTGCGGTAGACCCAGCGCGGGAAATACTGCCCTTTTGAAATCAGGTCATAACACGGAATCGCGTCTATCATTAGGCACGAAAAGTCATCATTTGCCCCCTTTCCGGTCACGCATATCAAGCGATTCTTGGCATCCTTGTGCGGAAACAGCTTGGGAATTAGGTATACACTGTTGTTGAGGCGCCGACTCAGGTAAAGGTATTGGCGGGTAAAGGGACGATATTGTGACGCCGTACTGAGTCCGTCTTCAATGCTGAGTGCTTTATTTCGACGCAGATCATTCTTGAGCTCCCCTGTCCAACTGATTCTCGTCGGGTCGTTATTGATCAGGTTTGTGATTTCGATGTCAGATGGGCGATTTGTACCGGCAAGATGCTCCTGTAGCCGGCCTCTCTCTTGGTTGTAGAAATCAACCATCGCCTCAATGTTAATGGCGAGAGCGGTCTCCGAATAATTGTAGCACCACGCATCACGATTTGTCTTTACTCCTTGCGAGTAAATCTTGAATAATAGAACTTCTTGCTTCCTTGCCTTTGACTTATTTCCAAGCGCCATTAGGTCATGGAAGCTGGGGTCGCGCTGATTTAGCCAATCATTATATACGTTCGGTGTAATCTGCTTCCATCCATCCTTTTCGGCAATGCCTCTAACCCCTTGAAATGTCGCAACCTTGGCCAGCTTTTCCTCCCGATTCAAGTAATCCCCGATGTCATGCAGGAGGATTCTACATCCCTCGCGTGCAGGGTTGCGGACAAAGAGGGTTATCGCCACCGGCGCCCGGGAGCCAATTCCAAATACAGGTGCACCTTCAGCTTGGCGGCGATCTCCCTGCGTCCGCGCGTTCCCCCGTAAATGCACCACGTGAATACTGGAGAATTCCTCTGCAAGGCAGTTTCGCATGCCGTCCATGGCATTTCCTTCAATCCACCCTGCATTGGTAACCAATCCGATGACACCACTTTCGCCAATGCGATCCGACGCCCACCGAATCGCTCGCACATAGCTGTCATTGAGGCTAGTCTTAAGTCTAGTGCGTGAACGATGCGCGAACGATTCCTTAATTCGCTTGTCCAAGTAGGGATACGGCTGGTTCTTCGCTGCATCATTTTCGTCACGTTGACCCACGGACCAGGGTGGATTGCCGACTATAACCCGAATCTGAGCTTCCTTCTGGCGCTTGCGCTGTTCAGAATTCTCAGGGAGGATTTGCGCGATCAGGTCCTCCGTGTCCTGCAACTCAAACGTATCGGTCAGAATGATGCCAGGGAACTGCGTGTATTCTGCCTCATCGAGGTGACCATGGTAGGCTGACTCAATGTTTACTGCTGCGATGTAGTACGCGAGCAGCATAATCTCATTCGCATGAATCTCGGACGCGTATTTTCCAGGCAGGACCTGCCGGTCAATCAGCCCGTTTTGAATCATGCGGGTAATGAATGTACCCGTACCCGTAAACGGATCCAAAATCTCTACTCTTGGCGACGACAGCGACTGACCAAATTCGTCGCGCAGAATCTGGTCAACCGAATGCAGAATAAAGTCTACAATTTCAATCGGCGTGTAGACTATACCCAGCCTTTCTGCTGTCTTCGGGAAGGCGTTGCGGAAGAACTTGTCGTAGAGCTCCGTGATGATTTTCTGCCGAGCCAATAGTGTGTTGGCGGCCTTGGCCCTCCGGGCCACACTCCTGTAGAACTCTTCCAGCCCCTCCGACTCTGCTTCTATATTCGCTGGCTTTAGTACATCCAGGACCAGTTGCATACCCTTGCTTACAGGGTTCTTGTCAACAAACCGGGCATCTCCGTGTAGCGCCTCAAAGACCGGACGGGTAACCATGTGCTGTGCGAGCATCTCGATCGCATCCGCCTCTGATACTCCCTCGTTCAGGTCGTCGCGCAATTCAGCCACGAAATCCTGAAAAATATCCTTCGCGGCTTCGTCTGCCGTGACCATCCGCATGATTCTGGCAATATGTCGCCGGGCAATCTGTGCCACATCCTTGGCCCACTCGTCCCAATAGCGACGGCTGCCGCATTTGTCCACGATTTTGGCGCGAATGGATGCGGGAAGGTCGAAAAGCTCCAGCTGCTTACTAGTCGTTCCATTAGTCGCAGGAATGGTCGTTCCCATACCCTCACCCTCCCCAGAGCCGGTACTTCTCTGTTGCCAGTCCGACACTGCAACGACACCCAGATTCTTGGCCTCCTGTCCAGATTCAATGAGGTTTAACATGGCATCAAATCGTTCATCGTGTGAGCGGATGGCATTGAGGACCTGCCATACCACCTGGAACGTCGAGTGCTTATCCAGAGCTACGCTGGGGTCTGTACCTGCGGGTATTGCAACGGGAAGGATCACATATCCCATCTTCTTTCCGGCGGCACGGCGCATAACGCGCCCTACGGCCTGCACAACATCAATCTGGCTCTTGCGCGGATGCAAGAAAAGAATCGCGTCCAGATCAGGTACATCTACTCCTTCCGCAAGGCATCTGGCGTTTGATAGTACGTGACAGGCCCCGCTGTCGGGGCGCACAGAATCAAGCCAATGAATCCGATTGCCGCGACGATGAGCATTAAAAGTGCCGTCCACATGCTTCGCTCTAACCCCATATTCTCGGACAGGGATAGATACGTGCTTCGCTACCTCTTCCCGATAAGTGTGTGCGAGGTCTGCGAAGAGATCCTCAACCTGCTTCGATGACCTAATGTCTCGACAGTAGGCAATAGCGCGCCGCATGGGTTCTTGATCGTCCTCGGGAAATTCATCATGATCAATCTTTGCAAGTGCGCGCCAGCATCCCGCAAGCTTGGCACCCGTCTCAAGTTTGAGCTCTTGCTCTCCAATCAATTTGCTTAGCCATTTTGGGACGGAATCCTCTGGCATCGTAAGAACAATGACTTTGTAGTCGGTCAATAATCCTTCCTCCACCGCCGTGCCAAAGCCGATCTCGTAGAGGATCGGGCCATAGATTTCCTTGTCCTCCATTGAGCACAGCTCTGCGTTCAATTCTCCCGCCCTGTCGCGTGCAGTGGACTTGTAGACTTTCGGGGTAGCCGTCATATACATCCGCCGGTCCGTGCGGATGTTCTTTTGGTCGTGGACTTGCACGAAGTGGCTTTCTTCCTCGCCAGCCAGACGGGCGCCTGCCGTACGGTGAGCCTCGTCACAAATCGTAAGGTCGAAGTCAGGTAAGCCGTGCTCTCGCTGCGCTATTCCGATTACAGGCAATGAGTGGTAGGTCGCAAACACCACGGTGAGGCGGTCTGTTGAATGGGACCCCGCCTCTCGAGCGAGAATGGCTGGATCCGTTGTAGCCGGAAACGCCAGGTCCAGCTTGTCCATGTCGATCCTGTCATCATTGCGTTGTCGGCGCACGCCAACCTGAGAATCTGAGCAGACCGCAAAGGACCGCAAGGGTAGCGAGGCATCTCCAGCCCATTCCCGAACGGTTTGGGACATCAGTGCTAAACTTGGGACTAGATAAAGGATGCGGCCGCCTGTTCCTCCCAATTCTTCTGCGATTTGGAGAGACGTGTATGTCTTGCCTGTTCCGCATGCCATGATGAGCTTGCCGCGGGAGTCAGGCTCCTTCAAGCCTTCAATAGTCTTCTTAATTGCCTCTTTCTGATGCGGCCTAGGCGTCTTTGGGGGCCGTTTTTCCACGATACCCTGTTGGACGTAGAGTCCCCACTTTATGGGACTCTTCCGCATTTCATCTAGCCCGATCCTGACTATTGGAATACTTTGATCGCGAGCCGCGGACTCAGCATTACGGTTCCATGGCTGGCCCGTCGTGTCAATGACTATGCGGTGCGTGAACTCTGCGGCTCCGGAGGCAGACAGGAAAGAGTCGATTGCACTCTTGGTGACTGATTTTCCTTTCGCCCAGAACTTACACTGAATTGCACACCATCCTTCCGTGCCGCGCACCTTGGCAACAAGATCAATGCCTAGATCTGCTTTCGACTTGCCTTGCTCTGCAGCCCAGTCAGCGTATGGGCGAGGAGCCTTATACAATCCACTCTGTACCGGATCGTGCTGCAAGTACACGATGCATAGCTCTTCAAACGCTTTACCCTTGGCACGCTCCATACTATAACCAGATTCCTTGGCCTCGCGGCGCCAAGCGTTCAGGATATCTTCAAGGTCTGTCAGTGGTAGTTCTGGCATTGGTCTAGTGGCTGCTGCGCTTTACGCTTGTTCCTGCTGCTCTAAATGTATCCGAAGTCGCATACCTGCGGGCAAGTAGGCTCGGATCTACGCCAATCCAATACCCCAACCAGAGGCAAAAATTCCGAAACTGGTGGCGCAATACACCGTGTTCCAGGAATCGGCGCGACGATGTCGTTACAGAGTTAGTCAGGAACCGAAAACCGCCCCGTTTTTGTAGGGACCTGCATAATTGCAGGTCCTCGAAGATAGGTAACTCGGTAAATCCACAAATATCCAGCAGCACTTGGCGTCGCACGAAGATGCCCCGGTCGCCGAAGCACAAGCTGGCGAGCTTCATTCGAGCGCAATAGGAAAACAATCCCAATGCCGGATGGCGGACATCAAACCGGAGTCGGAATACGCCGCCCTCTACCGACGAGTCAGCCAGACACTCTCGCATTTCCACAAACGCGTCCTCTGGAAGGGTCGTGTCTGCATGTAGAAACAAAACGGCATCACCGCGGGCTGCTCGCCATCCCGCGTTCATTTGTCGTGCACGCCCAGGCGGAGATTGCAGCACTGTAGCGCGCCCCTGACACTTGACTACCGTGTCGTCTATGGACCCGCCATCGACGACAATGATGTCCCATGGCGCAGCCTGTGCCTCGACGGACGCCAATGCAGCTTCAATCCGGGAAGCTTCGTTGAGCACCGGAATGACAACAGTAATGGGTGCCAACGTCCGCGTCTAAATGTGCCTATCCGTCAGCGCAGCAAGTCCAGGAAGCACTGTGCCCTCCAGACATGCAAGCATTGCACCCCCGCCTGTGGAAATATGCGTTACGCGATCCGCACACCCGGCCTGCTGGATGGCCGCAACCGAATCACCCCCGCCCACAATGGTTCTAGCACCAGCACTCGTCGCTTCCGCCAACGCCTCCGCTACAGCTACCGTACCTGCAGCAAAGGCAGGATTCTCGAAAACCCCCATGGGCCCATTCCAAACGATCGTTTTGGCTGCAAGAATCCGATCTCGAAAAGCCTGCCGGGACTTGGGGCCAATATCCAATCCCATCTGATTGGGAGCAATCGTGGAAGTCGTCTGCTCAGCTTCCACATCCGCCCCAAACCTCTCGGCAGTCACATGGTCGGTGGGTAGCATAATCTTACCGCGTTCGTAAGTCTCGCGCGAAAAATCCAACCATGACTCCTCCACTAGCGAAATGCCAATGGAATTACCAAGGCTCTTAAGAAACGTATAGCTCATTGCGCCGCCAATGAGTATGGAGTCGACGATGCCCTCCAAGTGCTTGATTACTCCAATCTTATCAGAAACCTTGGCTCCTCCGAGTATGGATACAAACGGGCGGGGAGGGTCGGTCAGCGTGCCTATCAGGTAGTCCAGCTCCCGAGCCAGTAGCATTCCCGCTACGGATCGCTCCATCAGGCTTGCGATACCAACGTTTGAAGCGTGCGCACGATGAGCCGTCCCAAATGCATCATTCACAAAGATATCGCCCAATGCTGCCCATTGGCGTGCTAGCTCCAAATCATTCTTGGTCTCGCCCGCATGAAAACGAGTATTCTCCAGAAGCAGGATGTCGCCCGGGCGCATACTTCCAATCCTTTCCTCGACAACCCGTCCGACCGAGTCGGGTGCGAACAAGACACGCGCCTTCGCCAACGAGTCGAGGTGAGCGGCAACCGGCGCCAGACTGAATTTTGCGTCTGGAGTGCCCTTTGGGCGTCCAAGATGGCTGAGCAGTATGACGTTTGCTCCAGCCTTTGATAAGGCATTGATCGTCGGCAGTGCCGCGCGAATTCGCGTGTCATCTGCCACCACAAAGCTACCGGTTCCGTCAGGATCGGAAGATAGCGGGACGTTGAAGTCTACGCGAACAACGACGCGCAGGCCCCGAACATCAATGTCACGAAGAGTCAACTTGTGCGCGACATCGACCGTCCGGTTGGCATAACCCCACTCGTTGTCATACCAGCCCAACACCTTTACAGTGTTGCCTTTCACCATGATAGCAAGGCTGTCAAAAATAACCGAGTGAGGAGTGTGCACGATATCCACGGACACAATGGGGTCGTCGCAGTATTCGACGATCCCATTCAATGAATTCGCCGCCGCTTGTTTGAACAAGTCGTTAATGGCCTCTATCGATGCTCCCTCTTTTAGGGAATTATATACGTGAGTGACCAACTGTACACAGTGAGGCACTAGTATCAATTTCACGGGTCATAGGGGTCGGTAACCCGAACGCCCCTCGCCGTGCAGAAGCCCCAATCCCGGAGGCCAGTATGTTTGCAGCCGCATTCAGGTCTGCATGATCCGCATGTCCACAGGACATACACGTGAATGTGCTCTGCGTCTTACGGTTACTCGCTTCTGTGTGCCCACACACAGAACACCGCTGACTGGTATAGGCAGCGGTAACCTTTATCACCTTGCAGCACTTATAGCCCAGCATCTGATCCAGCTGGCCCCAACCTGTTCGCAGTATTCCACGGTTGAGGCCAGACTTCTGTCTGACGTTTGTGCCAAAGCTCTCCATCGTCCCCTTAGCTGAACGTGTCATCGCTTTGATCTTCAGGTCCTCCAGTATCACCGTTGAGGAGCATTTGGCAATACTGCGACTTACCTGGTGGTTCGCATTCTTGAGGATGTTAGCACGCTTGCGCTGTATGCGGGCGATTCTATGCTTCCGCCTGTTACGACGGTTGGAGCCTTTCTTCTGTCTCGCCAGTCTTCGCTGATGCCGCTTCAACTTGGCATCAAGACGCTTCGTATCCGGTTGTCTGATAATGCTTGTATCGCCCTCTGTGGAGACCATAGCGATCTGCCCGCAATTACGGTCAATGCCTACAGCACTGCCGGTATCCTCTATTACAGGTGCCTCCATCTTGTAGCAGATGACAGCATACCATTTGCCGGCGTTCTTCTTTACCGTGGCTTTGACGGGTATACCATCAGGGTACGGGTTGCCTCCCCGCCTGCGGAGCGCCATATATCCCACTTTCGGGATATACAGCTTGCCATCCCGAACCCTTACGTTATCCGGGATCGTGAACGAAGGCGTACTACCACGTCTGGAATGGAATCTCGGTCTTCTTTTACCTTCCTTGAAGAATGCCTTCCATGCATCCGCCTGATATTTCAATGTGTATCTAACGACACCAAAGGAGTATTCAGGTAGCCACTCGACCGTACGGCGCTGTGCCGTGAACCGCTTCCCCAGCGAGAAGAAGCTTACCGAGGGCGGCTTCTCTCCAGCCTCTTTCGCTTTCTTGTAGGCCTCGCTCTGCTCTGCGAGGATGGCATTCCACACAAACCTACACGCACCCGCTAATCCAGCAAGTTGCTTGGCGTTACTTCGACTTCCGGGCAACAGCCTGTATGTGATATTGCGGTATGCACTAACCGTTTCGGGCATGGCACTGTGATATATAACTCCCTAATATATGAAAATTATATTCCATGCGTACCCACGTATTGAGTTATTTGAAATAATTGCAGTTTTTCGTGAAAAGCGGGAACCGATTATGAACAACTGGCGAAAGCCATCCTGTCTGCACCACCAAAGCACAATAAGTAACTCCTGCGAAAACGCGTGGCATTCAGCCATATAACTCCCCTCTTTTACCTGAACCGTCAAGTCGGTCAGGGAGCCATCAGGAATGGGCACACGCAGCGACATTCCGTCCAACATGCCCTGTAAGTGGGGGAGTACAAGTCCGATTGCACGGGCTGCGCCTGTGGTCGTAGGAACGATGGAATAGGCTGCCGCGCGGGCTCTACGCAAGTCGCTATGCGGGGAGTCCTGCATCCGTTAGTCCGATGTGTACGCATGCACAGTGGTCATGAGTCCACTCGTGATGCCTAGCGCGTCGTCAAGAATCTTGACCATCGGCGCCAAACAATTTGTCGTACAACTGGCGTTCGAAATCACCGTTTCCTCGCCCGTCAATACGTGGTCATTCACGCCGAGCACTATGGTAGCGTCAACCTTGTCTTTCGCAGGAGCCGAAATCACTACCTTATCTGCACCTGCAGCGATATGCTGCGCTGCGGCAGATCGCGAACGAAAGAATCCGGTCGACTCTACGACCACACCACAGTCGAGTTCGCCCCAGGGGAGATCAGCGGGGTTTTTCTCTGAGAGTACGAGTATGCTCTGATCGCCGATGACAAGACTGTTTCCCTCGACACGCACGGGCTGGGGGAAAGTGCCATGAACGGAGTCATACTTGAACAAGTGCGCGAGCGTCTGCGCATCCGTCAAGTCGTTTACAGCGACAATATTGAATGCGTTATCGTTACGCTCCAGAATTGCTCGTGCCTCAAGGCGGCCGATGCGCCCAAATCCATTGATACCAATGTTGATAGCCAATTGCGTCTGATTGTGTGTGAGTGACGTTGAATTGGCAGGTAATCTGCATTTTGCAGCCAAATTGTACGCTGAAAAAGCGATTCGGTTGAATTATTGGCGGCCTCACATACGGAATTTGTCCAGGTACAGCAAGATTCCTGGCATAATTTTCCGCGCCAGTGGAAACGTAGTTTCGACCAATTAATCACAGCCCGGGCCCGAATAGTAACTCCCGCATATGGCCCGCTTGCAAGCTCCTCGGACGATTTCCAAGCGCGAAGAACTGCGCAAGGACGCCGCAACTACATTTTTGCCCGCTTGCAAGCCCTCTATGGGGAAAGACGTGACAGTAGCGGTGAATGTTGGAACGATGCTGAATGGAAAAGTGTCGCTGTTCGAGCCTATCCTGACGTTCACATCTACAGACTGGAGCACTGATCAATCGGTAACGGTGATGGCGGATGGCGATGCGGATGCAGCAGACGAAGCAGGGACACTGGAACTGTTGGCAAGTGGAGGCGGATATGATGGTCAGAAAGGTATTGTATCTGTTGCCGTTGATGACGATGAGACTGCTCGATTGGTAGTGGCTCCCAGTTTACTAAACTTGGTGGAAGGACGTGCGGGCAAGGTCGTCAAAGTGAAACTCCCCGTGCCTCCTTCGCGGGGACATGTGAGGATGAGGTTGTTAGTTCCATACTGGCTGGGTGAAGTGTCAGTGTCCAAGCCTAGCTCTACCGTTCAACCGGTACCCCTACTTGACTTTGCAATTCATGCCGCTTAGATTGGCGGCATGGTGGTTCAACATCAGATTCTGAAGACACTGCGTGCCGCTCCATGTGAGTTGACAGAGGTCATGGAGCAGCATCCTGACGATGGTCGCACAGCGATAAGTCGCCGTGTGAGTGAAGCGTTTGGCTTTTATGATGCCTTAGGGCGTGTGCAGCACAGCAGTTGTTTGCAGGCGCTCAAGACACTCGAAGCCGAGGGTGCGCTGTCCTTGCCTGCACCGAAGCGCGTGGTCCGAAGCACAGTGCCTCGTTTGTTGGACGAACCGGTACCTGCGCCTGTTGGAGTGCGGACTTTGCTCAAGGATGTGCACGGCCTGGAGTTGGAATTGGTAGAAGATGCCGGGCAGCGTGCGATCTGGAATACGCTTGTGGAGGCCGAGCATCCGATGTGTGCGCCACGGTTTGCCGGGCGGCAGTTGCGCTATCTTGTCGGGAGCGAGCATGGCTACATCGGAGCGATAGGCTTTGCGGCTGCGGCGCTGTATCTGAAGGCGCGCGACAGATGGATGGCGTGGTCGGACGAGCAGCGTGAGGACTACCGGGACCATGTCGTGGGTTTGAATCGGTTCCTGATTCGCTCCATGGTGCGGATCAGGAACCTTGCCAGCCATACACTGGGGAAGGTATTGCGTCGTTTTCCAGAGGATTTTGAGAACCGTTACGGGTATGTGCCGTGGGTGATAGAGACCTTTGTGGGCCCCGAACATCGTGGCACGTGTTTTCGGGCTGCGGGGCTTCAGTGTGTGGGAAAAACCCAGGGGCGTGGGCGTCATGCTCCTGGTAATGCATGCACCAAAGAAAAGAAGGCGGTTTTCGTGTATGATCTGGGTGGTGATTGGAGGCAGGAGCTTGGAGTGCCGGTTGTGGAGGCGTATCCCGAGCTGGAGGTGGGTGCGGGGCTGGCCAGTGATACATGGGCAGAACAGGAGTTTGGTGGAGCGCCGTTGGGGGACAAACGCCGTTCGGACCGGTTAGTACATAGCGTAAACATGCTTTCACGCACTCCAGGAGAATTGATCACGGCCAATCTGGACGCTGATCGGGCGGGGATACTACCGTTTTTTGGAGAAAGCGGCTGAGAACGAGATCACGCCGGAGAAGATTTTGCAGCCGCATCGTGATCGCACGATAGAGCGGATGCGTACGCAACGGACGGTGCTGTGCATCCAGGATGGCACGGACATCAGCTACAGTACTCGTCCGGCGTGCGAGGGGTTGGATGTGATAGGGCACAATCAGACCACATCAAAGGCAAAAGGAGTGCATTTGCACGCTACGCTGGCGGTGGGTGAGGATGGTGTGCCGTTGGGGATCTTACGCTGTGCCTATACAACCGACCAAGAGGCTCCTGCTCCTAAGACACAGTTATGGATAGACGGCGTGCGGGACATAGCGGAAGCCGCCTCGCATCTGAGCGGTCGTACCCGTGTGCTGTGTGTCATGGACCGCGAGGCGGATGTGTTTGCGATCCTGGCGCAGCAGCGCAGCGCATGGCAGGGCGTGTGGACATATTGGTGCGAGCCAAGGCGAATCGGCTATTGGGTAAAAAGTCTCCCAAGTTGTTTGCGACCATGCGGTCGGGCCGTCCGGCAGGACACATGGAAGTGCCGATTGCGCGTTTGAGCCGCCGCGTGAAGTCAGGTCGAGTCAAGCATAAGGGGCGGTCGGGCCGTCTGGCGCGGATGCAGGTACGTTTCCGCCGCCTATCGCTTCCGGCGCCGGGTAAGTCGCAGGAGGATCCGGTGCAGGTCAGTGCGATTCATGCTCGGGAAATGCAGCCGCCAGCCGGAGAGCGACCGGTACAGTGGTATCTATTGACGACCCAAGAAGTTACGACGCTGGAGCAAGCTATTGAGGTGGTAGGCTACTACGTGTTGCGGTGGCGTGTGGAAGACATGTTCCGTGTGCTCAAGAGCGGCTGTGCGGTAGAGCGGCTGGGTATGCGGCAGGCCAAGAGTCTGCACAATGCCATTATCCTAACTTCGCCATCTGGTCAGGGGAAAACGCTGAGTTCCGTCTCCAATTCTCTCGTTTTTCCCTCCTAATAGAGCTATTTCGGCTAAATTCAGCGTTTTTCGACCTTTTTTAGCCGACTTTTTCGGAAAAGGCAATGTAGTGCGATAGAGGTGTGGACGGAAACCTCCCCCCAACACCCCCGGTACCTTACCCCGTACCAATTCCACACCCCGATCATGTTTATCCGAAACCGACCCTACAAACGTAAAGACGGTAAGAAATGCAACAGCTTTGCCCTCATCGAATCCTATCGCAAAGACGGTACCTCCAAACACCGCACCCTCCTTAATCTCGGCCCGAACTTCAACATCCCCCGCAGTCTGTGGGGGGAACTGACCCATTGCGTTACTGCCCGACTCAAAGGGAAAGCTATCCTCCCTTTCCAGAATGATGAAGCCTTTCTCAATGCGGTCGACGACATCGTTGCACATCTCGAAAGCAAGGGCTACGACATCCATCGCACATCCCATCAGCAACACCTCATTGATCCAGAGAAAACAACCCATCCCGATTCCCGGACCGTCGGCGGAGAACGACTGATCCTTCAGACATTGGAACAGCTCGGACTGGCTGTACTGCTACGTTCGCTCAACTTCTGCGAGAAACACGTCAAGCTCTGCTGTGCGCTGATCGTCGGACGTATGCTCCACCCGGGCAGTGAACGAGAAACGCATAAATGGCTGTGTAAAACCTCCAGTGTTCTGCAGCTTCTGGATTTGGAACCCCCGAGTCTCAACACCCTCTATCGTTGCACCGATCTGATCCATAAGCATATGGATGAGATCCTGGAGAAACTCTTTGGCATTACCAAAGCGGTATTGCAGTTTGAAGAAACGATCGTCTTTTATGATTTAACCAATACCTATTACCACGGCAAGAAGAAAGGGAAGTTGTTGTCGCATGGGCGCAGCAAGGAAAAGCGCAGTGATTGTCCGTTGGTTACGCTGGCGCTCATCCTGGATGGTTCGGGGTTCCCCGCAATGTGCAGATCCTGCCGAGCAATGCAGGGGAACCGGCAACGCTCAAAGAGGCGATTGAGAAACTAAACGGCGCTACGCCCACAGTGATTATGGACTCCGGCATTGCGACGGAGCAGAATCTGCAGTACCTGAAAGAACAGGGACTGAACTGGATCACCGTGGAGCGTTCCAAAGCCCCTCCAGTCCCCGAAAACAAGCCGGATCAACAGTTTACGACCGCAGGGGGAGTCAAGATCAAAGCCTGGAAGGTCACCAAAGAGGAAAAAGATGTTGAAGATGTTGAAGACAATGCGGAACTGCGCGTGTTTGTGCACAGTGAGGCTAAGCAGGATCAGATCCTTGAAACCCAATGCAAGAAGTTTGTGAAGGCGCTCACTACACTACATGAGGGACTCTCGAAACCCGGGTACTTGAAGAACTATGAAAAGGTCACGATAAAGGTTGGTCGTCTGAAGGAAAAGTACAAGAAGGTCTCACACCTGTATGAGGTGGAGGTCAGCAAAAAGGAGGGCACCAAGCATGCAGCATCCGTTACGGTGACCCGGCGTGCTTCGCATGCGCGTCGCACCCAGGCCAGCGGAGGGTATGTGCTTCGGACCAGTCATACCGGATGGTCGGTGGAAACGGTTGCACGAACCTACTGGCGACTTACAGAGATTGAGCGCACATTCAGAGTCATGAAATCGGACCTCGGTCTACGGCCCATCTACCACAGCAGAGATGACCGCATTGAAGGGCATCTGTTCATCACGGTACTGGCTTATCATGCTGCCCATCTGGTTCGCACCAGACTCAAGGAACACGGGATTCATGATAGTTGGGCGACGATCCGAGACAGGTTGAACAGGATTCGTCGGATTACGACCAAGATGGTTAAGAACCAATATCGGTACCTGATCACGGAGGTGGATCAGGATCTGCCTCCGAGTATGGTACAGTTCTTTGCGGTACTGGGATACGTGTATGATCCGGATGCGACCCGCACCGTGACCGAGCATGTGGAGGAAGCGAGTGCACCGGTGAGCCAGAAGCCTCCAGACTCATGACGCATGGTCCCTTCACAACGGTTGAGATAGCGTACTCCAGATGGAGCCACCAGAGCTACGTCCGATGGAAACGATCCGAGGTAGATCGCAGCGAAACAGGCGGCAAAACACCAGGTAATCAGGGATTCAAACCACCCTAAACCAACTTCAACCGATCCGGTAAATCTCACCATCCATTGCTCCTGAAAAAAACGGTCCAAATATGGCCACGGGAGAATTCCGTAGGTTAGTAGCACTACGAAATGGCGAAGTTAGGTTGAGGTGAATAATGCCATCCCCTCGTGCGGATATGCGATCTCTACCTGTGCCGCTTCCCTTGGTGCTGCACTGCCTATCTCCACGAAGCCTCGGCTGCAGTCTCCTGGCGATACTTCCGCCTCCAGTAATTCAACTGCCCATACGAGATGCCGTGCTTTGCACAAAACGCCGCTGCGGACTGGGTCCTTTCGTTATACTGCTCTACCAGCGGAAACATCTCTTCCGCCGTACGTTTGGGCTGTACCATGCGATCTGGGGTCTGGGTTCTCACGTCTAGGGGTAAGCTCCCCAGAACCCATCACCCAATCAAGATGTAGTTCAC
This sequence comes from Rhodothermales bacterium, assembly GCA_963663495.1. Taxonomy (GTDB): domain Bacteria; phylum Bacteroidota; class Rhodothermia; order Rhodothermales; family Bin80. Next base: position 5,887,170 of record OY760427.1, read on the forward strand.
CGCACGCTTACGTATAATTCCCTAAGTTTGTGACAAATCCAGAGAGGTCGGGTAGCACCGACATGTGCGCACAAGATGTTGTGTTTCCGGTTGTCGTTTGGGAGGCGGGAAACATACAGACCGATGTTGCGGGAGCCATCGTAATGTGGAACACTTCATACAGGGCATATTTAACAGCGCGAGCCGAGGCACATACAGCGTTTTTTCGATATGGATTCGGGGCCAATTCCACAAAGTTAATCCCGGTTCATGATGTAAATTTGCCATGGAATGAGGCGGAGGCTAGAGTCGAAGTGGTCGTGCGCAGTAGGAGGCGTGTCCGCTTTAGATGTAGATCTCGTAGTGAAAGAGCTTTTGGTGAAGCTAGTGCTCGTGCCTCCGTGAGTCGCTGCGCAAATAATGGCACAGAGAGCTTTCACTGGGGAGACCTGAATGAAAATTCGGGCATGACGACTGGCTCGTGAATAAAGGTTTGATGGCGTTAACGTTCCTGCCTCGTATGAAGGTCAAGGGAGCTCAGGGCTGGAATGCGTTATCGGTGGGCAGGCTTGTGATGGTGTTATACGCAGTCGGTAATACCGTGCCTGTCGTTTGGACAGCTTCCGCACAATCGCTGCAGAATGAGCGGGCCACGGTGAGCGGGTTTATACGCGATATTGAAAGCGGAGAGGCTCTTGCCGGTGCTACGGTTTATGATCCGCGCTCCGGCACGGGAGCAGTTGCCAATAATTATGGCTTCTACAGTCTTACGCTGGCAGTGGACTCAGTAAGCCTTACGGTTCGGCATGTGAGTTATCAACCTGAACTGCTGCGACTAGAGCTCTTGATGGATATACGGCGGGATATCGGGCTACGCTTGAGGGCGGTTGACCTAGGGGAAATTGAGGTTGCTGCGCCTTCCGGGACCGACTATGTCAACCAGACGCTTATGAGCTTGGTCAAAGTGCCGATTGAACAAATCCAATCGCTCCCAGTGCTGCTTGGCGAGACAGATGTTTTCAAGACTCTTCAACTGATTCCCGGCGTGCAGTCTGGTGCCGAGGCAACAAGTGGTATCTACGTGCGCGGCGGTGGCCCCGAGCAGAATCTTGTCCTGCTAGACGGCACGCCGGTGTACAACACGAGCCACCTGTTTGGCTTTTTGAGCGCCTTTAACGGCGATGCAATAAAGGATGTTACGCTCATCAAGGGAGGATTCCCTGCGCGGTACGGCGGACGCCTGTCCTCTGTAGTTGAGATGACCATGAAAGAAGGAAACCTGAAGAGATTCGCAGGCAAAGGCGCAGTCGGCATCGTGTCGAGCCGCTTTACGCTCGAGGGTCCTATAAAGAAGGATCGGGCATCGTTTCTCGTTTCGGGCAGGCGCACCATCTACGATCTCCTAATATACCCATTCTTGCCGTCCGATTCTAAGTCGCTTGCATATTTCTTCGACTTAAATGCAAAGGCCAATTATATCCTCTCAAGCAACGACCGAATATACTTGAGCATATACAGCGGCGGGACTCGGTTTAGCTCTCGTCAAAAGTCAACATCGGAGGAGGTTCGACGCGGCGACAAGTACTCACTCGGGTGGGGCAATGTTACGGGCACCTTGCGGTGGAATCATATCTTTGGACCGAAACTATTCGCCAACCTGACTCTAGGCAATTCCCAGTATGGACTCGAAGTGTTTCAGGAAAAATACTACCGACACAATCTTGAGATCACGGCGATAAACTCCCTGCACCGACTGCACTATACAACGGATGTCAAGGATCTTGCCGCACGCACCGACTTCGAATACGCGCCGAATGCTCTCCACTACGTCCGTTTTGGCGTTGGTGCGACACGCCAGTCGTTTCATCCAGGCGTGCTACTGGAACGGCTGGAGACCATCAACAGCGAGTCGGTTGAAGAAGATTCATCTGACATGGAAGGTCCCACCCGAAGTACGACCCTTTCGGTGTATCTGGAAGACGATCTTGCGTTGCTTGGCCCCCTGCGTGCCAATTTAGGCGTCCGAGTTGAGACATTCGGGGTTCGTGGAGCTCAATACACATCGGTTCAGCCACGCTTAAGTCTTCATTACCAACTGGCCGGCAATACCGCAGTCAAGGCTTCTTACGCGCGCATGCAGCAGAAAGTCCATCTGCTCTCAAGTAGTAATGCGCTTTCTCTACCTACTGATCTGTGGGTGTCGGCAACCGAACGCACTCCCCCCCAAAAGGCGTGGCAGGCTGCTGCAGGCGTAGCGTATCAATTCGGGCAACGACGCTACCAAGTCACGCTGGAGGGATACTACAAGGAGATGCACAATGTCATTGACTACCGCGATGGTGATCATTTCTTCAATATTACAGGCGGCGGTTGGGAAGATAAGATTGAACACGGTCAAGGAACATCGTACGGCATGGAGCTCTTCGTACAGAGGACTGTTGGGCGCGCTACGGGTTGGGTTGGCTACACGCTTTCCCGCACCGACCGCAATTTTGCTGGCTTGAATGATGGAAAACCGTTTCCGTTTACTCATGATCGGCGTCACGACGCGTCGGTGGCGATTACGTATCGGCTGCGGGAGCATATGGAGGTGTCAGTTGCATGGGTATACGGTTCGGGGCGTGCGGTTTGGCTGCCGGCAGGATTCTTGCCGGTGGAGGCGCATGCCCCTGCACCGCTCGGCACTGTGGACCTTGGATATACTTCTGGCACCCCCGCTAGGAACGCATTCATTTACGGTGCGCGCAACCATTCCCGCATGCCATCTGCCCATCGCCTGGATCTGGCGATGCACCTTCACAAAGAGAAGCGCAGGACTAGGCGAACACTGTCCCTTGGTGTTTACAACGCCTACAATCGCAGAAATCCGTTCATCCTGAGGCTTGAGGAGCAGGGCGATGGCTCGTTGGTCTTTAAGAAAATCAGCATTTTTCATGTGATTCCGTCCATTGTTTACGAGCTAGAATTTTGACCGGAGTCGTAAGAAAAATGATTCCAAGACGCTGTGCGTGGCTCAGTGCCACGTTGTTTGCTAGTTGTAACACCGTGGTAGATTTTACCGTCCCCGCCCACAACACCGAACTGGTCGCCACATCGTTCTTTACGCCCGACAGTACTTGGTCGGTTTCGGTGTACGGTAGCCAGTCTATTAACACAAACCGCAACACGACATCCATGGTCATTGAGGGGGCTATAGTGCAGATCCTTCAGGGGAATCAGGTGGTGGATAATCTGCAGTTGGCGTCAGATGGACGCTATCGTTCGACTCGACATCATAAGCCCGAGTCCGGTACTTACTATACGCTAAGTGTTGGGGCATCCGGCCTGCAGCCTGTGGAAGCGGTAGCGGCAGCACCGCACCGCCCTGAAGTGCTTGAGTTCGAGGTTGAAAAGCTGCTCAGTCCCATTGGAATCGACGAACGCAGGCCCGACACACACAGCATAGAGCTGCGCATAGCGGACGCGCCCGGGAGAAGCATTTATCGGATAGCATTCTTTGAGTACGCCGAGCGGGGTGGTGATCAAAACGGTTTTGGTCTCGCAAGTTTTGCGTGCGGGGATCCCTCGGTCTACCATGAGTATGACGAGGTTAACAGGGAAGATCGAGACAGTTCGACAATCTTCGGTGGAGCTGCGATACTGCCCGATGACCTGTTCCAAGGGGGCTCCCACAATGTTATAATAACCTTCAGGCAGAGGAGAGGCATCCATCGGTACAAGGTGCTCGTTTCATCTTTGAGCACCGAGTACTTCGAGTACCAGCGTACGCGGCTTGCAAATCCACAAAGCGACTACATATGGGATGACTTTATTACCCCATCGCCCATTTACACCAACATTGAGGGTGGATTTGGAGTGTTTGCAGGCTACGCGGATACGTTGCTTACCTTCGAACTCAATCCCAACCCTACCTCCAGCTGACATCTGTAGATAAGGGTCTGCTGCGTGCTAGCACTGCCTACCGCCCACATTAGCTAGCTTGACAAGAGGGGGTGTCAACTGGGTCGGTTAGCACGTTGTTATGTAGTTTTGTGGGGCAACAGCACCAGATCCGGGTAACAAGGTAAGGTACAGATCGGTGGCTGAGCGCAATTCCTTGTGCGGATTGGCACATAGAGCGGTGTCAATGTGCCGCGTTCCTCGGGCGGACATAACAATGCGGTTACCGCGATTCGCTGATCGCCGCAAAATCAATGACATGGCCCCTCGTGCTGATAGCACGAGCCTTAGGCAGAGAAAATCAGGAGGTAAGCACAGACCTATCCTATGGAGGAGGACGCACCACCAGTTGACCTGTTGCGGCCAAATCCTCATGATGACTTGCCCGGATTTGCAGACTGCTGTATCCGCGTCACAGCACAGTGTGACCTGGTTGACGATTCTTCCGCGGCGCATAACCGCCCAATATAGCCACCAACAGCACCGCCGCTAACAAGTTGGTGGGATCCGAAAGACCATAACGCTTCGAGTATGTGCGGAGCACAGACAGCTCCACATCGGTGAACATCACCCCGGCCTCCATCTCCGGGGAGGTACGACCCAGAAGCGTCATCAATAGTACGCGCCACGCTGTCACCATACAGATCGTAATGGCATTGTGCAGACTCTTGGCCTGCCGCATACCCAGCCGCTCTTGATCACACGGAACATGTCTTCCACACGCCACCGCAACACGTAGTAGCCTACCACCTCAATAGCTTGCTCCGGCGGCGTGCCATTCCTTGTAGGCTGAAAATCCGGTCGGTGCCGGCTGGAATAGCTATAATGTACAGATTCTGCGCTCGTCCTGACACGCCTGATTGTAGTTCTGATCAAAGAATTATGGACTTTTGCAGCGGTTATCAAGCCCGCAAGTATCTGCCGCGTGATTTACGGTGTCCTTGCCGTGTTGCAGGCAGATTCAGGCGCGTTTCTCCTTAACTGAACAGCCTATATGACCTGACTTCGCCATTTAGTAGTGCTATTAAATTACGAAATTCCCCTGTTGCCATACTTGGACCGTTTTTTCAGGAGCACTGGATGGCGAGATTTACCGGATCGGTTGGAGTTAGTATAGGGTAGTTTGAATTCTTGGTTGCCAAGTGTTTTGCCGCGATCTATCCCGGATCGTTTCCATCGGACATCCTCCCTTATTCATAAGGGAGGGTAAATCGCCAGTAGGTTCGTGCATCCGTTTCCACCGACCATCCGGTATGACTGGCCCGAACCACATACCCTCCGCTGGCCAGGGTACGACGCGCATGCGAAGCAAACCTAGTCACCGTAACGGATGCAGCATGCTTGGTGCCCTCCTTCTTGCTGACCTTCACCTCATGAATATTCCTGCGGAAAGTACGCACCCTTAATTGGGTGAAGTCTGTTGGGTTTTCTGGGGAGGTTTCAGTGTTCTGTTCGGATGAGTTTCGACGGACACAGGGTAGTATGGTTGGTGCCGAAGAATGTACTTATCGCCCTGAATTGGTATAAATGTCGTCAATCACATGATTAGTGCTCAGTACAGTTTCTCAAGGCGTTCCCTTGAGTTTTCTTCTTTCTCTCGCTGTATCCAATAGGTAGGAGCATCTGGATTCAGCTTGCGATTCATGGGGTCTCTTCCAAGCAGTCTCATGATTAGGCCTAGCGGTGTCACCACCAGAAAGAACACCAACCCTAGCACTGTACGCGTCATAATGTACCCCAATACGAGCGCGAAAGTCATCCACACCCTGTAAGGGCCCGTCAACATGCGAGGCATAGCAATGCCGGCAAGAAGCATCCCGGTTACCGAAAGCAATGCTCCGCTCAGGAAGCCCGGCCAAAGCAGAATGCCCACCACTCCAACGATGGTACCGACTAATGCGGCAAAGCGCCGCAGGACCCGCGGGCTGCAGTCCAACCCGCGTATTTCAGTTAGGATTGACCGCACGGCGCGCATATGCTATCAGGTTTGCAAAAAGGGGTTGCATAACTGCGCCCATCCTCTCTGGATGAAATTGAACGCCGATGCAACTTCCAGACGAGTTTTCAATCGCTTCCGGGACTCCATCCGGCGCAGTGGCAGCCACGGCATAATCATCACCGACGGACAGTATTCCTTGCACATGCCGCGTATTGACCTCGCACACGGTTTTGCCCACCAAGCGGTGCAGTTGCGACCCCGATCTTACATGTATTGTGTGGTCGGCGGCTCCCCGGTTATGGCTGTGTGGCAAGGCTTTTGGTATGGCTTCAGCAATATCCCCACAAAGGGTGCCACCTGCCGCAGCGTTCATCAATTGCATGCCGTAACAGATTCCCAAGACAGGTTTTCCGGCTGCAACACATGCCTGAAGTAGCGCCAGAGTTGACGCGGCATGCTCTGGATGATCTGGCTGTAGATCGTCCGGCAGTGAACCGACAAGTCCGAGTGTGACGGCGGGACCACCTGGGATGAGAAGGCCATCACAAGCTACTTTCGAGGCGGCGCGGGGCGGTTGCACAGGAATCACCCACGGAATACCGCCGGCGCGCTGCACAGAACGGGCATATCGGTGGTCCAGCGTGTTCCTGTCATCCTCAAACGAGGCGGGAATGGCAATTCGAATGGCCATGGGTTGCTGTTACAAAGCACCGATGAACTCGTCCATCCAGGCGACGATTTGATCGCGCACCCGCCGGAACGCATCCAGCCGCTCTTCATGCGATCCGGAAGTACGTGATGGGTCGGGGAAACTTTGGTGAACGGTACGAGCGGCGGCCGGAAAAACGGGGCAGTGCTTCTGAGCCGAGTCGCAGACTGTTACGACAAACTCGGGGGGCATAGCCGTTGGGGCGTCTACATGCTTTGATGTATGGTGGCTAATGTCAATGCCAATCTCGGTCATTGCCGAGACAGCAAGTGGGTGTACACCGCTTGGATGAGTTCCGGCGCTGGCAGCATGGTAGGTAGACCCGTAACGCGATCTGAGTAATCCCTCGGCCATCTGGGATCGCGCGGAATTGTGCGTACAGACAAAAAGCACCGTGGGCTTATCCATCACTGGTGATTTCCAGCCCCTTCAACAGTGACGCTATCGGTTCCAAAGATACGGGCGATCCCGGCCATTAGCTCGTTCGTTGGGCCCACACGGAATGTCCTGCTGCGCAGGCGCTGTTTACCGTGGGGCAGGTCTGCATCTTCAAGATCAAAAAACAGCTGGCAGTCGCCGGGGTTGGAGTTACAGAGCTCGCGAAATTCGGATATGTGGTCCAATCCCACGGCGTGTGCTTTGATGCGTACAATGATGGCTTTAACCATAGTTGAGCGAACCTTCCACATGGGCATCACCTCACGAGCCAAAACGCGCAGGGAGCCACCGCGCGACTCCGCCTTGCCCCGAACCATGATAGCCTTGTTCTCCTCCAGGAACTTCTGCACCCGGTCGTACACGTCTGCGAAGATTACCACCTCCGCCTGACCGCTAAAGTCCTCAAGCGTCACGGTTGCCATGGTTGCACCTTTACGAGTTTTTCTTTCGGTCACATCGTTGATGACTCCGCAGTAGGTTCGCTGGCTCCCGTTACCGTTGCGGTTCGTTGCGGGGTTTGCGCCGTCCAAGGTGGCATTGGCGAACGTGGACACTTCAGGACGATAAACGTTCAGGGGATGCCCGGAAACATAGAGCCCCAAGAGTTCCTTCTCTTCCTTCAGGATGTTAGCCCGTGTCCATTCATCCGCAAACGGCAGGGTGGGCTCAGAACCTGATACTACCGAATCCTTACCGTCCCAGTCGGCGAACAGGGACCACTGGCCTTTCATAGCATCTGCCTGCTCCCTGTGGGCAAAATCGCGTGCAGACTCAACGCCGTTCACTAGTTGTGCGCGGTGGCCCTCCAGTTCGTCTAGAGCACCAACGCGCGCTAATGATTCCAAAGTTTGCCTATTTACGGCCTTAAGGTCGAGGTGACGTGTGAGACCAAATAGTGTGCTCGCCGTGCCGTGTTCTTCCCGTGATCGTACGATTGCTTCTGCGGCGCTCTGCCCGACCCCCTTTACTGCGCACATTCCGAACCGAACCGAGCCATCCTCAACTGTGAAGTGGGGTTGACTGCTATTTACGGAGGGGGGAAGCAGCAGAAGATTAAGCCTTCGCGCCTCGTCAAGCATCACTGTCAGCTTCTTTGATTCCGACATGGCATTGGTCATGGCTGCGGCCATAAACTCCTCGGTGAAGTTTGCCTTGAAGTAGGCGGCGTGGTAGGCGATAAGAGAGTAGGCTGCACTATGGCTGTTGTGCACGACCAGTCCGTTTGCAACGAAGTTGTGGTCACCTTGCATAGTTAGATCGTAGGTGTCGCATCGGCCTCCGTCAATTATCCGGGCTACTGGGTCCCAGCAGATAGTGCGCTCTGCGAGGGCTACGCCTCCACTAGGTTCTTCCTTGTTACCGGACACCGCCACCGTTTCCCCGATGCGCAGCTCGGCCAAACGCTTCCAGCCACTGCGCACACGGAAGCGATGCGACGCAGTGGCCCGAATACTGTGCCCTGAGGCAGTAGACAACGCGTATACCTTTCCATACCCATTCGACACGATATCAAGAACTCGTCGGGGTCGGATAATGCCATCAGCTCCCATGGCATCAAGCATTATGTATTCCGGGGAGCTTTGGAATAGGGATTCGAGTGTATGCACGCGCCCGGTGATGTGGTCCATCACCTCGGTACAGCCTGCCAGACACTTGTTGAACCCATAGCCTGCGAACTTGGCCATGGCATCAAAGACCTCATTGGCTGTGGACTCGTCTACTCCGCAGCCATGGGCTCCGCGCACGAATTTGTCGCGCTGGAGGTCCATTTCTTTCTGTTTTTTCTTTCCCATCGCCCGTCGCAGCAGATCCGCGCCTCCCAGCGTGTATCCGGCCATCACCTGGGCCATCTGCATTACCTGTTCCTGGTACACAGGAATGCCGTAGGTGTCACGCAGCACAGGCTCCAGCATGGGATGCCAGTAGGTAATCTTTTCGCGCCCGTGCTTCCGATCAATATATCGGGGGATCAGGTCCATGGGTCCGGGTCGATACAGGGCGTTCATGGCGATCAGGTCATCAATGCTGCTAGGTTGCAGCTTGGACAGCCATTCCCGCATGCCATCGGACTCAAACTGAAATACACCCTGTGTTTCCCCACGCTGAAAAAGAGCGAACGTATTCGGATCCTCTAGGGGTATTTCATCAAGGGTTATCTGCTGGCCTCGGTGCTCGGCGACTCTCGCGGTCGCATCCTTGAGTACGGTGAGCGTGGAAAGTCCCAGGAAGTCCATCTTGAGAAGCCCGAATCGCTCTACCCAAGTGCCATCGTACTGCGTAGTTAGGACCTGGTCATTCTTGTTCTTTGTGGTAGCGACAGGGACGTAGTCGCTGACCGTCCCGGGCGCGATGATGACGCCGGCAGCGTGAACACCCGTGTGCCGGGCGCAGCCCTCCAAGACGCGCGCGTGCCGCAGTAATTTCTGAATCAGCGGTTGAGTATCGGACTGCAGGGCCTTGAATTCCGGCACAGATTCCGCGGCGGACGCGAGGGTAACACCAGGACCATCGGGGATGAGTTTGGCGATACGATCAGAAACATCAAGGGGGATCTTCAGCACCCTGGCCACGTCGCGTATGACGCTCCGCGCCCCCATGGTACCGAACGTGATGATTTGGCAGACATTATCACGGCCGTATTTTCTCACCACATAATCAATTACTGCTCCGCGCCCCCGGTCATCAAAGTCAATATCAATGTCCGGCATGGACACGCGCTCCGGATTCAGGAAGCGCTCGAACAGCAGGTTGTAGCGGAACGGATCAATGTTCGTGATGCCCAGGCAGTAGGCGACAGCGCTGCCAGCAGCCGACCCTCTTCCTGTGCCGACAGCCACGCCAAGCTCGCGTGCAGCCCTTGTAAAGTCCTGGACAACCAGGAAATACCCTGCGTATCCCATCTTGGAGATGACGCTAAGTTCATGATCCAGGCGCTCGGTAATCCGTGTGTTCAGTTCACCGTATCGGCCCTTTGCACCGACAAGCACCAAATGACGCAGGTAGGCGTCTGTGTCGCCACCAAAACCATCGGGGATGGTGAAGTGCGGCATTAACAGACCAGCGGTTGAGAGCTCCACTTGGCACTTATCTGCGATTTCGTCGGAGGTCGCCAAAGCTTCGCCAGCAATGGCCGGGTCAAGAGCCTCCATGGCTTGCAGCATCTCCGCGCTGCTCTTCAGATAAAACTGGTCGTTGTCAAAGCGCATCCTTTTAGGATCGTCCAGACTCTTGCCGGTCTGAAGGCATATAAGGATTTCCTGCGCATCCGCGTCGCTCTGGTGCACATAGTGGACATCATTGGTGGCCACTACACGTACATCGTAGGCGCGTGCCCACTTCAGGAGCACGGCATTTACGCGCCTCTGGTCTTCAATTCCGTGGTTTTGGAGCTCGATATAGTAGTCCTTTCCGAAGATGTCCAAGTACCGCTTGAAGATTGCGAGTGCAGCCTCTTCGCCCTGTTTCAGCAGCGTTTGCGGTACCTCGCCCTGAAGGCAGCAAGTGGAGGCGACCAGCCCATCGTGATGCTTTTTGAGAAGCTCCAGATCAATACGCGGCTTATAGTAAAACCCTTCCTTGAAAGACAGCGAGGAGAGTGCAGACAGGTTGCGGTAGCCTGTTGCATTCTTGGCCCACAACACTTGGTGAAAGCGGGTTCGGTCCAGGTTGCTGCGCATGCCGCCGGGCGCAAGGTAGAACTCGCAGCCAATGACGGGCTGCACGCCAGCCTTGCGCATCTGCGCGTGAAATTCCGGGACACCGTAAAGATTGCCGTGGTCCGTGATGCCGAGCGCCTTCATGCCCAGCTCCGAAGCGCGCTCGGCTAGAGAAGAAATGCCCGCCGCCCCGTCCAGCAGCGAGTACGAGGTGTGGCAATGCAAGTGACAGAAGTCGGGCATCCGGCAGAGTAGAGTTGGCGTCGCAGTATACGCGATTACAGTGCTGCTTTATCCAATCAAAGATAGTGCAGCCGCAGTGATAGGCTCGTAGCAAAATAAATTAATGCACAGCGTACCTTTCCCGGCGTGGTAATGAATGGGAATTATATTGCTGAGTACCCACGCGTTTTGGCACCCGTTATTTTGCGCTGTGGTGGTGTAGTCAGGATGGCTTGCGCCAGTTTTTCATAATCAGTTCCCGCTTTTCGCGAAAAACCTGCAATTATTTTCGAAAACCTCAGCAAATGGGTACTCAGCCATATAACTCCCTAATGAATGGGAGTTATATGGCTGAGTACCACGCGTTTTCGCAGGAGTTACTTTTTGTGCTTTGGTGGTGCAGACAGGATGGCTTTCGCCAGCTTTTCATAATCGGTTCCCGCTTTTCACGAAAAACTGCAATTATTTCAAATAACTCAACACGTGGGTATTCATGCTATATAATTGCCATATATTAGGGAGTTATATGCCGCAGTGCCATGCCCGAAACGGTTAGCGCATACCGCAATATCACATACAGGCTGTTGCCCGGAAGTCGGAGTAACGCCAAGCACCTTGCTGGATTAGCGGGTGCGTGTAGGTTTGTGTGGAATGCCATCCTCGCAGAGCAGAGCGAGGCGTACAAGAAAGCGAAAGAGGCTGGAGAGAAGCCGCCCTCGGTAAGCTTCTTCTCGCCGGGGAAGCGGTTCACGGCGCTGCGCCGCACGGTCGAGTGGCTACCTGAATACTCCTTTGGTGTCGTTAGACACACATTGAAATATCAGGCGGATGCATGGAAGGCATTCTTCAAGGAGGGTAAGAGAAGACCGAGATTCCATTCCGGACGAGGTAGTACGCCTTCGTTCACGATCCCGGATAACGTAAGGGTTCGGGATGGCAAGCTGTATATCCCGAAAGTGGGATATATGGCGCTCCGCAGGCGGGGAGGCAACCCGTACCCTGATGGTATACCCGTCAAAGCCACGGTAAAGAAGAACGCCGGCAAAGGGTATGCTGTCATCTGCTACAAGATGGAGGCACCTGTAATAGAGGATACCGGCGGTGCTGTAGGCATTGACCGTAATTGCGGGCAGGTCGCTATGGTCTCCACAGAGGGCGATACAAGCATTATCAGACAACCGGATACGAAGCGTCTTGATGCCAAGTTGAAGCGGCATCAGCGAAGACTGGCGAGACAGAAGAGAGGCTCCAACCGTCGTAACAGGCAGAAGCATAGAATCGCCCGCATACAGCGCAAGCGTGCTAACGTCCTCAAGAATGCGAACCACCAGGTAAGTCGCAGTATTGCCAAATGCTCCTCAACGGTGATACTGGAGGACCTGAAGATCAAAGCGATGACACGTTCAGCTAAGGGGACGATGGAGAGCTTTGGCACAAACGTCAAACAAGAGTCTGGCCTCAACCGTGAGATACTGCGAACAGGTTGGGGCCAGCTGGATCAGATGCTGAGCTATAAGTGCCGCAAGGTGATAAAGGTTACCGCTGCCTATATCAGTCGGCGGTGTTCTGTGTGTGGGCACACAGAAGCGAGTAACCGTAAGACACGGAGCAAATTCACGTGTAGGTCCTGTGGACATGCGGATCATGCAGACCTGAATGCGGCTGCAAACATACTGGCCTCCGGGATTGGGGCTTCTGCACGGCGAGGGGCGTTCGGGTTACCGACCCCTATGACACGTGAAATTGATACAAGTGCCTCACTGTGTACAGTTGGTCACTCACGTATATAATTCCCTAATGAATGATCAAGTGCGGGCGCACCTGTCGGCTGCGGCCATCTGTATACTGTGCGCGTGTGTAGGCGCGCGCGACTCGGCAGATGTGCGGCTGCAGCGTTCCGAGCCTGCCGGTATAGCGCTGGCTGCCGCGATTGACGAGGTGCGAAGTATCCAGCTCTACGGTGCGAACCAGGAGGACCTTCCCATCCTTAACATGCAAACGGGGCATCGCCTTACATTAGAATTCGACCTGCTAGATGCGCAGCCCAAGGCATTGTCCGTCTACTTCTACCATGCGGATCGTTCGTGGCGCCGTGATCTTGATCCTGCGGAATACTTGAACGTGTTTTATCGCGATGATATTTTCGACTACTCCATGTCATTGGCCACAACCGTGGGGTATACGCATTATGCATATTCCTTTCCCAACGGGAATATTGACTTTCGGCTGAGCGGCAACTACGTGCTCAGGGTTACAGAGCATGGGCAAGAGAACGAGATCTTGTTCGAGCGTCCATTCGCCGTAGTTGAAAATATGGTACCGGTGCGATTTGCCCTGGAGCGTCTGCTGACTGGGCGTCAAGTGTTGCCAACCGTACAGCCTTTGGTGCGCTTTACACCCCCAAATGAGCTTCGTGGGAGCGCGTTTGACTATAGCGTATGCTTTGCGCGTGATGGCGTGATTCACGCGCGTTGTACGAATCGTCCGTCGCTTGCTGACCAGCCGTCCCTGTTGTTTTATCTGGAGCCTGAGATGTCTTTCGCGCCGCAGGAGGGAGACTACTACCTGGATATTCGAGAGCTGAATACGGGCGTGCAAATCGAATACATTGATCGCGCAGTACTGCCCATCGCGGTAACACTTGCACCAGACTATGCAAGATTTCCGGCAGGCACTTGGCAGCCACTGTTGGCCGGGCAGTCCGTAATTGGTCTATATGGCCCGGATGCAGGCATTACGGATGTGCAAGGCGAGTATGTAGAAGTACTCTTCAGGTACGTACCTCCCGATGATGCCCCACTTCCCGGTGGGTTGTTTATGGTCGGCAGCTTCAACGGATGGAATCTGGACTTGGGCAATGAGTTGCGGTGGATTGCAGCGGAGGGATGGTATGAGCAGACGGTACTACTGAAGCAAGGGCAATATGAGTACCGATATACGTCTCCAGATCCGCGAGTTCGCAGCAAGATATCCACGCGTGTGCCTGCTACTTCCAGCTTATATACAGCGCTCATATACTTTCGCGATACCGGCGCGGCCACAGATCGACTCCTCGGTTTTGCGCAGGTCCGCTCCAATTGAACGTATCAAGAATTCACGATGTGAATCTTATTATCTTGAAGGGTTGCTTCAAAATGCCAATGTATCATGCCATTATTCCGAGTCGGATTAGTCTTGCTACTACTATTTGCCGCCGCCTGTACCGGCTCCCGAGAGCTTGCAGAGCCTGCACCAGCACCCAGTGAAAAGGAGGAGGATGACTCGAAATCTTATGAAGATGTAATCACGGACGAGGTTAAGACGGATTCCGGCCTTTTTGTCGTTCACCGTATTGAAGATAAGCTGCTGTACGAGATACCGGATGAGATGCTTGGTGTGGAAGTGCTTCTTGTCAGCCGCATTGCTGCCACGGCCGACGAAGTCGGGTACGGGGGCATGAAGGCCAATACCCAAGTGCTGAGGTGGGAGCGTCGTGGAGACGATGTGTTGTTGCGCATCGTCAGCCACGAAAACGTTGCTGACGAGGAATTGCCGATATACCAAGCCGTTCGCAATTCAAACTTTGAGCCGATTCTCCATTCCTTCGAAATTGAAGCCGAAAACGAGGATTCGTCGGCCGTAGTGATTGATGTTACGGACTTGTTCACATCGGATGTGCAGGCTCTGGGTCTGCAGCAGTTCCGTAGAGAACGTTACAAGGTGCGCAGATTGGACGGGGATCGGACATTCGTGGTGTCCGCGAAGAGCTTCCCCCAAAACGTTGAAGTACGGCATGTGCTCAGCTATGAGGCCACCGAGCCTCCGAGCAACTCCTCTAGCGGGACTATTTCTGTAGAGATGAATCAGTCAATGATTCTGCTCCCGGCGGAGCCTATGCAGCCACGACTGTGTGATCGGCGCGTAGGATTTTTCAGCGTCAGATTGACAGATTACGGCCGCGATGCTCAGAAGGCAGAGGAGCGTTGCTACGTGACACGGTGGCGCCTTGAGCCTTCGGATTCAGCGGCATATGCGCGTGGAGAGTTAGTGGAGCCGGTAAAGCCTATCGTGTATTACATTGATCCGGCTACGCCGATGAAATGGCGGCCGTATTTGAAGGCTGGTGTGGAAGACTGGAATGCCGCGTTTGAGGAGGCGGGATTCCGCAATGCCATAATTGCCAAAGATCCACCGACAGTAGAGGAGGATCCTGAGTTCAGCCCGGAGGATGTGCGGTACTCTGTGATCCGCTATTTCTCGTCGGATGTCCAGAATGCGTTTGGGCCGCATGTGCACGACCCCCGGTCTGGAGAGATACTGGAGAGTGATATTGGGTGGTATCACAACGTGATGAACCTGCTGCGCAACTGGTACTTTGTGCAGACTGCTGCTGTGAATCCTGATGCCCGCGGCGTCAAATTCCGCGATGAAGTCATGGGGCGTCTTGTGCGATTTGTTTCTGCGCACGAGGTGGGGCACACGATAGGGCTTCCCCACAACTGGGGATCTAGCGTTGCTTATCCGGTTGATTCTTTGCGGTCGCCAACATTCACGGACGCACATGGTACTGCACCGTCCATAATGGATTATGCCCGCTTTAACTACGTAGCACAACCGGGTGATGGTGTTACAAATCTGATGCCCGATGTCGGGATCTATGATAAGTGGGCCGTCAAGTGGGGCTACTCAGTACTGCCCGAGGCAGAAAGCGCCGATGATGAGCGCCTTATGCTAAACGAATGGGTGGTTGAGCGGGCTGGTGACCCGCTATACTTCTACGGGCGCCAAGGACCACGCATTGATCCCAGATCGCAGAATGAGGATTTGGGAGACGATGCTATGTTGGCCAGCGATTATGGCGTTGCAAATCTAGAGATCATCTTGGATAGTCTGACGGTATGGACGAGTGAAGAAGCAAAGGACTATGGCGATCTGACAGAGTTGTACAGCCAGGTTACGGGGCAGTGGAGCCGCTATATCGGGCACGTTGTGCGAAATGTCGGCGGTTCCCTTGAGAACTTCAAGACGTATGATCAAGAGGGAATTGTGTATGAACCCGTGCCGGCGGAGCGCCAGCGGCGTGCCATGGAGTGGCTTGATGCGAACATCTTCCAAACGCCAGAATGGCTGTTGAGGAATGATGTGCTTCGTCGCATAGAAGGCGTAGGAGCATTGGATCGCGTGCGATCTTACCAGACATCGCCCGTCAATACACTGCTTGGTCCGCAGCGGTTTGCCCGTATGATTGAGGCCGAAGCGCTTTCGTCGGACGAAGTGTTCACGGTATCAGAGATGCTTTCCATGCTCCGGTCCAGCATCTGGACGGAGCTGGGCTCTGCGTCTGCAATCGGGCCGTTCCGGCGGAACCTCCAGCGCATTCATGTGGCTCGCCTGGAATGGCTAATGACCCAGGAAGTACCACGATTGTCATCTTTTTTCAGTAATGACAAATTGTATACGAACGTTAGCGTAAGTCAGTCCGATATTCGGGCTTATGTTCGGGGTGAGCTGGAGACCATCCAAAGGGATGTTATGCGCGCTCGGCGGCGCACGCGGGACAACATGACGCGGCTGCACTTGGCGGACATTGAAGCGCGTATTGAAGCCATACTTGATCCTGAGGATTAGTCGCAGGAGCATCCTGTGCTGATATTGACAGCTTAACCGGCAATTGGTCTGCAGTACAAGGGTGGACCAGGCAGTTATCCCTGCACTCTGGAGGCCTATGAGTAGCATGTGCGGAGCGAGCGTCTGCAAGCATCTTCGGTGGTGCAGTAGGTACCCTCGGGGTGCGCCTTTGAATACCGTCTTCAAGCGCCTGTGCACACTGAGGCCGCATCTGCCTTAGCGTACTAGCACGAAGGGGCGGTGGATGTGGCTTTCACCGGCGGTCATACGCCAAATGTACACACCCGGGCTTGCCCGGGCGCCGAGGTCCGTCTGACCGTCCCATCGGGCACTGTGGGTACCGGCTCTCTGCAGGCCATCCTGAAGCGTCGCGACAGGTCGACCTAGGACATCAGCGATTTCCAATCGGGTATTGATATCCTCAGGTAGCGTGTACGCAACCCGTACGGTCTGTCTGGCCGGGTTAGGCCATGCTGGGCTCAGGCTCAACGTGAGGTCGGGGTGCGGTGTGCCCGAGTCCTCGGTTTTTGTGACCACCGTTGAGTGAATCACAAGGCCATCCTTGTCGAATGCGACCATCAGGAAACCTTCTTCAGGAGTTATGCCTCGACCAGCGGTGACCATCAGTACTACCTGGCCGGAATATCCGCTTATCTGAAAATGAAAATGTCCTATAAGATGGCTGTTGTCCGCTGACGTTACTTCGAACGTGTGGGAGCCGAGCGGCAAGCCGCGATAAGCGCCAAAGCGTGCGAACGGGAAATTGTTGTAGACTAGTTCAACAATCTCGTTGTTGCTGCGAGGGTTCAGTAGCCGTATATCAATGTGGCCTGCGTCCAGAGCAGCATTCAAACCGAAGTAGTCTATGATTGAGCGTCTGGCGGTAAACCGGACCTCGGAGCGCACGATGATTTCCAAATTGCCTGGGGTCCCGACAACAGCAACAACATAATTGTATCCGAATAGCACTCGGATTGTCCGACTCGCAGGATGGTCATCGGTGCCGGGTATATACGCAGTAACTAAGTGACTGCCGTGGAATACGGGCTTGAGCGAAGTTGCTGTCAGGTAGGCCATGTTTCGAACCATGGGTATGCCATCAACCGATATTTCGATCTCGTCAACATTGGCAGCATGTACAAACTGTACAAAGGCGAACGGTTTTGCCCTACTGGTTTGAGGATGCAGCAGGAGCATATGTACTGCGACTACGGCTAACAGGCGTGGCATGCGATGCCTGGGCAATTGTTTGGATTCGCTGATTTGTTAAGGAATGGTTAATTCCAAATCCTGCAAGCGCTTGCAGAAGATTTGCGTGGGAGCGGCTTCATACGGCACGGAGTATCAGGGGTAGATTAGTTTTTCATCTAAACCAGTTAGCCTACTATTATGATTGCTAAACGAAGAAGTCCCAAGGGGCGCAGTATCCGCGTCACTTTCAAGCTGCCTGCTGACCGGGCGACAACATCCGCCTTCGTGGTGGGTTCTTTCAACGATTGGGATTCGGCTCGTCATCCGATGAAGCTGGACAGGTCCAGAAGCTGTTGGACGCGAAATATTTCATTCAAGCCCGGGGAGACGATTGAATTCCGGTATCTGGTGGACGGAGGTGAATGGTACAATGACGAGGAAGCCGATGCGTACGTTGCGACTCCGTTCTTCAGTGAGAATGGAATTCTGGAATTGTAGCAGGCTATCCGAATAGCAGTAGCACTACATAGACAGCCGCGAACATCGCGAAAATATCCGCGATGAGCCCGGCGGGTACTGCATGCCGTGTCTTGCGGACATGGACGGCCCCGAAGTACACGGCGATGACGTAGAATGTTGTTTCTGTGGAACCGAACATGGTGGCAGCCATCTTTACTAGGATGGAGTCTTCGCCGTACTGACTGATCATATCCAGGACGATCGCTGCGGAACCTGACCCTGTCAGCGGTCGGACGATTCCCATAGGGATGACCTCCGCTGGTATATTGATCCAGGACAGCACCGGGCGGAGTCCGTCAATCAGGAATTCCAGTGCACCGCTTGCTCGGAACATAGCGATTGCGAACAGGATAGCCACGAGGTATGGAATGATCGTGATAGCTACGTTGAATCCTTCCTTGGCGCCTTCCACAAACACCTCGTAGACACGCACCTTCCGGATCATGCCGTAGAGTGGAAATCCTACGATTATGAGCGGCAGCACGAAGGCGGCGGCGTAATCAATTATGAGGCGGAGAATGTTCATGGTCAGTCGGTAGCACCGGGATCGGATGCGCGGTATCGTCGCAGGCGCCCGAGCAGCTTGGCGGCTGTAATGGCGACGATCAGTGATAGGGTTGTGGTTATCAGGATTGAGAAGAACAACTGGTTTACATGCAGCCCCATGATGGCCACTAGCAGGACGGGGGGGACGATCTGAACGCTTGCCGTATTCATGGCCAACAGCATGACCATGGAGTTTGTGGCAGTGTTGGGCACAGGGTTCAGGGTTTGCAGTTCCTGCATAGCCTTGATTCCGAGCGGTGTGGCTGCGTTGCCAAGGCCGAGCATGTTGGCGCTGAGGTTCAGCACGATAAGGCCAAATGCGGGATGGTCGTCCGGGACTTCAGGGAATAGGGGACGCAGCAGCGGCTGCGTCAAGCGTACAAGTGCGTAGAGGATGCCGGATGCTTCGGCAATTTTGAGAAGGCCCAGCCAAAGAGCTAGGCCGCCGATCAGGCTAAGAGCAATGGTGACCGCTGTCTCGGCAAATTCAATTGCTGCTTGGGCAATTGCGTTGAGCTTAACCCAGCGTACGGGTTCGAATTGCATAGCGGTAGTCCATTGGTTGGCTCCGACGGGGGGTTCTGGTCCTGTCACTGCTCCTGCCAAGTCGTCGGATCGTCGGGAAGTGCTGCTACGAATCGTGGCCAGCGGCTCTGGGAGCTTCTCGCCATCCGCAAAGCGCAGCTGCCTGCCGCGTTCTGTCTGAATCAGGATGCCATCGTATCGGGATGCGGGCTTGTCGCTTGAGGCGTAAAGCGACCGGTATACGGTGCTATCCAGTACAACCGCTATGTCTTGGCGCCGCGCGTCGTTGTCATATCCGTCAGAAAAGTGCACCTCCACTGGTAGTGCACTGCCGTTGCGGTACGTGTCAGCAGCAAAATCACGTATATCACCAACTAGCGCGAAGATAAGGCTAACAACAATGAGCCCTCCCCAGATGTAATTCAGCACGGGTGTTTCATTTTCGGTTGGAATAATGGTGGCACCGTGTGCGCTCGTGGCCTTGCAAGGTTATCCAAAAGCTCATACGCGTGTCGGATCGCTATTCCAGGAATCGTGGGTTGAATAGGAATGTCTCCGCATTATACGGTAAAACGGATGCGGTTAAACATGGAGTGGTTCCCATGTGCTCCATAGTTCATGCCGGGTTATTTGGCAGGTACCCTGTTTGACGGGAAATGATTGGGTGAAAATGGTCGTGGCTTTCCAAATACTGGAGATCGAAATGGAATTGGAGCGGGCGCTGCTACACCGGGTCGGGTCCAAGCCAACGGACAGGCCTTTGGTTTGTATTTTGCCGAACCATAAATCCGGTAGGAACCTTTGCTTAAAGTACCCGCTACGTCTTGTCTCGTTTTACTGTTGTCAGACGAATCAGCCTACGAAGGCTCCACGGCTAAGCGGCTTTTTACCGCTGTGGATCTGTCCGAGGGCCAGCCCATGGTGGAGCTCTTGGGTGAAGACTGGGAGCGGGCGGTGGAGGAGGTGATGAATCGAAAGTTTGGTGTTCGCCACCTATGCCATCAGTACTTGGCGGAGTATCCGGATGCTCAGGTTTTGGTATTGGGTGGTGGGTTGGATCCGTTCTCAATTGATATTGCGGAATGTTATCCCGCTACAACGGTGTTCGATGTGGACATGGCAAACTTGGACATCAAGCAGCAAATCAATGATAGTCTTGGTGGTCCGGATGTGCGGTTTTGTATCGCCGATTTGGCGGACGTTGAAAGTGTAGTGGCTGTGCTTGAGGCTCAAGGGTGGGATGCTGGCACACCTACCCTATTGATTGCTGAAGGCATTTCGTATTACGTGCCCAAGCCAGTCTTTATTACGACGTTGCGGGCTTTGCGCACTTCCTCGGGTGCGCTAGTGTTTGAGCATTCCCTTCCATCGGAAGAGTTGACGGAGCAGGATGCACGTGAGATTTCCGACAGATTTTACGGGCAGCTTCAGGATTTGCTGGAGATGCCATTCCCGCTGCAGCGATACGGTGCAGCGGACATGGTCCACTTATCTGTGCGGTTAGGTGGCCGGCTGACGCAAACGCTCAGCTCGCATGATTTGGAGCTTGGGCGTACTGGTGAGGCCGCTTTTTCGGTGAATCCTGGTGATGGTGTCATCCGCGTTTCCATGATACGCTTCCGCTGTGGAGACTCGAACTAGGTCTACGATTCCACAGCCATTGAGCAGCCTCAATGAGGCCGGAGCGTTTCCGCTCCGGAGACCTGGCTTTGGCCGGTTTGCCGAGAATGTCAACAACCTGCTTCAATGAGGCCGAAGCGTTTCCGCTCCGGAGACATGAGCTCGGTGGAACCGGACGCAACGCGCTGGGCTCCGGGGCTTCAATGAGGCCGAAGCGTTTCCGCTCCGGAGACCCCTCCCACTCCTGGGAGTCTGGATAATACGTGAGCGCGCTTCAATGAGGCCGAAGCGTTTCCGCTCCGGAGACTGGGCTAGTGTGTGCGTAAGCATAGATCCATAATAAGGCTTCAATGAGGCCGAAGCGTTTCCGCTCCGGAGACACGCATACGCTCGGGCGGAGCTGGTGAGGGACTGGTCCGCTTCAATGAGGCCGAAGCGTTTCCGCTCCGGAGACACTCTCCAAAACACGCTGAACAATCAGATGCACATAGCTTCAATGAGGCCGAAGCGTTTCCGCTCCGGAGACATCCGGATCCAGCACCTCGCTGGATGTGCGGACCGTCCGCTTCAATGAGGCCGAAGCGTTTCCGCTCCGGAGACCAGGAATTGTCCTGTCTGTGAGGCCCAGTTAAACGGGCAGCTTCAATGAGGCCGAAGCGTTTCCGCTCCGGAGACTCGCAAAATTTTCCGATCAGAGGCCGGTTTTGCCCAAAGCTTCAATGAGGCCGAAGCGTTTCCGCTCCGGAGACGACTTACTGGTGCATGCTCTCCCTCCGCTACCCAAAGCTTCAATGAGGCCGAAGCGTTTCCGCTCCGGAGACTACGTGTGCCCTAGCTGTTACGTCCCGCCAGAACCCGCTTCAATGAGGCCGAAGCGTTTCCGCTCCGGAGACTCGTGTTCCGGTTGCTGTCACGTCCACCGACTCCGTTGCTTCAATGAGGCCGAAGCGTTTCCGCTCCGGAGACGACTTACTGGTGCATGCTCTCCCTCCGCTACCCAAAGCTTCAATGAGGCCGAAGCGTTTCCGCTCCGGAGACTACGTGTGCCCTAGCTGTTACGTCCCGCCAGAACCCGCTTCAATGAGGCCGAAGCGTTTCCGCTCCGGAGACACCAGATCGCCTACGGCAACAACTGTAGGCGTCAACGGCTTCAATGAGGCCGAAGCGTTTCCGCTCCGGAGACCTGTTGCCCCCGCGCCCAATAGCGAGGGGTCATTACTGCTTCAATGAGGCCGAAGCGTTTCCGCTCCGGAGACTTTGCTTCCAGGTATTTTTCGGTTTGCCCAGTCAGCCGGCTTCAATGAGGCCGAAGCGTTTCCGCTCCGGAGACCTGCCTCAACCTGTTTACTTTTTAGACATTCAAGCTCTCGCTTCAATGAGGCCGAAGCGTTTCCGCTCCGGAGACCTCACGTTCTTTGGGGCGACAGCACTCTGCAGCGAGAGCGCTTCAATGAGGCCGAAGCGTTTCCGCTCCGGAGACTTGCCCCAGTCTGGGAAGGTGTCACGTTGATAAACGACGCTTCAATGAGGCCGAAGCGTTTCCGCTCCGGAGACAAGCTTACTGCGGACGAACTCCAGCGCCCGATCACCGCTTCAATGAGGCCGAAGCGTTTCCGCTCCGGAGACGGGGGAGCTACGGCGAAAGCGTGTCAACTACTACGAGAAGCTTCAATGAGGCCGAAGCGTTTCCGCTCCGGAGACTAACCGCCCCCATACGATTCTTGTTAAAGGGTATCCGGCTTCAATGAGGCCGAAGCGTTTCCGCTCCGGAGACAATATGGATGACAGACATAACGAGCCGGTTTCTGCGGCTTCAATGAGGCCGAAGCGTTTCCGCTCCGGAGACTGCCTAAGCACTCAATCCTGCCCGTGCTCCATATCAGCTTCAATGAGGCCGAAGCGTTTCCGCTCCGGAGACACTGATAGATCCCTACCCAAATGTTGATCCAATCCAAGCTTCAATGAGGCCGAAGCGTTTCCGCTCCGGAGACCGATTTACCCCCGATTTACCCAGTAAAAATGCGCTTGCTTCAATGAGGCCGAAGCGTTTCCGCTCCGGAGACGCGAAGGGTGGACATATGACCTAGATGGCCGCCCCATGCTTCAATGAGGCCGAAGCGTTTCCGCTCCGGAGACGCTGCAGCGCCGGCAAGAGTTCAAGCTCGCGCAACTGCTTCAATGAGGCCGAAGCGTTTCCGCTCCGGAGACTAGCTGGCTCGCCAAAAAGCTCGACTGGGTCGAGAAACTCGCTTCAATGAGGCCGAAGCGTTTCCGCTCCGGAGACCGTAGCATCCTGATGCTGCTTGGTGTGATGATGGTGATGCTTCAATGAGGCCGAAGCGTTTCCGCTCCGGAGACCGTAGCATCCTGATGCTGCTTGGTGTGATGATGGTGATGCTTCAATGAGGCCGAAGCGTTTCCGCTCCGGAGACCCTGATTGCGGACTACACTGTCAGGTATCTATGTGCGCTTCGGCATGGTGCCAGATTTAGTTGGCTTATAAAACGAGGGTCGCGAATGTTTAGGAGTATTCGGAGCCTTTTACACGAGCCAATTATTTTCTTCCAAGATGCCTTCAGATGATCTTTCGGAGCTTGATCAGATGCTTCGCGACGCGGGTCAATCCGGTCGGTCGCTGCGATATTTTCTCCTGCGACAATGCACCGAGCTTGCACAACGCCTGACATGCAGTCTGGAGTCGGATGTGCAACAAGAGGAGTCGGCCAGCCCGGGTGTGAATGCGGTTCCATCATCCCCTACGGACGGCAAGACGCAAACAGAGGAGTCGTCCCGTGTTCTGGAGGCGAAGGAGGCCTCGTTACAAGGTGGTGGTGGTCAGGATAATGCCTATTTGCGCGAGGTGCGCAACCAGGCCTTGGAGGTCTTTGAGGGTCGGCACATAGGCGGGGAAGATTACGTGGCTCTGTGGATGGATGCCACATCGGTGTACGGTCGTTCATTGTTGCTTTGCATGGCCGTTACCGCAGAGGGGTATCGGCATATGCTGGGATTTACAGAGTCCACGGTGCAGGATACCGGGGCGGTGCGGCAGCTGCTACAAGGGTTGTGCGAGCGCGGTTTGTGTGTGGATCGGGGCCTGCTTTGCATCACATCTGGACAGGCGGGGCTAACACGAGTTCTTGGTCAGAGCTTGGGCATGCATGTATGCCTGCAGCATTGCCAGATGGCCAAGCGCGAGCGTGTAGTCAGCTATCTTGCCGATGAGGATCAACGCCGTGTAAAGGGCGCCATCTCGCGTGCTTATCAATTACCGGACCGACAGGAGGCCCACAGTTCCCTGATGCGGATCCATGCCGAGTTACAACGGTGCAACCGATCTGCGGCGCAATGGCTGCTGCAGGATCTGGACCGGACACTGACGCTGCATGGTACGGGCTTGTACGAGATGCTGAGTCCGAGTCTTAGGAGCACCCGTTGTTTGATGCATACCTCGCACAGGCTGGTCAAGCAGTTGCGCGGCCTTCGTCACTGGTATCCGCCACAGGAGCGACGGGCGCAGTTGGCGCTGTTGCTGTTGGAGATGGAATCACGCATGCGCAGACTGGAGCATGCGTCGAAGTTATTACCGATGCGGTCGGCATTGTTTGCTGATGAGGTGTCCGAGCAGCAGGCATGAGAGATACGAATACCGAACGGGAGGGGCTTTTACAGCAGCGAGGGTACTTCAACACTCTTCCCCTGGTACACAAAAGCGCTGCCTTCCCGATTTTCTGCCTGGAATCACCCGCAAACGGGCTGTAGAGTACTTTTAGAGCGCGCAGTACGTCTCCGGACGGGTGATTATGCGGATAAGACCGCGGGAGTGGCAACGGGGAGCGCCTCCATTGGGCCAAAAAGGGGCTCGTGCAGGCTGTTTTTGGTCCAACAGCTGGCTTTTCGCCGCACAGCGGCCCGTGGAACCTCAATAAACGCTCTCGCAGGCCCGGTTTCCTGCTGCGGCCGGACACACCCGGTGTGCAGATCAGGCTTCAAGTACACAAAAAACGCGGATATCCCCGTTTTTCTGCCCGGAATCACCCGTAAACGGCCTGCCGAGCGCCTTTCAGAGCGCGCAATACGTCTCTGGACGGGTAATTATGCGGATAAGACCACGGGAGCGGCAACGGAGAGCGCCTCCGTTGGGCCAAAAAGGGGCTCGTGCAGGCTGTTTTTGGTCCAACAGCTGGCTTTTCGCCGCACAGCGGCCCGTGGAACCTCAATAAACGCTCTCGCAGGCCCGGTTTCCTGCTGCGGCCGGACACACCCGGTATGCAGATCAGGCTTCAAGTGCACAACAAACACGGATATCCCCGTTCCGGAATCACCGGTAAACGGCCTGCCGAGCGCCTTACAGAGCGCGCAATACGTCTCTGAACGGGTAATTATGCGGATAAGACCACGGGAGCGGCAACGGAGAGCGCCTCCGTTGGGCCAAAAAGGGGCTCGTGCAGGCTGTTTTTGGTCCAACAGCTGGCTTTTCGCCGCACAGCGGCCCGTAGAACCTCAATAAACGCTCTCGCAGGCCCGGTTTCCTGCTGCGGCCGGACACACCCGGTGTGCAGATCAGGCTTCAAGTACACAAAAAACGCGGATATCCCCGTTTTTCTGCCCGGAATCACCTGTAAACGGCCTGCCGAGCGTCTTTCAGAGTGCGCAATACGTCTCTGGACGGGTAATCATGCGGATAAGACCACGGGAGCGGCAACGGAAAGCACCTCCATTGGGCCAAAAAGGCCTTGTGCAGGCCTGTAAGGATGCCAATTGCTGTGCACAGAGGGATGACCAAGGCCATCAAGGAAGCAGACTGCCCTGTGTTAAAGAGCTGCCGAGCTGGCTAACAGCACTATTGGAACGCGTACGATTGATCCAGGCTTGCCAGAACAAGAATGTGGCCGTGCAATACTACTATGAGCACGATATCCGGGCGCACCGTGCCACGGTTGAAAAGATTGGCACGTTTTCGGAGCTAATCACACGCATGGCAGGCTACAATGCCTCCAGATCGTACGCTTTAAGCCGCTATAGCGATGCCAGCGCACGCAGAAGGGCTCAACGAAGCCGTTCGCGTGCAGAAACGCGCCCATATCTGCCACCAAAACGCCGACGACACCATACATCGCGCGTGTAGGTTATTGCGTGCACGGAAAACGGTGCATAAAGTATTCAATATTTGTAACCTGCACGGAATGGCATAACACCGCTGTTTTTGTACAAACAGCCGACTTGTTGCCGCACAGCAGCCCGTGGAGTCGCTATAACCTCTCTCAAAGGCCCGGTTTCCTGCTGCAGCAGGACCCACCCGGTATGCAGATCCGGCTTCAAGTGCGCAATAAACGCGAATATCCCCGTTTTTCTGCCCGGAATCACTTGTAAACGGCCTTGCAGAGCACTTTGCAGAGCGTGCAAAACGTCTCCAGACGGGTAACTATGCGGATAATACCGCGGGAGCGGCAACAGGAAGCGCCTCCATTGGGCCAAAAGGGCCTCGCACAAGGCCTGTAAGGATGCCAATTGCTGTGCACAGAGGGATGACCAAGGCCATCAAGGAAGCAGACTGCCCTGCGTTAAAGAGCTGCCGAGCTGGCTAACAGCACTATTGGAACGCGTACGATTGATCCAGGCTTGCCAGAACAAGAATGTGGCCGTGCAATACTACTATGAGCACGATATCCGGGCGCACCGTGCCACGGTTGAAAAGATTGGCACGTTTTCGGAGCTAATCACACGCATGAATGACTCCAGATCGTACGCTTTAAGCCGCTATAGCGATGCCAGCTATTGGAACGCGCAGGCTACAATGACTCCAGATCGTACGCTTTAAGCCGCTATAGCGATGCCAGCGCACGCAAAAGGGCTCAACGAAGCCGTTCGCGTGCAGAAACGCGCCCATATCTGCCACCAAAACGCCGACGACACCATACATCGCGCGTGTAGGTTATTGCGTGCACGGAAAACGGTGCATAAAGTATTCAATATTTGTAACCTGCACGGAATGGTATAACACCGCTGTTTTTGTACAAACAGCCGACTTTTTGCCGCACAGCAGCCCGTGGAGCTGCTATAACCTCTCTCAAAGGCCCGGTTTCCTGCTGCGGCCGGACACACCCGGTATGCAAGATCAGGCTTCAAGTGCACAATAAACACGGATATCCCCGTTCCGGAATCACCGGTAAACGGCCTGCCGAGCGCCTTTCAGAGCGCGCAATACGTCTCTGGACGGGTAATTATGCGGATAAGACCACGGGAGCGGCAACGGAGAGCGCCTCCATTGGGCCAAAAAGGGGCTCGTGCAGGCTGTTTTTGGTCCAACAGCTGGCTTTTCGCCGCACAGCGGCCCGTGGAACCTCAATAAACGCTCTCGCAGGCCCGGTTTCCTGCTGCGGCCGGACACACCCGGTGTGCAGATCAGGCTTCAAGTACACAAAAAACGCGGATATCCCCGTTTTTCTGCCCGGAATCACCGGTAAACGGCCTGCCGAGCGCCTTTCAGAGCGCGCAATACGTCTCTGGACGGGTAATTATGCGGATAAGACCACGGGAGCGGCAACGGAGAGCGCCTCCATTGGGCCAAAAAGGGGCTCGTGCAGGCTGTTTTTGGTCCAACAGCTGGCTTTTCGCCGCACAGCGGCCCGTGGAACCTCAATAAACACTCTCGCAGGCCCGGTTTCCTGCTGCGGCCGGACACACCCGGTATGCAGATCAGGCTTCAAGTGCACAAGAAACGCGGATATCCCCGTTTTTCTGCCCGGCATCACCTGCAAACGGCCTGCCGAGCGTCTTTCAGAGTGCGCAATACGTCTCTGGACGGGTAATCATGCGGATAAGACCACGGGAGCGGCAACGGAAAGCACCTCCATTGGGCGAAAAAGGCCTTGTGCAGGCCTGTAAGGATGCCAATTGCTGTGCACAGAGGGATGACCAAGGCCATCAAGGAAGCAGACTGCCCTGTGTTAAAGAGCTGCCGAGCTGGCTAACAGCACTATTGGAACGCGTACGATTGATCCATGCTTGCCAGAACAAGAATGTGGCCGTGCAATACTACTATGAGCACGATATCCGGGCGCACCGTGCCACGGTTGAAAAGATTGGCACGTTTTCGGAGCTAATCACACGCATGGCAGGCTACAATGACTCCAGATCGTACGCTTTAAGCCGCTATAGCGATGCCAGCGCACGCAAAAGGGCTCAACGAAGCCGTTCGCGTGCAGAAACGCGCCCATATCTGCCACCAAAACGCCGACGACACCATACATCGCGCGTGTAGGTTATTGCGTGCACGGAAAACGGTGCATAAAGTATTCAATATTTGTAACCTGCACGGAATGGCATAACACCGCTGTTTTTGTACAAACAGCCGACTTGTTGCCGCACAGCAGCCCGTGGAGCTGCTATAACCTCTCTCAAAGGCCCGGTTTCCTGCTGCAGGCATCTACAAAGTCATCCTCGTCGTTGGAAATCCTTACTATTGAACCATCTGGGGGCTCTGCATTATGCTACTTGGAGCCCTAATCATCCAACACCCTAACACACCCATCGTTATGCAAGCATGTGAGACAACAACCAAGCCCTCAACCAAGGCCAGGAAGCGAGTGAAGCACTTCCGGGATATAATTGATCAAGATCGGGAGACCAAGATGGCACTCTTGCGATGCAGCGGTAGCATTGAGGAGCTGTTGGCTAAATTGGTCATGGAAGAGGAGGTAGAGTCGCTCTGTGGCAAGCGCTACGCGAGAGACGATGTGCACGACGGACGTTACGAGAGATGGGGGACCAATCCGGGTTCAATCAGGATCATGGGGAAACGCCTGAAGATCCGGGTGCAGCGCGTACGGGATAAGAAAGAGGGCAAGGAGCGTCCTCTGGAGACCTATTGTGAGCTACGCAATGCATCGGTTGAAGAGGAGAACAATCTGACGGAAAACATTCTTCTTGGGATCAGCCAGCGGGATTATCACCGTGTGGTCAGCGCGTTTGCGGACAGTTATGGATTGAGCGCTTCCTCGGTCAGTCGCACTTTCAGGAAGAAGAGTGCGGAGGCCCTCAAGAAGTTCGAAGAACGCGATCTGTCTTCGGAAACCTATGTGACGCTGCTGATAGATGGCAAGTACTTGCAGGAGTGCCAGATCGTGCTGTGTATGGGCATTACGGCAGACGGAAAGAAGGAGATCTTGGGCATGGTGGAGACGACCACGGAGAATGCGGAGGCGATTGCAGGTTTGTTGGAAGGCCTGATCAATCGCGGCCTGTGCTATGACCAGGGCCTGCTGTGCGTTGTGGATGGAGCGAAGGGGCTTTACAAGGCGGTAAAGGATGTCTTCGGCGACTACACGCAGGTGCAGCGTTGTACCTGGCACAAGCGGGAGAATGTGGTGAGCAAGCTCACGAAAAAGGAGGATGCGCCCAAGGTGCGTCGGAAGATGCAGGAGGCGTATCGTGAAGACACGTACGACGACGCAAAAGCGGGGCTTGAGACCCTACGGGATGACTTGGAGGAACAAGGGGAGGAAGCGGCCGCACGTAGCCTGGAAGAGGGCATGGAAGAGACGCTGACACTGCACAGGCTGGGTGTGGCGGATACGGTCGGATGCAGTCTGCTAACCACCAACATCATTGAGAATGTCAACGGCCAGCTGGCTAATCGAACGCGGCGGATCAGACGTTGGGTAAACTCAGATCAACGTCACCGATGGGTAGCAATGGCTATGCTGGAAACCGAACCCCGATTATGTAAGCTTGGCTGCGCAAAACACCTTCCGAAGCTCCAAAAAGCCCTGCTAAAATGTGTGCCGAAACCGTATCTTGGGCCCACTCCTAAGCCGGTCTTGAAAAAATGGACCAACTAAATCTGGCACCATGCCTGCGCTTCAATGAGGCCGAAGCGTTTCCGCTCCGGAGACTTGGTCACGCGATGTTTTAAAGGTTCCGGCTGGGCACCGCTTCAATGAGGCCGAAGCGTTTCCGCTCCGGAGACAATACAAAAACGAACACGTATGCACGCGTTGCCAGTACGCTTCAATGAGGCCGAAGCGTTTCCGCTCCGGAGACACGTCCGGGCGCTTCGTCGCTTTGTCGCAGAGCGCAGCTTCAATGAGGCCGAAGCGTTTCCGCTCCGGAGACCGGTGACAGCTTTGAACCGCTTTGGCATGGTGCCAGATTTAGTTGGTCTATTTTTTCAAGACCGGCTTAGGAGTGGGCCCAAGATACGGTTTCGGCACACATTTTAGCAGGGCTTTTTGGAGCTTCGGAAGGTGTTTTGCGCAGCCAAGCTTACATAATCGGGGTTCGGTTTCCAGCATAGCCATTGCTACCCATCGGTGACGTTGATCTGAGTTTACCCAACGTCTGATCCGCCGCGTTCGATTAGCCAGCTGGCCGTTGACATTCTCAATGATGTTGGTGGTTAGCAGACTGCATCCGACCGTATCCGCCACACCCAGCCTGTGCAGTGTCAGCGTCTCTTCCATGCCCTCTTCCAGGCTACGTGCGGCCGCTTCCTCCCCTTGTTCCTCCAAGTCATCCCGTAGGGTCTCAAGCCCCGCTTTTGCGTCGTCGTACGTGTCTTCACGATACGCCTCCTGCATCTTCCGACGCACCTTGGGCGCATCCTCCTTTTTCGTGAGCTTGCTCACCACATTCTCCCGCTTGTGCCAGGTACAACGCTGCACCTGCGTGTAGTCGCCGAAGACATCCTTTACCGCCTTGTACAGCCCCTTCGCTCCATCCACAACGCACAGCAGGCCCTGGTCATAGCACAGGCCGCGATTGATCAGGCTTTCCAACAAACCTGCAATCGCCTCCGCATTCTCCGTGGTCGTCTCCACCATGCCCAAGATCTCCTTCTTTCCGTCTGCCGTAATGCCCATACACAGCACGATCTGGCACTCCTGCAAGTACTTGCCATCTATCAGCAGCGTCACATAGGTTTCCGAAGACAGATCGCGTTCTTCGAACTTCTTGAGGGCCTCCGCACTCTTCTTCCTGAAAGTGCGACTGACCGAGGAAGCGCTCAATCCATAACTGTCCGCAAACGCGCTGACCACACGGTGATAATCCCGCTGGCTGATCCCAAGAAGAATGTTTTCCGTCAGATTGTTCTCCTCTTCAACCGATGCATTGCGTAGCTCACAATAGGTCTCCAGAGGACGCTCCTTGCCCTCTTTCTTATCCCGTACGCGCTGCACCCGGATCTTCAGGCGTTTCCCCATGATCCTGATTGAACCCGGATTGGTCCCCCATCTCTCGTAACGTCCGTCGTGCACATCGTCTCTCGCGTAGCGCTTGCCACAGAGCGACTCTACCTCCTCTTCCATGACCAATTTAGCCAACAGCTCCTCAATGCTACCGCTGCATCGCAAGAGTGCCATCTTGGTCTCCCGATCTTGATCAATTATATCCCGGAAGTGCTTCACTCGCTTCCTGGCCTTGGTTGAGGGCTTGGTTGTTGTCTCACATGCTTGCATAACGATGGGTGTGTTAGGGTGTTGGATGATTAGGGCTCCAAGTAGCATAATGCAGAGCCCCCAGATGGTTCAATAGTAAGGATTTCCAACGACGAGGATGACTTTGTTGATGCCTGCGGCAGGAAACCGGGCCTTTGAGAGAGGTTATAGCAGCTCCACGGGCTGCTGTGCGGCAACAAGTCGGCTGTTTGTACAAAAACAGCGGTGTTATGCCATTCCGTGCAGGTTACAAATATTGAATACTTTATGCACCGTTTTCCGTGCACGCAATAACCTACACGCGCGATGTATGGTGTCGTCGGCGTTTTGGTGGCAGATATGGGCGCGTTTCTGCACGCGAACGGCTTCGTTGAGCCCTTTTGCGTGCGCTGGCATCGCTATAGCGGCTTAAAGCGTACGATCTGGAGTCATTGTAGCCTGCCATGCGTGTGATTAGCTCCGAAAACGTGCCAATCTTTTCAACCGTGGCACGGTGCGCCCGGATATCGTGCTCATAGTAGTATTGCACGGCCACATTCTTGTTCTGGCAAGCATGGATCAATCGTACGCGTTCCAATAGTGCTGTTAGCCAGCTCGGCAGCTCTTTAACACAGGGCAGTCTGCTTCCTTGATGGCCTTGGTCATCCCTCTGTGCACAGCAATTGGCATCCTTACAGGCCTGCACAAGGCCTTTTTCGCCCAATGGAGGTGCTTTCCGTTGCCGCTCCCGTGGTCTTATCCGCATGATTACCCGTCCAGAGACGTATTGCGCACTCTGAAAGACGCTCGGCAGGCCGTTTGCAGGTGATGCCGGGCAGAAAAACGGGGATATCCGCGTTTCTTGTGCACTTGAAGCCTGATCTGCATACCGGGTGTGTCCGGCCGCAGCAGGAAACCGGGCCTGCGAGAGTGTTTATTGAGGTTCCACGGGCCGCTGTGCGGCGAAAAGCCAGCTGTTGGACCAAAAACAGCCTGCACGAGCCCCTTTTTGGCCCAATGGAGGCGCTCTCCGTTGC